>CAIVKH010000215.1 GCA_903906425.1 uncultured bacterium
CGCCATCACACGACGGCGGGGACGCCGTCGCTCCATAAAAAATGCATCACGCCGGGGGCGCGGCCGGCTGCACGTCCAGGCGCAGCAGGCAGTGGCCGAGATCGACGAGCGGTTTGCCCGGTTCGGGCAGGTACGCGCGGGTGATCCGGTAGAGCCGGCCGCGGTAGGGTTCGACAATGCCCGCTTCGCGCAACACGGCCATGTGCTGATAGGCCGCCGACGCGTTGATGCCGATCATGGACGCGAGGTCGCTTGAGCCATAGGCCTCTCCATCGGTCATGATCCTGAGCATCAGCCAGCGGGTGATGCTGCCCAGGACCGTGGCGACGGTTGCCATCGGCGGGTACACGTTGGCATTGGCTTTTTTCACGGCTGCAATGGTCATGGTCTGACTCCTCTCGCGATTTTCATCGGTTTTGCTGGTGTTTTCATCAATTCGATCTGTCCACGCCGCATTCTGATGCAGCAACGGAACGATCTATTACACCCTAAGGACGAAATAATCAACCAACTGGTCGAACTAATCGACCAACAGAACGAATCTATCGACCAAAAGAACTAAATCATCGCTCAACACCTTGAATCCATCGACCAACAGAACGAAACATTCATCCCTGTGGACGAAATCATCGCTCAATACATCCATGCAACATGTCCTGCGATGAGTCCGATTTGATCCCGTTACGGCACCGGGAACTTCGCGGTCAGTGCCAAGACTTCGGCGCGCACTTCTGCGATGACTTTTTCGTCTGCGATGCTCTTGAGCACCCGGGCAATCCAGTCTCCGATCTGTACCATCTCGGCTTCCTTCATCCCGCGCGTGGTGACCGCCGGCGTGCCGATGCGGATGCCCGATGTCACGAAGGGGCTCTTCGTGTCGAACGGAATCGCGTTCTTGTTGACGGTGATGCTGGCGTGGTCGAGCGCGTGTGCGGCGTCTTTGCCAGTGACGTTGATCGGCGAGAGATCCACGAGCATGAGATGGTTGTCGGTTCCGCCGGAGCAGATGCGCAGTCCGTTTTTCGCGAGCGTCTCGGCGAGCACCTTCGCGTTCTTCACGATCTGCTGCGCGTATTCCTTGAACGCGGGCTGCGAGGCTTCGAGCAGGCAGATGGCTTTGGCGGCGATGATGTGCATCAGCGGGCCGCCCTGAATGCCGGGGAAGACCTGCTTGTTGATGTCCGCCGCATATTTTTCGCGGCACAGGATCAGGCCTGCGCGCGGGCCGCGCAGCGTCTTGTGCGTCGTGGTCGTGACGAAATCACAATACGGAACCGGGCTCGGATGCACGCCGCCCGCGACGAGGCCCGCGATATGCGCCATGTCCACCATCAGCAGCGCGCCGACTTCATCGGCGATCGCGCGCAGCTTCGGAAAATCAATGATGCGCGGATAGGCGCTGGCACCGGCGCATATCAGCTTCGGCTTGTTGTCGCGCGCGAGCTTCGCGAGTTCGTCGTAGTCAATCGTCTCCGTTTTCTGATCCACGCCGTACGGGACGATCTTGAAGAAGCGGCCCGAGAAATTCATCGGGTGGCCGTGCGTGAGATGACCGCCGTGCGCGAGGTTCATCGCGAGAATGGTGTCGCCGGGTTGGAGCATCGCGAAATAGACGGCCATGTTGGCGGAGCTGCCGCAGTGCGGCTGGACGTTCGCGTGTTCCGCGCCGAACAATTTTTTGGCGCGGTCAATCGCAAGTTGCTCGGCGATGTCCACCGCTTCGCAGCCGCCGTACCAGCGCTTGCCGGGATAGCCCTCGGCATATTTGTTCGTCATCACGCAGCCGCACGCCTGCTGCACAGCGCGGCTCGTGTAGTTTTCCGACGCGATGAGTTCGAGGTTGTCGCGCTGGCGCTTTTCCTCTTTGCGGATCGCCTCGAAAATTTCGGGATCGGTTTGTTTGACTGAGTTCAGTGCGATGGCGTCTTCGGCATATCTGTCCATTTTCAAAACCCGGCGTTGGTGCCGGCCTCCTTCAAATTTTGCATTCTTCCACGCTTCCAAAATCGCCGGCACTTCCTCCGGCTTCGTCGAGTTCGCGCCGAGCACGAGGATGTTCGCGTCGTTATGCCGCCGCGCCATCTCCGCCATCTTCGGCGTGACGCACAGCGCGGCGCGCACGCCCGGAAAACGGTTCGCCGTGATGCTCATGCCGACGCCGGACGTGCAGACCAGCACGCCCTGCTCGACTTCGCCTTCGGCCACCTTCTTCGCCACGGCCGCGCCGAAGTCCGGATAATCCACTGACTCCTTGCTATCCGTGCCGACATCGGTCAATTCGAACGACCCGGAAGCCAGCGACTTTTTCACCGCTTCCTTCAACTCGAAACCGCCGTGGTCCGCTCCGATTGCAATCTTCAACTTTTTTTCCTCCGCCGGTTTTGCCGCCGGCGCCGGCTCGCTCTTCAGCAAATGTAAAACCACATCCGCAATGGCGCCATCAATCACATCGCGCGTGCGCCGGTACACGTCCAGCGACATGCCGATCGGATCGGGAACGCCCGCCTCCGGCGACGAACCGAATCCGCGCAGCAGCCGGATTTTTCCCTTCGCCTTCGGAAAGAACAATAGCAATTCCTCAAGATGGCGCTGCGTCATTACCAAAATCAAATCCGCCCGCGCAACCAGCTCCGGTGACACCGGCTGGCTGCGATGGCCCTTCAGATCGACGCCCGCTTCCGCGAGCGCCACGACCGCTTCCTCCGTCGCCGGCTCGCCGCAGATCGCCGCCGTGCCCGCCGACGTTGCCGTCCAATTTACGCGGCCCGCCGCGCGGGCGCGAAAAAGCGCCTCCGCCATCGGGCTGCGGCAGACGTTCCCGGTGCAGACGAACAAAATATTTTTCGGTTCAGACATTTATTTTGCGATCACCCTCCGCGATCCGCGGACTTTTTCCAATCATTGGAAGTTTACGTCACCGCAATTTCCAATCATTGGAAAATACGGTTTCAGTTGTCGGTCCGGCCGCCATGTTGGATTTCTCCCGCGCCAATGTTCAGTGCCTTGAGGCCGAGCAGCACGTCCACCGCGCGTCGCAGCGCGGCATCGCCGCGAATGCGGTTGCGCAGCGCGAAGTCCTGCATCTCCTGGTCGAGCAACTGACGGCGGTCGGCCACCGGCTCGGCGTCATATTCGGGCTGCTGTGCGGCGGGTCCGCCGGCCTGGATGTCGGGCTTCACGCCGATGCGGCCGTCGTAGTGCGTGCCGCCGGCCGTCACGATCTGGCGCGTCGCCATGTACAGCAGGTCGCCCGACTTCAACGGCACATATTCGCGCACCAGCGGGTCGCCGCGCGAAATGCGGCCGACGAGCATCGCGCCTTTCACGCTGTCGTTGAGCACGGAGGCCAGCAGTTCCGATGCGCCGCGCGTGTCGCGGTCAATCAGCGCCATCACCGGCACGCCGAGCGGCTTTCCGTCGGCGGCCTTGACCTTTTTCTGATCCCTGTCGCTGCGGTCGCGTACGGAGAAGAGCAGGCTGCCGTCTTTCGCGAAGAGACTCGCGACGGCCTTCACGCTTTCCATGTCGTCGCCCGTCGCGCCGCGCAGATCGAGGATCACGCCGCTGCGGCTCTTGGCCGTCCAGCCGCGCAGTGCTTCGGCCACCGCCTCGCCGCCGCTGGCGAACAGACCGTTGACCTTGATGTAAAAAATTCCGTTCGGCAGCGTCTCGGCACATTCGATCGGCGGCAGCGGCAGCAGCGCCAGCGTCAGCGACGTCGAAATCGGCACGCTGTTCGTGTGGCGATATTGCAGGTCAATTTTGTCCGGCTTGTGACCGCGCGTCGCGTGAATCGCATCCGGCAGCGTGATCAGATCAAACGAATTCGTCTCGCCGATGGCCGTGATGACATCGCCCTTCGCCAGCCCCACCTTCGCCGCAGGTCCGTCCGGCGTGACTTCGAGCACGAGCGGAAGCCCGTTCGAAATACTCAGCCGGAAGCCCGACGCAAAATCCTGCCCGGACAATTCGTCAAGGCGGTGCTTCGCCACGCCTTCGGCAACAATGTCCGCGTTCGGATCGGCCGTGCGCGCAATCGCCAGGATGATCGCCCTGCGCGCCGCCGCGTCATCAATCTTCAAATTGTTCTGCTGAAAAATTCCCGTCACTTCCGCGACGCCATCCGACACGCCGTCCGCCAGCGCCGCGCGCGCGAAGACCGCAATAACCGCCAGGATCAATATTCGTTTCATGCTTCCTTCAAATTTCAAAAGGCCGGAGACTTTACATGTTTCTTTCGAATTTGCCGCAAATTTTCAGACGGCTGGCTGCTGCTGCGTCAGACAATGTACCGCGCCAAGGCCGAGAACCAAATCCACCGCGTGAATGCCGACAACGGGCCGGTCGCTGATCAACTCGGCAAGAATTCCCAGCGCGATGCGATCGTTCGGATCGTTGAACGTCGGCACGAGAACCGCCGCGTTGGCGATATAAAAATTCGCGTAGCTCGCCGGCAGCCGGCGGCCGTCAAAAAAGAGCGGCCCCGGCATCGGCAGTTCGACAATCTGAATTTTCGAGCCGTCTTCCAGCCGGGCGTCGCGCAAAATTTCGCGGTTCTCCTGGAGCGGCGCGAAGTTTTCGTCCTTCCAATTTTTCTCGCTGCACAAAACAACCGTTGTCGGATTCACGAACCGGCAAAGATCGTCCACGTGGCCGTGCGTGTCGTAGTCGCCGGCAATTCCGTTCTTCAGCCAGATGACATTCGGCGCGCCGAAGAAATCGCGGAAGACCCGGTTCATGTCATCGCGCGAAAGCCCCGGATTGCGGACCTGAACTTCCTGTTGAAGCAAACATTGCTCGGTCGTCAGCAGCGTTCCGCTCCCGTTCACATCGACCGCGCCACCCTCAAGCACGATATCGTGGTTGCCGAACCGTACCGGAAATTTTCGGACGCCGAGAAATTTGGCGACGCGCGTCGAGACGGCGTTGTCGAGCTGCCAGTCCTCGTATTTCGCCCACGCGTTGAATTGATAATCCAGCACCGCAATCTTCTTTTTGTTCTTCACGAAGATCGGACCGAAATCGCGCGTCCAGTTCCGGTTCGTTTTCCCGCGCAAAAATTCGACGCGGGACAAATCAACGCCGGCCTTCGTCAAAATGCGCCGCGCGGTTTTTTCGTGTGCGGCATTGTTCACATGAATGCGGACGATTTCTCCGAGTGCGATTTTCCGGACCATTTCGCCGAAGACCCACGGCACCGGATGAAATTTGCCCGGCCAGTCCTGCAGATAATGCGGCCAGCCGATCCAGGTTGCCTCGTGGCGATCCCATTCGGCGGGCATTCGATATCCATTTTCGAAAGGCGTTTTCATTTGCTGCCCGAAAAGCGTGAGGTGATTTCGCCATAGGCATCAATCCGCCGGTCGCGGAGAAACGGCCAGCCGCGGCGGACTTGTTCGCTTCGATTCAAATCGAGTTCCTGTACGATCACTTCTTCGCGATCCGTGCCCGCTTCAGCGAGGACAACGCCGAAAGGATCGGCGATGAATGATGTTCCCCAGAATTCAAGACCGTCGGTTCCGGGATTGAAAACTTCCAGACCGGTGCGATTCACCGCGACGACAAAAGTTCCGTTCGCGATGGCGTGGCCGCGCTGGACCGTCCGCCACGCGTCACGCTGCTGCTCGCCGGCCTGCGATTTTTCGCGCGGGTGCCAGCCGATGGCGGTCGGATAAAAAATGATTTCTGCGCCTTGTATCGCCGTGAGCCGTGCGGCTTCGGGAAACCACTGATCCCAGCAAATCAAAACGCCGACACGGCCGGTGGCGGTGTCGAACGCCTGAAAGCCGAGATCGCCGGGCGTGAAATAATATTTTTCGTAATAACCCGGATCGTCGGGAATGTGCATTTTTCGGTACTGCCCGCAAATCGATCCATCGGCGTCAATGATGACGGCGGAATTATGGTAGAGCCCCGCCGCGCGCTTTTCGAAGACCGGCGCGATGAGGACGATCTTCAGTTTCTTCGCGAGCTTCGTCAGCGTGTCGGTTGTCGGCCCGGGAATCGTTTCGGCAAGATCGAAGAGTGACGCGTCTTCGCGCTGGCAGAAATATTGCGACCGGAAAAGTTCCGGCAGGCAAACCAGCTTCGCGCCTTTCTTCGCGGCATCTTCGATCATCGCGATGGCGCGCTTGAGATTTCGCGCTGGCTGCGGCGAGCAGCTCATCTGCACGAGGCCGATCTTCAATCTGGTGGGCGCTTGGGTCATTTCAAAACACAGTGTACGCGCAGTCGCGCATGATTTCCTCGCTGCCGCCGGCTTTGTAGTTCAGCACGAGACTGCGGATTTCGACGGGGCATCCTTTGGCATAGACGATGTCATTGTGGACGACGTTCGCGGGACTCGAAAATTTGTCTGGGCCGGTGACGCCACCGAGGTGCTCGCTGCGGCCATAGGCCCAGTGCATTCCGGCTTTTTCATCTTCGAGGACGTTGCCTGTGACGATGGCTCGGTCGTTGCAGCCGAGTCCGAGTTCCGCGATGTTTCGCCGCACGGGATCAACGGCGAAATGGTCGCGCAATTTTTTCGAGTGCTCGTCGTCGCCTTCGACCTCGACGATCCGGTTGGCCTCGACGCGCAAAATCGCAAGCTGGCCTTTCCAGCCGACGGGAATTTGTCCGGCGGTGCGGCTCGGTTCGCCGGGCTGTTCGCCTTCGTACGGCACGATGAACGCTTCGCCGCTGGGAAGATTGATGACGCGATGTTCGCGGCCGGCGAGGCACCGGCCGTCGTCGCCGTGTGCTTTGCGAAAGCGGAGATCGAATGAAAATTTGTGCCCGGTGGAAAAAATTACATCGGCGGATTCGGCGCGGTTCAGGCGTTCGGCGAGAATCTGGCACTTGCGCGCCACGGCGCGGTAGTCGGCGGCGAGCGCGGATTCTTCCATCCGTCTCAAAACATTTGGCATCGAGGCAGCGCGAAAATGTGGCAGCTTTTTCGTGAAGGCCATCAGCGGCGCGGTGGCGGAAAATTGCGTCATCGCGACGGCGATTTCCGTCTCGGCAAATATGTGGGCGAGCCGGACGCGCTGGCCGGCCATGTCGCCGAATTCGGGCAGATCTGAGTTGCTCGCGCCGGTGCAAGAATAGGCGACGAGTGGATGCGTTTTGAGTCCGAGGCGCTCAAACGCCTGCCGCCATTCTTCGGCCATGATGCGGCGGTCGCGCCAGTCGGTGTGGTCGTGCCACGGGTCGTGGGGCAGGTCGGTGAGAACGGCGACGCGCTCGCGTGTCTCGGGCGCGAAGACATCGAGCAGCAGTTTTTCTAGGTCGAATTTGTCGTGCATGGCCCGGCAAGTTGGCAGATTGCTCCGCGCGCGCCAAGCCATTCCACGACGCCGCGCGGCATTTCCAAGGAGCTCTTCCCAAAGAGCGGTTGACTTTGGAATATCGCCATGATGATCTCGACATTGAGGTCCGCATGTTGAAACGAACAGTCTTTCTTTTCGCGATCGGGCTTTTGTCCGCCAGTGTAACGCCTGCGCAAAGCCGCGATCTGGTTGAAATGCCGGTTGAGTTCACCGCGCAGCCGGTGTACGAGCGCGGCAATACCGACCAGATGCTGGCCGCTCTCAAGAGCCTCGATCCCACAATCCGTTTTTCTGCCTTCATGACGCTCATGCGCCGCCGCGATCCGAGAACGTATCCCGCGCTGACCGCAATGATCGATGACCCTGAGCGCAGCATCCGTGAAATCGCCACCGACCTGCTGGAAAAATTTGATGACCCTGCCATCCTGCCCGCGGTCGTGCCGATGTTGCACCGCCCCGATGCGGCATCGCGCGGGCTGGCCGTCAAGATGCTGTTTCGGTTGTGCGGAACAAATTCCTTCGACGGCATCGTTCCGCTGCTGGCCGACAGCGACAGCGGCGTACGCCTGAAAGTCGTCCGCGCGCTGGGCCAGATCGGGGATGACCGCTGCGTCGGCTTGCTGATCAGTGAACTTCCCGGTTCTGTCGAAGGCGTGCGCGATGCCGCTCTGGAGGAGTTGGTGAAACTGACGGGCCAGAACTACGGCCTTGACGTCAGAAAGTGGAACAACCGTCCGCGCGCGTATGGCGTTTCGACCAATGTTCTCAGCCCTTGGACCGCCCTCAAGTTGCTGCTGCTGCTCGCGCTC
>CAIVKH010000216.1 GCA_903906425.1 uncultured bacterium
CCAGATTCCAGGTTTGTAGGGACCACCATGTGTTCCACGAATGGTCTGTCCGTATTGGTCCAGCCAGCGTCCCATGTCGCGAAAATTGGCGACGGCGCGATCATCGATTTTCCCGTCCGCGCGCGGGCCCACATCCAGCGCCAGATTGCCGTCACCGCTGGCACAGGCGATCAGGAATCGGATGCAGGTGGTGGAACTCTTGTAATTCTTGCCGCCATTCCAGAACCATGAATCGCCGGTCATCGTCATGCAGCTTTCCCAGCGCTGCTTCATGTTGAACTCGCCCAGCGATTGCTCCGGGGTGCCGAATTGTCCGCCCGCGCCGTCCCCCAGTCGCCCGTTCTGTATGATCCACGGCTGATATTTGTCGATCAGATCGAGTGTCTTCTTCACAACCGCCTTCGACATGTCGCCACCATCCCACCACAAACCATCAATCGGACCGTATTGCGTCAGCAGTTCCTCGACCTGCGGCAGAAAATGGCTATCGACATAGGAGGTGTCCTTGCGTCCGCTCCTGAACTCCGGGTTCCACCAATCCACGGGCGAGTAATAAAAGATCACCGGGATTCCTTCCGCCCGGCACGCATCAACGAGCTCCCTGGTGATGTCGCGCCTGAAGGGCGTGTTCATGATGTTGTAGTCCTGCGTCTTCGTCGCATACATGCAGAACCCGTCGTGGTGCTTGGTCGTGAAAATGATGTAGCCGGCACCGGCTTCCTTGAAAAGTTTGGCCCACGCCCCGGCGTCAAAGTTCGTCGGATTGAAGACGTGGAAAAGGTTGTCATAGACCACGTGCGGAACGCCGCCCTGGCCCTTGTATTTCAGATACTCACCGCTGAAAATCGCTGCGGGAATCTCAGCCTGCGTTTTGTTCGTCTGCGGGTTGGGCCGGTCCGCCCGTCTCCAACTGCCGGAGCCAAGTTCAAGCACGGAGCTCGGACCCCAGTGCATAAAAATGCCGAACCGCGATTTCTGCCAGTTATCCAGAACCTCCTGCCGCGATCTCGCCTCATGCGTGGCGTTTGACTGGGCGCGCGCTACGAGCAGCTGGCTCGACAGCAACAAAGCAAGGACGACGAACAGGCGCGTGTGTGCGTGGCTCATTCTGTTTCCCTCAGCGGGTTTTCTCCGACGTTCTGTTCATTTCCAATGATTGGAAGAATCGCAGCCGTAATTTTCCAACCATTGGAATTTTGTCCCCATGCGGGCCAATCGGCCGACCAAGTTAACCTGCAGGAAAAGGTTCATTTTTCAAACCTCGGCAGTTCGTCCAGCGTCACCAATTGCTCGTGCGGATACACCTGCTTCACCCACTCCGGCGGATTCCAGTCCGGCTTCGAGCCGACGTACCACGGCAGACAATAGAGCCAGTGCGGACCGTCCTTCGCGATGAGATCCGGATTGGGAATGCCCTGGCATTCGCACAGCGCGAGCATCTTGCCCGGCGCGACCTTCGTCATGATTTCGTACGCCTTCGGATAGGCACTCTCGCGATAGTCCGGCCAGCCGAACCATTTGTTCACATAGATGTCGATGCCCGCGATGTCCACGTAGTTGCTGCCCGGATAGAATCGCTGCCGGTACGCAATCGCCTCAACGTCCTTGTCCTTGTCGCCAGCCTTCAGCGCGCTGCTGTAGACCCAGATCAGATTGTGAAGTTTTCGTTCCTTCACCAGATATTCGAACATCATCCGCCACAACTTCGCCGTGTTCTCCGGCGTCTCCATATCCGTCCACCAAAACCAGCCGCCCTCGATTTCGTGAAGCGGACGCCAGAGCACCGGCACATGCGCATCGCGAAGCTGCTCGAGATAATCGGCGTGCCGCTTCATGTCCTCCATCGCCGCGGTGAACTCTGCCGTTCCCGGCGTCACCATCTTCCCGACATCCGGGCGCTCGCCTTTCTTCGGCTGCGTATTCTTGAAATCGCCGCCGGTGCCCATTGGATTCGCCCAGTGCCACTCCATCGAAACGATCCCGCCCCGCTCCTTCCACCACGCCTTCTGCGCATCCACGGAGGTCTGAATGTTGCGCTTGTAGCCCGCGTCCCACTTCTCCTTCGACCATCCGCACAAATCCACGCTGACAATCGCGGGCCACTTGCCGCTCGCCTCAAACGCCTTCTTCGCATCGCCCGTCTTGTTCTGCCCGACCAGCGTCTTCTTGCCATAAACCGATTCGAGATAATGCAGAACCCCGCGCGCCTCTGGGATCAACTCTTTGTCCACAGGCTCGATCGCGTGCGTCGCCATCGCGCCCGCCGCGGCTAGTTGCAGTGTGATGAGCGTCAGCAATGTTTTTCGTTTCATTCGATGTTTCCGGTCATTTCCAATCATTGGAACTTTCGCTGCCACAATTCTCCAATCATTGGAACTTCTCGCGCTCGGCCGCCGCACCGGTGATCTCCGCGAGCAGGTGGAAGAATCCGCGTTTGCGATCGCTGCTGATGCTCCAGTTTACAGGCGGCGATTGGTAGCCTTGTTCAAATCCTTCACCGTGCCGGCGGAAATCAAACCACCCCCATGAGACATGCTCGGCCACGGCGGCGGCAACGTTGTTTTCGGGCTGGTCGAACTTTTCGTGGTCGTCCTCATTGAACAGGATCGGCATCGGTCTGTAGCCGGGTACCGCGCGCGCCTTCTGGACCATCTCGCCGATGCGCTTCGGATCCTTCACACCATTGCCGTGCATCAACAGGAAATCGGAAACGCGCACGACATTCTCTTTGGGAATCGCACCGCCGCCATAGCTCGTTCCCGCCAGCAGCCGACGTCCGTCTTTCTCCGCCCGCTTCACGCGCGTGATCAACCCGTGAATCCGCCCGGGCCGCAGGATGTCGTGGTCGTAGGCCTTCACGTTGCACTCGTTGTTCACCTCCACGATCACGTTGCGCCAGTTTCCGTCGAGCAACCAGCGCGTGGCTTCATCGGTGGCGCGAAGGACGGCGGCTTCATCCTTCATGTGCTGATCCTGCCTGAAATAGAAATAGCCAAGAATGACGACCATGCCGTTCGCATCCGCCGCATCAAGCACGCGCTTCATGCGAGCCGCGAAATCAGGCAGGAGCGAACCGTCCTCTGTGAAAGCACCCGTGACCCAAGGCTGCTTTCCCGAGTATCCCTCCGGCGACCCGCCCTGAAAATTCACGGTGACTGCGAGCAATCCATGTTTCTTCCACTCCGGCATCGCTACGATGAACTCGCGCACATTCCGTTCCGCGTCCCACGTGCCCGTATCCGCGTAGGCCCAGCGTTTCGCGGTGTCGGGATTCAGATCATCGAACGTGGCCTGCACCATCCGCGAGTTCATCAGCAGCCCTTCGATGCGATGTCCGTTCCAGATGCGGCCCGCATACGTGGGCCTGCCGTTGATGTGAAAATCTTCGCCGACAATGCTGACGCTTGTTTGAGGCGGTTCGGCAGCGTGCAGAGCGACCTGCGGCGCGAGCAGCAGGGCAATGAGAACGAGAGGGATGTGTTTCATGGTTTGTCCTGTCTGATCAAGTTCGTTGCCGCATTCATGGCTTGGAACCGGTGCTGGGTGCAAAGATGAGCCCGTCTACGAACTCGTTCGTTTTGAAAAACGCCGCGTCGCGCACGGGCTTTCCGGCGAGCGTGAGGTTTTCGAAGGTGAGGTTTCGGATGCGGGCGTCGGCCTGACCCCAGAGGATTTGTGGTTCACCCAGAACGCTGGGCGCGGCGATGGATATGTTCTGGAAGAGGACTCCCGACAAGTCTCCGGCTTTGCGTTCTTCTCCGTCTTTCGAATAGGGCTCCGGCATGGTCATGCAGATGAAAAAATGCTGAAGCGTTGGTCGGGGGTCCTCGATATTGATGTTGCGGAAGATCACGCCGGCACCCGCGGCGCCTCCGCCTTCCCCGCGCATGTTAAAGACCCGACCGCCGCTCCAGTGGTGCCATTTGGCCCGCGCATAGATCACGTCGCAGTCCTCCACGATCAGCTTGCGGTCGGTGAGCTGCGGCAGGCTGCTCAGGACGAAGGACGACCCGTTGGCGTCGTTCCACAGCACGGTGCGGCGAATGCCCAGGCCGCTCACATACAGCGAATCATCCTGCGTTCGGATGAAGCAGTCCTCGATCAGCGTGTTTCCGAATGGATTGATTCCGTCGCCATTCGCGCGCCACGTGAAGATTTTGGTCCACTTCACTTCGTTGGGATGCCCCGCCTTGTAGGGATGGATCAGCATGAGCGAGTGCGTCGCCGAGTCCGCGATGGTGATTCCTTCCACGCGGGTGTCGGTGGTGCCAACGATCTCAATCGGCCGGTACCGCCCGTGGTCCTTGGCCGGTGGCTCAACGTAACCGGGGTGCTTCAGCCGCGCGCCCGACAAGGTGCCGAGGCCGAAGATGCGGATGTGATGGCCGTCACCCCACTTCGGATTGGAGAGCGTGCCATACACCATCGCGTCGCCGGGGATGTAGTAGTTGCGGTTCGCGCGCAGCTGGAACGTCAGCCCGAAGTCGTGAACGCCCGGCAGGAAATAGAGCGTCGTCCACGGCCCGTCGGACGGCGGAGTTTCACCGGGTTTCACCGTCAGCACACCGGGATCATCAGGCTTGGGTTTGCCCACTAGCGGTGGGTTGGCAAAGATCGAGATCGTGTGAATCGGCGGCCCTTTGTAGCCCTTGCCCGTGTCCTGCCCGTCCATCTGGCCATCTATATCAACGGCCACGAGACAGGCTTTGTCGAGCCGGACAAGAACC
>CAIVKH010000217.1 GCA_903906425.1 uncultured bacterium
AGCCAGCCGCAAGACGCTGGTTGCGAGATGGCGCTGGCCTACGAATTCCAGTTTCCCGCCACGCACCGCAACTTCAAGAGCCTCGTCTATGGCGACATGAATCTCGTGGACTGGACCGGTCAGGACAATCCGCTCAATCACAAGCCGGATGAGTGTCACCCGAGCTTCGAACAGTTGCAGCTTCGCATGGCGACGCCGGCCTATCACGTCTTCAAGATGCTGGCGCGTTGCACGCCCGGCGCGGGCGAGCGCGATTCATTCGAAGTGCTGGCTCTCGGCGAAAGCGCCAAAGGTTTCAGCCACGTGTTCGATCCGAACATTCGCCACAACGTCTTCAAAATGTTGTCGCCGGAAAAATATTATTCGCTGAACGGCTCCGGCCCCGATTTGCGGACGCTGGCGGTGCGCACACCGGAGCAGCTGATCATCCTCGTTTTGAATTCCGGCCCGACCGCCGCCAAGCGTGTCGCGTTCAATCTGGAAATGCTGCCCGAGAAATATGCGACGGCCGTCGTCCGCGAAACCTCGCTCTGGCAACGCGACCAGGCCATCCGCCAGGCGCCCGTGAGCGGCCCGGAGATGGTCGTTGATCTTCCCGCCGAATCGCTGACGCAAATCATCTTCACCAAGGAAGACCTCGCGCAGGTAAAGGAACTGAAACTGGAGGAGAAAACTTTCACGCCCGGCACCGCGCAGAAACTCGGCCTGCTCGAAACCACGCGCCTGCGCGCCCTCGGCAAACTCGGCGACCACTGGCTCGACCTCACCGACCTCAACGTCGTGTGGACCAGCTCCGCGCCGGACTTGGTTCCGGTCTATCAGGGCGGACTCGCCCAACGCCTGCACCAGACCACGAACGCAATCACGCTCACCGCGAAGACGCTTTCCGGCGTCGCCACCGCTTCGCTGATCGTGCCACCGACTCCGGTGAAATGATGAAGCGAAATTTTCCAATGGTTGGAAAAGAACGGGAAGCAAAGTTCCAATCATTGGAACTTTGCGCGACGAAGATTTCCAATGATTGGAACACTGGAGCTGTGAAACTTCCAATGATTGGAAGAAACAAAGGAAAGCGAATGAAACGAGAATTGCTGCTGACACTGACCGCTCTGCTGCTGGCTCCTCTGGCGGGACTTCGTGCTGCGGACGGCGTGACGCCCGCAAAACCGAACATCATTCTCGTGATGCCCGACGATCTCGGTTACGGCGATTACGCGTGCCTCGGCAATCCCATCACCCACACCCCTTCGGTGGATGCTTTCAAGAAGGAGAGCCTGCTCTTCACGCAGTTCCACGTCAGCCCCACTTGCTCGCCCACTCGGTCCGCGCTGATGAGCGGGCGGCACGAGTTCAAGAATGGCGTCACCCATACGATCCTCGAACGCGAGCGGATGAGCCTGAAGACCTTCACCTTGCCTCAAATGCTCAAGTCCGCCGGTTACACGACGGGCATATTTGGCAAGTGGCATCTGGGCGACGAGACGGCGTATCGCCCCGAGAACCGCGGCTTTGACGAAGTTTATATCCACGGCGGCGGCGGCATGGGGCAAACTTATCCCGGCTCGTGCGGCGACGCACCGGGCAACTCAAATATTGACCCCACGCTCTGGCACAACGGGAAGTTCGAGAAGACCACCGGCTATTGCACGGACCTCTTTTTTGCGCAGGCGATCAAGTGGATGGACGCCAGGCGCGCAGCGAAGCAACCGTTCTTCGCCTACATCCCGCTCAATTCTTCACACCATCCACTGGTGGTGCCCGAGAAATACTACCAGCAGTATCTCGGCAAGCCCGGCATCAGCGAGCAAGTCGCGAAGTTCTTCGGCATGAACGAAAACGTCGATTCCAACTTCGGCTCACTCTTGAAGCAGCTCAGAGATTGGGGCATCGAAAGCAACACGCTGGTCATCTATATCGGCACCGACAACGGCGGCACGGAGGGGGTCAAAATTTTCAATGCGGGCATGAAGGGGCAGAAAGGCAGCGTAAATCAGGGCGGCACACGCGCCCCGGCCTTTTTCCGCTGGCCGGCCGGCGGCATTCATGGCGGCACGGAATGCGCCGCGCTAAGCGCGCACATGGATATTTTTCCCACACTTGCTGAAATTGCCGGCGCGAAATTGTCCGACGAAGTGAAGCAACAGGTTGAAGGCCGCAGCCTGTTGCCGCTGCTGAAAGATCCGCAGGCCGACTGGCCCGACCGCCTGCTCGTGCATCACGCTGGCCGCTGGGCCAAAGGCAAGGCCGAGGAATCCAAATACCGAAGCAGCGCCATTCAGAACTCGCGCTTCACACTGGTGAACAATGCCGAGCTTTACGACCTCAAAGCCGATCCCGGCGAGCAGACGAACGTCATCGCCGATCATCCCGAAGTCGTCGCCAGTCTCCGCGCCGCTTATGATCGATGGTGGACCGACGTGCAGCCGTTCCTCGTCAACGAGAATGTCACCGATGCCCCAAAGATCAACCCGATGAAGGAACTGTATTGGAAACAATTCGGCGGTGGCCCGGATGCGCGGATGCTCAAGCGCATGGATCCCGGCAGCACGGATGGTGCGCAGTGCCGATGCCGGCAGTTTTTCGCCGCGCTGTGCCTTGCGCATGATCCCGTTGGCCACCCGGTGCCGGCCGCACCACTGGCTGTGTTTCCGGCTCCAGTAGGCCTTGTCGGCCACCACCATCTCCTCGTCGCCCTTGACCACGTTTTGGAATTCACAGCAATCCTGCACGCGGGCGCTGGTCATCGTCACATGACGGATCAGTGTGTGCGTTTCATCCGCCGCAACGTGCGCCTTGTAGCCATAATGAATCTGGCCGTTGCGGACCGTGAAATCCGCATCCTGATCGCCGCCGGTTTTGTGTCGCGCTTGGAGGGCGCGCGCCGTGCGGCCTGCAACAACGTGGCGTCCACCAGCGTGCAGGTTTTCAAGATCAGGCCCTTGCGCTCCAGTTGCCGGTTGACCCGTGCCAGCAGCTTTTCGTGAAGGCGGTGTTCGCGCAGTCGCTGCCGGAAGCGCACCAGCGTGGTTTCATCTGGAACCGCATCTTGCAAGCCCAACCGACAAACTGGCGCCAACTCAACCGATCGGCCACCAGCTCCCCGCACTGCGGATCGGACAGCCCGTGAGTGCCGGATACATCGCCTGCAAGGCTTCCTCGATGGGCCGCCAATCCAAGCTTCTTTCCAGTTTTTCGAGAAAGTCATTACCCGGCGCAGAAGGCATCAGGCTGTCCAAAAGACCAAGCTGAGGGTTGATTGTCGTTTTCATGCGCGATTGGACGCTGACTTACACCAAGCGTTCAAAAGAGTTTTGCAGAGATCTCATCAGTGGAAGAATCGGTGGATGGGGACGTGGGGTGTTGGGAAATCCCAATGCCCCATGAGAACCCGGCGGTGCCGTCTCGCCACCGCCGAACAAAGAAAGGGGCGGCGGGACGGCGCCCCTCCATCAGGGCCGGGTGACGCGGAGGCGGAGGAAGCGGTTGGTCGCGGTGGCGTCGGTGTCCCAGACGACGTCGGTGGCCGG
>CAIVKH010000218.1 GCA_903906425.1 uncultured bacterium
CGGCCAGCGCGCGGCGGATTTCGGGCTGGAAGATCACGAGCAGCGCGACGGCCAGCAGCGCGGAGAGCCGCTGCAAAATCCAGCCGAGCGTGTCGAGCTTGAAGATGTAGGTGACCGTCATCAGCGAGACGATCAGCACGACGAGGCCGGCGAGCACCTGCGCGCCGCGCGTGCCGGCGATGAAAAGCAGGACGTAATAGAACATGACGGCCAGGACCAGGATCTCGAAGACCCCGTTCCAGCCCGGCCAGATAACTTGTGAGAGCCACTCAATCATGCATGTAATCCTGCGTCGCGCGGAGGATAGCCAGCAGCCGCGCGATCTCGCAAGAATCCTTTACATCGTGAACGCGAAAAATCTCCGCGCCGCGCATCGCCGCGTACGCCAGCCCGCCGAGGCTCGCCGCCGCGCGGTCCTCCGCCTTCGGAATATCGAGCAGCTTTCCGAGAAAACTTTTCCTCGAAATCCCGATCACCAGCGGCCGGCCCGCCGCCGCGCGCAGTCTGGGAATTCCGACAAGCAGCGCGACATTATGTTCGACGGCTTTTCCAAAACCGATTCCGGGATCGGCCGCCATCGCATCGCGCTCGATGCCCGCCGCCGCCAGCGCGTCCATCCTCGCGCGCAGAAAATCACCGACATCGCGCACGACGTCGGCGTACTTCGGGTCCTGCTGCATCGTCCGCGGAGTTCCTTGCATGTGCATCAAGACGACGCCGGCACGAAATTTCTTCACCGCTGCGATCATTTTTTCGTCGCCGGCCAGCGCCGTGATGTCGTTGACGATGTGCGCGCCCGCCGCGAGCGCCGCCTCCGCGACTTCGGATTTTGTCGTGTCCACGGAAATCGCCGCAGCAATTTTTCCCGCGATCTTTTCAATGACCGGAACCACGCGCCGCACTTCCTCGCCGACGCCCACCGCCTCCGCGCCGGGCCGCGATGATTCGCCGCCGATATCAATGATGTCCGCGCCTTCCGCGGTGATTTCGAATGCGCGGTCCACCGCGCGCTGCGGATCGAAAAATTTGTTTCCGTCCGAAAACGAATCCGGCGTGACGTTCAAAACGCCCATGATCAGCGGGCGTTTTCCGAATTCAAAAATCCGGTTGCGGCATTTCCAATGATTGGAAGTTTGCGCAGCCGTCTTTTCCAATGATTGGAAGTTTGCGTCGGCCATGACGGCACTATGTGCAATTGCCTTCGCGACGCAAGGCCGCAAACGCATTCCGGCGATGATTCCTGCAGCCTTGATTTTTTCGAGGAAACTGCGATTGCTTGCGCTATGAAATCTCTCGCCTGTTTTCTCCTGGCATTTCTCACGGTCGCCGGATTCACGTTCGCGCAGGATGCCACCACGCTGGCGTCCACCGGTCAGATTGCCGCCATCGGCACGAACACGCCGCACACCATAACCGCGAATGTGAAAACCGCAGGCGGCACGACGTCCATGGTTTTTGTCGTCACCGACAATACGAAGTTCGCGACCGCCGGGCTGGGCGTCTTCGGCGAGCTGAAAAAGGGCGACAACGTGAAGATTGAATATGTCGAGAAAAACGGCGGCGCGCGCGATGCGGTCCAAGTGAGCGTCGAGGCACCGGCAACGACGACGCCCGCGAAACAACAGCCGCCTGCAAAGAAGACGCCGTCCAAGAAAGCGCCGGCAAAGAAGAAAAAGTGACCCGCGCTGGCTGGATAAAAAAGGCCGCCCTCGCCTTGCTCCTGTTCGCGCTCGCCGCCCGCGGCGGAACCACCGCGCCGACGGCCGATGAACTGATGCGGATGAAGCGCGATCTCGAAGGCGAGCGAGCGCAACTTCAGGCGGAGCGCGCGAAATTCGAAGCCGACAAGGCGAGCTGGGAGGCTCATCGCGCCGCAGCACGCGTCGCCGCACAGGCGCCGCTTTATTTTGCGCGCGAGCCGGCGCGGCTCTATCAGAACTCGCAGATCGCCGGCGAAGTGCCCGCGGGTGCGATCGTCCCCGGCGTTGCCAATCCGAAATACGACGGCTGGCTGCTCGTGCGGCACAACGGCGGCACGTACGACGCCGAGGCAAAATCCTTCAGCGATGCCAGCGCCGTGCTTGCCGCGACGAAGCAGCAGCTCGCAAACGCGAAGGCGCGTCGGGACCAAATGCAGGATCAGCTCGACGATCTCCGGATGCGCCGTGCGCAGCTCGAACAATTAATCGCGACGCTGGAATCCGCAAAAGGCCAGACCATCGTCGTGATGCCGCCGCCATCCAGGACACAGGCGGCCCAGCTTCCGCCGATGCTCGTCTTCAACAACGATTCGTCCGGCGGCCAGTCTGCGAAGCTGCGAAATGAATTGCGCGACGACGATCGCGAGCTTGAGAAGATGCAGAAACAGCTTCAGCCGCTCGTCCAGGAGCAGAGCCGCGCCGAAGCCGCCCTGCAGCGAATCCAGCAGGGAATCGAGACCGCTCGCAACGCCGCGCTGTGACGCGATCCGGACTTTTCCGCCTCCGCAAACCGGCTGACCGAAGGGGGTGTTTGACATATAGAACAGCACGATTAGTATTCTTCCAATCATGAATGTCCTGCCAGAAGTGGAAGTCAAGCTGACGCGTCTCGATCTGCTGCCGAGGCGTGTTTGCGCGATTGTCCGGCGGATTGACACGGAAAGCGAAGACATTGACCGGTTGAAGACGCTGGGCGTCTGCACGGGCCGGCAGGTTGAGATTATCAAGGAAGGCGATCCGCTGATTCTGCGGGTATTTGCTTCCCGGTTGGGCATGTCGGCATCCTTGGCGCAACGCGTGTGGGTCGCGGCGTGCTCGCCGGATCACTGCGGAATGAAAGACCAGCCTTGCCGATGAGCAAGACCGGGGAAATCACGCTCGCGCCGCCACCGGAACCGCACCACGTACGGCATCATCACACCTTCACGCTCGCGCTCATCGGCAATCCAAACGCCGGCAAGACGACGCTCTTCAACGCGCTGACCGGCCTGCGGGCCAAGACCGCAAATTTCCCCGGCACGACGGTCGAACGCAAAGTCGGAAGAATGCACCTCAGCGATCATCGCCAGGTTGTCATCGTTGACCTGCCCGGCCTCTACAGTCTCGACATGTCGTCGCCCGACGAAAAGCTCGCAAGCGATGCGCTGAGCGGCCGCCTCGCGGGCCACGCTGCGCCGGACGCCGCGCTGGTCGTGATTGACGCGACGAATCTCGAACGGAATTTGTTTCTCGTCAGCCAGGTTCTCGAACTCGACCGCCCCGTCATTCTGGCGCTGAACATGATTGATCTCGCCGAGCGCGAGGGCATTCACATTGACGTTGCGAAACTCCGGACCGAACTCGGCTGCGTTGTCGTGCCGGTCGCCGCGCGTGCGGGACGCGGCGTTGCGGAACTTCGGCGCGAGATCGAGCGGCTCCTGACCGGCGCGATGCCCGAGGCCGTTGCGCACTGCAAGCCGAACTGCGGAATGTGCAAAGGCTGCCCCTTCGAGGCGCGCTATGAATGGACCGAGTCCATTTCTGCGAAAGTCACCAACGCCCTCTTCACGCGGCGCACGCAGCGCACGGAAAAGCTCGACGAATTTCTGACGCGCCCGGTCACCGGCATTGCCGCATTCATGGCCGTCATGCTCGTGATATTTTCCCTCATCTTCTGGGCCGCCAAAATTCCGATGGAGCTGATTGACCATCTTTTCGCGAACCTCGGCGCGTGGGTTTCCGCGCACGTTCCCGAAGGCGATTTGCAGAGCCTGCTGGTCAACGGCGTCATCGGCGGCGTCGGCGGAATTCTCGTCTTTGTGCCGCAGATTTGCATTTTGTTTTTTGCGCTGTCGCTGCTCGACGACACCGGCTATCTCGCCCGCGCCGCCTTCGTCATGGACAAAATGATGCGCCGCCTCGGCCTGCCCGGCAAGGCCTTCGTCCCGCTGCTGTCGGCCCACGCCTGCGCGATCCCGGCGATCATGTCCACGCGCGTGATTGAAAACGCGCGCGACCGTCTCGTCACGATTCTGATCGCGCCGCTGATGACCTGCTCCGCGCGCATTCCGGTTTATGCGATGGTCACCGCGCTGATTTTTCCGAACTCGCCGGTCAAGGCCGCGCTCATCTTCACCGGCGCCTACGCCACCGGCATCATCGCCGCGATGCTCGCCGCGCTCGCTTTCAAACGGACGATCCTGCCCGGCGGCAGCAAGCCGCTGGTCATCGAACTTCCGCAATATCGCCTGCCCAGCCTGCGCAGCGCGCTCCTTCACACGCTCGACCGCGCGCTGATTTTCGTGAAGCAGGCAGGCACGATCATCCTCGCCATCTCGCTGGTTCTCTGGACGCTCTCGCACTATCCCAAAACCCCGCCGCCGCCGCAGGCCGCCGCGATGATCACGCAGGCCGCGCAGCTCGAAAAATCCGGCGACGCAAAACGCGCCATCGAACTCCGCGCCGCCGCCGACCGGCTCGCCGATCAAAATTCACTTCAACATTCCTACGCCGGCCGCCTCGGCCATTTCCTCGAGCCGGCCATCCGACCGCTCGGTTTCGACTGGCAGATCGGCATTGGCATCATCAGTTCTTTCGCCGCCCGCGAAGTCATCGTATCCACGCTCGCGATCGTCTATGGCGTCGGCGACGCCGCTGCTGAACAGAACCGCACCTCGCTTTACGACACGCTTCGCCGCGCCACGCGCACCGACGGCACGCCCGTTTTCGGCACGGCCACCTGCGCCAGCCTCCTCATGTTTTACATCCTCGCCGCGCAATGCCTCTCCACCACCGCCGTCGTCCGCCGCGAAACCAACAGCTGGAAATGGCCGCTCTTCCAGATCGTCTACATGACCGGCCTGGCCTACATCGCCGCGCTCATTGTTTTTCAAACGCTCCGCCATTTCGTCGGCGCCTGACGCGAATCGCTGGCGAGTCCGGCGTCGCGGATCGTCCCTGGATTTTTCAGCCTGTCGCGATTCGCGATATCGAGGTTTCCAATCATTGGAAAAAGCGCCGGCGAAAATTTCCAATGATTGGAAGCGACGATGATTTTCCATCGCGAAACCGGCACAGGGTTCTCGCCGGAGGCGTAACGGCGGGCGGACGGGCGAAGATTCGATGTTCGAGATTTCAGATTACAAATCCGGTGCGGCGCACGTAGAGTCGCGGAATGATTGCGCCGAGAAATCCCGACGAGCCGGAGCCGTTCGAAGTACATATTCACGGCGCGGTGGCGGATTTTTTCCGGCCGGGCGGCGCGCTTTCGCTGGGGTGGGAAAAGGAGCTGGGCAATTTCGAGGAGCGGCCGCAGCAGGCGCAAATGGCCTCGGCGATTGCGGTGGCGGTGGAGGAGGGGAAACATTTGGCGGTCGAGGCGGGCACGGGCGTTGGGAAGAGTTTTGCGTATCTGGTGCCCGCGATCCTGGCGGCGCTGGAGTCGAAGTCGCAGGCGGTGATTTCGACGCATACGATTTCGCTGCAGGAACAGCTCATCAAAAAAGACATTCCGTTTTTGCAGCGGCATCTCGGCCGCGATTTCAAGGCGGTGCTGGCGAAGGGGCGCGGAAATTATTTGTGTCTGCGACGGCTGGCGCGTGCGGAAGGCTTCAGCGGCGATCTGTTCCCTACTTCGCAGATGCGGGAGCTGGACCGGGTGAAGGTATGGGCGCAGGAAACGGGCGACGGCACTTTGCAGGAACTTTCGCCGGAGCCGCCGCACGATGTGTGGTCGGCGGTGAATGTGGAGCAGGGAAATTGCATGGGCCAGCGCTGCCCGGAATTCAAGCGCTGTTTCCTGATGCTGGCCCGCGCGCGTATGCGCGACGCGGCGCTGGTCGTCGTGAATCATCATTTGTTCTTTTCGGACCTCGCGATGAAGGCGGCGGGCGGCGGGCTTTTGCCGGAAGCGCCTGTCTGCGTTTTGGACGAGGCGCACCAGATCGAAAATGCGGCGAGCGATCATCTCGGCATCCGGCTTTCGCAATATTCGTTCGAGCACTGGCTGCGGCGGCTGTTCGTGCCGGAGAGCGGGAAAGGCCTGCTGGTCGTGCTTCGAAAAGGAGAGGCGCAGAATATGGCGGTGGCGGTTCGCACCGCGATTGATGAGATGTTCGGGCAGATTCGCGATGCGACGAAAATTGCCGCGGGGACAAAATCGCGCGAGACGGTTCGCGAGCCGCTGGCCATCGAGGTTTCAGCGCCGGATTTGATTCGCCGGCTGTGTCACCAGATTCATGAAATTCACAACGAACTGACTGATCTCGATGTTCGCGCAGAGCTGATGGCGGCGAAACGTCGCGGCGGCGAACTTGCGCTGGCACTCGACGCTTTTTTGAAACAGTCGCAGCCGGACAGCGTTTATTGGGTCGAGTTGGAAGGCGCGCGGCGCAAGCAGATCGTCTTGTATTCCGCGCCGATCGAAGTCGGGCCGGTGCTCGAAGAGGAGCTTTTTGCGAAGGTCCGCACGGTGGTGATGACGAGCGCGACGCTCGCGGTGAACGGCGAGCTTTCGTATTTCAAAAAACGAATCGGCGCGGGTTCGGCGGATGAATCGGTTTTCGGTTCGCCGTTCGATTTTGCGCGGCAGATGAAAATTTTTCTGCCGCGGAAAATGCCGGAGCCGAATTCGCCGGACTTCGTGGCGGCGGCGGCGCGCGCGGTCTGTCATCTCGTCGATTTGACGAAAGGCAGCGCGTTTGTTCTTTGCACGAGCGGAAGTTTTTTGCGCGACCTGGTCGAGCGCGTGCGCCCGCATTGCGACGAGCGCGGCTATCCGGTTTTGTCGCAGGGCGGCGGAATGCCGCGCCACGCGATGCTGGAAAAATTCAAGTCGAACGTCGGCAGCGTGCTGTTCGGTCTCGACAGTTTCTGGATGGGCGTTGACGTGCGCGGCGAGGCTCTGAGCAATGTGATTATCACGCGCCTGCCGTTCGCGGTGCCGGACGAACCGGTTGTTGCGGCGCGTATGGAGCGTATCAAAGACCGCGGTGGCGATCCGTTCAAGGAACTCTCGCTGCCTGAGGCGGTCCTTAAGTTTCGTCAAGGTGTGGGTCGGTTGATCCGTTCCCGGACGGATACGGGTATTATCGCCATTCTGGACCCGCGGTTTCAGAAGAAGTGGTACGGGCGTTATTTCCGGCGGGCGCTGCCGGAGTGCGAGATCGAGTTTATTGGTCCGGATGATGGCAGGTCGGACGGTGATTTCCAATGATTGGAAGTGACCGGTAGCGCAGAATTCCAATGATTGGAAAGATGAAAAAGCGGAAAGATCATTTGCCTCTTGATGGCGCGTATCGCGGCGGGTACTATGTGTGGTTAAATCCTAAAGAGTTGTTGATGACGCCCTGTTCGAAAAAATCGCGCCACGGCGCGGCTGTCTGTATTTGCCTTGTCATGCTTTCATTTGCGTGCCGGCAGGCGTGCGCGCAAACGGCGGGGACCGTCCCTGCGATTGATCCAGCCATGGCAGCGCGGATCGCGGCCATGCGCACAAACAATCCTGTGCCGGCGGGGCAGGCGGTGGTGTCGGGCGCGCAAAATATGGTGACGGATCAAATACCGACGGGTGTGGTTGGTCGACGCGAGGCGATCGTGTTCCCGGCGCAGAAAAAATTGACAGCGCAGACGGTCTTTTCCAACGGCGTGTGGGTGATCCCCGAAGCGGTGGTTGCGCCACCGCCGACGCCTCTTTCGAGCGACCCCTTCATCGCCGTCCAGCAGGCCAACGCAAGGTGGACGGAGAAGCAGCACAATTTGATTTATGCGAATCCAGAGCTCAAAAAGCTGAACGATGAAATCAAGAAGTTGGAAAAAGAAATATTGATCAAACGCCAGGAACTGGCCGCCAAGCTGGCCCAGGATCCCGAAATGGCGCGTGTCGAGGAAGAGCGAAAGAAGGCTTTCGAAGCATTGGCTACTATGCGGAGAAAAGAGGCTCAAGTGCCGCCGACAACACCGCAAAAAGCCGTTCCGGTCGCGCCTTTCGCCCGACCATGAGATTTTTTGACGAGGTGAGACTATGAGAATATCCCAAGCGGGGAAGATTGCTATGGTGGCCGGTTCGCTGGCCGTGATGTTGCTCGCAGGCGCGCGATGGGGTGTTGGCGCCGCGAATGCGCCCGGCAGCAGCGCGCCGTTCAGCCTCAGCGAGAACAAAGGCAAGTTCACGCTTCACGCGGTCAACGCGCCCGTGAAAGACGTCCTGTTGCGGCTCGGCGTACAAGCCGGCCTCAAACTGACGCTTGACGAGAAGCTCAAAGATGTTGTCACCGTCGATCTCAAGGATCTATCCGCCGAGGATCTGCTCAAGGCCCTTTCCAAGAGCGGTTCGTATGTCTATGAAAAAGACGCCGACGGCTCGCTGAAGCTGATAGCTGCCACGGCAAGTTCCCGTCAGCAACCCGTTGCTGTGTTGGCGTCAAACTCAGTCACCTCCCTTCGCTCAGGAATCCGTCTGGCAAGAGGACAATTATCCAATGTCGATAATCCGCGGGAGACGCTGATTGATCGTGGTTCCGCGGCTGTCGTATTGGAGAATGCAGTCATTGATACCGCGGCGTGGCGTGACGGGCATGGTTTGGCGATCCCTGAAAAGTTTCGCTCGAAGGCCGATGAACGGAACTTCATCATCCAATTTGACCATGTTATATCCGGTCTTGATCGGGAAGCCATCGGCGCAGCGGGAGGGAAAGTCAGCCACTACATCCCCAATAATGCCCTGTTTGTCATCGCTGAACCCGGGTCGGTGGAGTTACTCAAGAGCATACCCGGCGTTGTACTCGTCGAACCTTATCATCCCTACTTCAAGCTGAGTCGTGATTTGGCTGCAGTTATATCCGGGCAGGCCACAGTCTATGAAACCAGTCGGTCGCAAATCGGTCGCTACAATGTTCTGATGGTCGGGACAAGCATGGCTTCAACTCCGTCGGGCACGCAAGTGGAGAAAACATCCACTGCAAATGGGCGTGCCGTCGAGACCGTTGCCGGTCCGTACGCCAACGTAGTTGCGCTGGCCCAAAGTCCGGATGTCCTCTGGGTCGAACCGGCGTTTCCTCGGCGCTATTTGAACGATCTGGGCACCCAGCGTATTCAAGCCAAACCCTTCAAGAAACTGCACCCTCAATGGACGGGAAAAGGCGTCATCATTGGCCTGACGGACAGTGGCGTTGATGTGAACCACCAGGGATTTTCGCTTATTCAGAACCAGCCGACGGACTTTGGAGTAAATTCGCGCGTCATCGCGTACTATTTGGGGACCGGCGGGTTCCTTTCGGATGGCGTTATTGGTGACAATGTCGGGCACGGCTCACATGTTGCCGGCATCATGATGGGTAATGGCGCCTTATCCCCGACAGTTCGAATGGCCCCCGGTTCGGGAACCGCACCCTATGCGACAAACCAATTTGCAGGTGTCGCTCAAGATGCGTTTCTGGCTTTTGTGGAAGATCCGACAGCATTTTCGGACAAAGACCAAGTCTGGGATCTTTACAAGTCAGGCGCTCGTTTGGGAAATAATAGCTGGGGGGCACCTGACTACCAGTACGATATCGAAAGCGCAACATGGGATGGTCTGGTGCTGGATGCCAATGCTGATTCCAGCGATGGAAAACAGCCATTCATCGAGTTCTTTGCTGCCGGTAATGATGGAAATGCCGCTGACGACGGAACCGGAGGCACTGCAGGCACGATCGGCAGTCCGGGAAACGCGAAGAATGTCATAACTGTTGGAGCTGTCGAACAGGTCCGCCATCCCACTAACTACTCGGATCAGAGCATTCCTTGGGCGGATAGTGACTGGCAAATCGCATCCTATAGCAGTCGCGGTCCAATTTCTGCGACGGATTTGCGATACAAGCCGGACATTGTTGCGCCAGGTTCCTATGTTTTATCAGTTCAGTCCAAGGATACCGATCCAGACGATCTCATGGATCCACGGGTTGTTGGCGAACAGGACTATCGCTATGGCAATTTGGACAGCGGAACCAACTATGCCTTTATGTCGGGTACTTCCATGGCAACGCCCATGACAACAGGCGCTGGCGCGCTCTTGTTTCAGTATTATACGAACACGTATTCGCGTGTGCCGAGTCCGGCAATGATGAAGGCGATGTTGTGCAACGGTGCGCGAACGCTCAATTCCATTGTCTATGCCGAGGCACCGGGGCAGGCGATTCCTGTTCCTCAATCCAAGAACGGTTATTCGGCATTCTTTCAGAGTCCACATGCCCGTGGCCGCGGAATTGTTGATGTGGTAAGGTCCGTTGACGGCGCGCGGATTCACCCATCGGATCAAACTGTACTTCTTGATGAAGGCGACACGACTCCCCTGGATACCGGCGTTGTATTTACTCGCACCCTCCAGATCAATCCGGGCGAAGGCGGGTTCAAGGTTACAATGGCCTATTCCGATGTTCCCGGCGTGCCGGGCAATGGAAATGCGATTGTCAACGACCTCGACCTCATTGTGGTCACGCCGGACGGACGCAGTTATCTCGGCAATTATTTTTCTGCCAACGGTGTCGATTCGCAGCCGGTTCCCGGAATTCAGCCGGTTGGTGCGAGCATCCAGAATATAGAGCAGGTGGTTGTTGGCGAGCCGAGTGTTCCGGGAACCTACACGATCAAAGTCGTGGGCTACAATGTGCCCCAAGGGCCGCAGAGTTTTGCACTATCAGTAATGAAAGGCATTCAAATCGAAGGCCGCATTCCTGGAAATAGTCCGGCGATTTGCCTCGATACGAATAACAACCCGGTTGTCGCCTATTCCGGGCCAGATACCGGTGGAGATGAGGAAATCTTCGTTCGTAGGTGGGTAGGACCGATTGGAGACTCGACTACGTTTGGGTCTTGGCTTCGACTTGAGGATCAATGGGCAGGTTTGGGTAGCTCAGCGAATAGAATAAACCCGGCGACGATTTCGAATGTGCCGCCGCAGACCGGTATAAGCCTCTCACTGGAGCCGTCTCGCAATCCATCGGTTGCTGTCGATGGCCAGAATGTATATGTCGCGTGGGAACACTATGGACAAACCGTGAATGTGCCCACAAGAGTATATCTCAAGCAATTCAATGGGAGCGGATGGGTGGAACTCAATAACTCCGCCCGCGGTGATGGCGTATCCGGGGCGACAAGCCCATTCGATTCCCTGACCCCGGTTGTCAAGGTTGTGAACCACGTCCCGGTCGTGGCATGGCGCCAGGTGATTTTGGGTGCCACCAAAGTAATGGTTGCGTATTGGAATGGATCAAGTTGGGCCGGTCTGGGCGGGTCAAATACAAATGGACTGTCAGGCAGCCAGTTTGCATCCAGTCTCGACATGGTTGTGGACGGAACCGGCGCCTTGGTGGTTGCTTGGGAAGAGACGTCTGATCAGAAGATACATATTCGACGTTGGTTTAGTAATTCATGGACCGATCTTGGCGTGCAGGGTGCGGCACCGATCGCCACCAATCCGCGTCTTGCCGCCGACACCTCTGGCGGCATCTACTTGACATGGCTTCAAGCGCCCAGCGGAACGGGTGCCCCATTCCAGCAGGTCTACGCAAGCAAATATCTGGGTGGTTCATGGCAAGATATGAATGGTTCAAGCGCCTATCCAGGGGTAAGTGCAAACTCTGATCCAACCAATGCAGTGCTATCATCGCCCTCAATAGCCATCGGGCGAAACAACGATGTGTTTGTAAGTTGGGTGGCAGGCAACACTGTGGAGAACGCCGTCTTTTCGAAGAAATATTCCGGAGGGCAGTGGATTGGAGCAGCCGGTGCCACAGTTCGTCCTGGCGTGGGTTTCAACAATGGCATATCCGCCCGCACGGCGATGGTGTCCGATACGAATGGCGTCCCGTACGTTGCGTTTGATAATACCGGAAGTGGAGTTTCCGAAGTATTCGCCTATGCACTGAGTTCGGACCGCACTGCGCCGTTCTTTAACGGCATACAAACTGCCATCGGCAACACAAACGGGGGCGTTATTGTCGGATGGTCGCCAGCAACCAGCTATTCAACAACAATAGTCTACAGGATATTCCGAAGCACTACATCCGTGCCCTGCGGCAGCGCGCCTGCTTGCGACCCCAATGCTGTATTCACCAATTTGGTTGCGACCGTTACCAATCAGGTCAACGTTGCCATTGGCGGACTCACAACGGGGCGCATCTACTGTTTTGGGGTGCGTGCGGTGAATGTGAACGGATACAGCGATCAGAACACGGTGATGTTGGCCGCAGGCCCGCAGTCGTCCGGGTCTGCCGACGATGATGGCGATTGTCTGAGTAACTCCCAGGAAGTGCTCGCGGGCACAGATACCTGTCAGAAGGATACAGATGGTGATGGAATGTGGGATGGCTGGGAGTGGGCATTTTCAACCAATAATCCTGCACACACCAATAAGCTGTCGATGGATCCTCTCGATAACGGCCTGCGTGTTGTACATACCGGTTTTGCGGGAAGTACCCTTCAAGACCCACTGGCAGATCTCGATGGTGACGGATTGGCAAACATCGACGAGTTCAATTGGTGGTTGACTCATGGCGCAGCATGCCCCCCCGGCCCAACGAATAGTCCCGATCCAACCAGTTGGGATACTGACGGTGACGGAATGCCAGATGGCTGGGAGGTCCAATATGGTCTTAGTCCTGTTTCATCCATAGGAATTAATGGTCCCAATGGAGACCCGATGACAAGCGGGGTTCCAAATATCGTCAAGTATCAGTATGGACTGAATCCTTTCCTTGTTGATTCGGATGGGGATGGATTGTCAGACAGCAATGAGATATATGCGTTGCACTCTGACCCGGCCTCGACAGACAGCGATCAGGATGGCCTCGATGATGACACGGAGATCGCCATGGGATTGAACCCGGTGATGGCTGATAGTGCCACCAACAGCCTGCTTAGTGATGGCGATTTTGTGCAGTTAGGGTGGACCAACCGTGGCACGGCCGCGGGCTACGATTTCATTATTCGCGAGAACTTTGAGACGAGTTCCAGGACGAATTGGGTCCACAGTACAACCAGCGCCAGACCGCCGGCATTCGATCTCTGGAATTTGTCTGTTGCGGACCCGCAGCCGCCGTTTACCAATCATCCCGTGAAGATACAGTTCATGTATCAGCGAACAACCAATGTTGCATATCGCATGGCACGCGACACTTCGGCCACGCCAACAACACCGGGCACAAATCTTGACGCGGATTACAATGTAGGAGCACCGGTGCAATGTGCGCTATACAGTCCGGTATTTGATGCGACGCCAAATTCGTGCCTGTTCATGCAGTGGAATGAATTCTTCGAAACAGAACCATACGCCGACTATGTTCAAGTGCAGGCCGCTGTCGTGGGTGGAGCGAGTACCAATTGGTTCATAGTTGGCCAGCAGTTGTCGGGCTTCACGACGACGGTAAATCCATTTACTCATGCCGTCACAAATGGGTGGGCTCATCGAACTGTGGATATGAGCCACTTCGCCGGCCAGGCCAACGTACAGGTTCGGTTCCTGTTTACCGCACAAAATAGCATCAATAACAACTTCCGTGGATGGTGGGTCGATGATGTGTATGTGTACGGTGGCGTTGTTGTCAGCGGATGGGTTCGTGATGTGCGTGGACGCCCCATTGACAATGGGACTGTCTATGCATTGGGCCTGGGTGGGGTTACGAATCGCGTGGAGGGAAACAAGATTTCGGGTGCAGGCAAGATATTCGCATCTGCAAAGACTGCGGCCGATGGAAGCTTTGTCATGGCTGGATTGCCGCATGGCTTGATGATGTTGAAGGCGACTGCGCCAAACATGGCCGCCGAATTCTATAACGGGCCATTGTTCGCAGGGGCATACGCATTTGGCGCAGGCATAACGAACAATTTCGGACTGCAGGATGTTGACTACGCCCGGGCTTCATCAAATGGAATCTTGAATTCCAGGGCAGGCAATTCGTTCTCAACGGCCTTCTTTGAACTGGATCAAGGCAAGGGCCGTGCTTTCCTGGGTGTCGCTGCAGCTGCAGCGACGAGTCTCAAGTTGGACAACCAGGCGGTTAGTATGTGGAATGGATCAACAACGGCACCCGCCTTGGTAGGGTGGTCCGCCACTACAAATGTTGCGACATTGGTGAACAATCATCCCGACTGGGAATTGGCACCGAAAGCGCCAAGTCTTCTCGGTGATATCGCGCCCGGCACACACTGGATCATGCCATCGCCTAATCAGGGAATTCCGTTGCCTGTGTTGGAAATGCGCGAAGGCGAAGATATGGTTGTCCAATTGGGAACAAATCAAACAACAGGGTTGTTGTACGTATGGTCCAAAATCGGAGGCTCGTACAATATCTGGATTGACGGAACTGCAACGGCGACGAAGGTCCCGGGAACCGTGTCGGTGAAGGCCGGAACGCACTACGCATCCATCTTGGATGTTTCGTCCAATGGCGTGATGCACCCAGCAGTCAAGAAGGTTGTCGTAAATCCGGGGACTAACGTGCCGGCCCGGTTGTCCTTCGGCACAAATGATCTTTCGCTCTACCCGGGCGTTCTGACAGTTCAGACCCTTGACATTCAGGGAAATGTCGTGACGGGTGCGCAGATTGTCTTGAACGGTGCGTTGTTGACAACGAATGACGTCATTGCCGGCGCTCCGGTGACCCCCACGACGATAAGGGGACTTCTGTCCGGTGAGCACTATGTTAGTGCAATGGCGCCGGGATACAGGCCAAGTGAAGTGCGGACGGTGAGCATATTTAGCGGTTCATCCAACAGCCTCACTTTCGTTCTTTATGACGCAGATCGTGATTATGACCAGGTTGGCGATTCCATCGAAATACTCGGCTATACAAACATTTTCCTCTACAGTCGCAGCAATGATCCGGATCAGGACGGCCTCAGCAATCTGCAAGAGTACGATCTGTTCAGGGAATTCAACATACGGGTGAACCCGTTCAATCCCGACATAGACGGGGACGGACTTAAAGATGGTGCTGAAGTGAGCTATGATGGCAGTCAACATATGGGTCTGACAAGGCTGGCCACAAATGCGGTACATGACGCCAATTGGGTCGCCACATTTTTCGCTGGCAAATATCTGGCCGGTGTTGACTACTTCAAGCAATCAAATATTGTCGCATCAATTGACGGAGACCGGTTTGAAGCGCCGATATCTACCCATCCCGTGTTGACGGTGCCCAACCGCAGTTGGGCGCTGACAGTATTTACCAACATAGCGCCCCTGGTTCATGATCGTGCGGTTTCTCAAGGACATAATCCTGATGCGCTGGTCTATGCCGACACACGGCCAGACCTGGCGGACAGCGATGGAGACGGGATGTGGGATGGCTTTGAAACGAAATACAGCTACATGACCTCGCTGGCTGACGGTAAGACATTGATCAAGATACTGGACCCACTGGAGGCCGGTGGACAGAATGACGATCCTGATGCCGATGGATTAACCAACCTCAAAGAGTTCCTGGGGCCGGATGGGATTCCCAATCTGCTGGATTCGACCGATCCAACATCGCTAGATAGCGATGGCGATGGCATCCCCGATGCATGGGAAATTAATTACGGCCTCAATCCACTGGATCCCAATGATGCCGAACTCGATCCAGACAATGATGGGTTGATCAATCGTGACGAGTATTATTGGGGTACTGATCCAATTAATCCTGATACTGATGGTGACTTTCTGCCAGACGGCATGGAAGTCAACGTTTATCACACGGATCCGAATAATCCTGATACCGACGGCGATGGTCTTATTGATGGCCAGGAAGTCTGGGACAAATATCTGCGCGGCGTGCATGATGGTGGCTGGTTCCCGATGTGGAATGGCGGGGACTTGGACGGCGACGGTTTGGTTGATGGCCCGACTGACTGGGATACAGACGGCGACGGCATGCCGGATGGATTCGAAGTCCTTGATAACTTCGGTCATGTTCGCCCGCATCCGCTTGATCCCTACAATCCGTATGACGGAGCGATAGACTCGGACGGCGACGGTTTGTCCAATTTGGAGGAATATCTCGTCAAAGACGGCTTATATGGGCATCCGCCCAGTGAATTTGATCCAACCGGTCATGGCGGCGTGATCTGGCAGTATTCGACGGATCCATTCAATGCGGATTCCGATGGCGATGGCATGCCTGATGGCTTCGAAGTTCAATATGGACTCGCACCGATGGATCCGTCACCAAATTCTGAAGGAACATCTATCGCCATTTACACTGATCTGCTTCCCGACGGGGATCCCGATCACGATGGTCTGTGGAATGACCGCGAATTTCGCGTCCGATTCAGCCTGAGTCAATCGGCAGGCACCAATGACGCAACGAGTCTGAGCACGAGCCCGTGGAATCCTGATACGGATGGCGATGGATTGGGTGATGGCGAGGAAGACCGCGTATTCCGCACGAACCCTGTGCTTCAGGACACGGACTCAGACCATTTGACGGACGGAGTGAGTTACCCTGGCAAAGCAGCCGAAGTGGAGACAGTCCTGCGGAAAAGCGAATTTAAATTTGTGCCGGGGGCCGTGCTATGGACGACTGCCCAGGATTTGGCACATGTGCCGCATCCGTTCTATCCTTGGATTTTCGGCCATCTGGCGGTGCTGGAAGATACAAACCAAATTCCTGAGGCCATCGCGAAACTTCTGGGAGCGAATAATGTCGCCATCGGAGGTTATGACGATGAGTCGTTTACGACATTGTCCCCGGGACCACACTGGATAACTTTCGAGAATCCGCCGCCATTCCCCAACTACTTGAACGTCCCTGCGCCGCTGGCTGCGGCTACAAATTTCTATCTTCTGAATTCGGATGGAACCTTGTCGGCGACGCTCGATGTGGCACTAGGAGGTTATCTCATAGAATGGGATAATGTCCCGCAGACAGACGCCCACTATGACGGCGGAACCAATGACCTATGGGTGCTGGGAGCCGAAGCTAACGGCGACGTTAATGCGCCGTTAATGCCGGTTTGGCAACGAATCATTCCGGACGATGCGGGCGGAACAGCGCCAGCGCCGGAGCCGCGATGGGGACAGGCTGCAGCTTACAATCCGGTGTATGTGGCAAAGAATAGCCAGAATCTGCGACAGAACCCGATCGGAGCCACCCTGATGGACAACCGGAAGATCATCATCATGGGTGGATCGGGCGGCGTTTCCCGCTACAAGGACATTTGGGAGTTCTGGCTCAATGATGCCACGTGGCACAAGAGCCTGTCGCCCTTGGATTATGAACCGCTTGCCGCCTCACCACCCGGCATCAACTGGACGACAGGCATGCATGCGGCACCGCCAGTGTATGGTCAGCCCTATGCGAATGGCCTTTCCGAAGCCTCCGCCTTCATGCGCTTCATTGATCTCGTTCCCGCAACCATACGCGCCCATTCAGACGGGATCATCTGGTCGGACGATAACTGGAACAATATTAACTGTCCTTGCGTTCAAGTTCCGTGGACCTGCAACGGGCAAGGCTTTGGAGAGCCCAAGCAGCGCCCGTGGGGCTCTGGAGGGTTGCAGGATCGGAGTTTTGAAATCACCTACCTGTTTGACGGCTTTGACACGGCGCATATTTATCATCAGGGCGGCAGCGGCTATAAGTCAGCAGACGATCCCAATCCACTGACAGAGAATTCGTCCGAATGGGATAGCGCGGCCTTTGAGTATATCGCAGTGGCAGACGGGAAGCCCGTGGCGAGTGAGGACCTCAATCCAACCGGAATAAGAATTGGGAATGGTCCGCCCATAGCCCAGCCAGGATCAACCAACATCCTTGGATTCTTGGACGGAAGCGCGGGCTTCACGATCCAGCCGATGCCTTTCATGCAGAGCTGCGAGCAGATCATAAGCGCGCAATTGCATCTGCGCGTGGACAACAGATTCGGGCCGAACCTTAACAACAATCTTGGTCTTGAATTCGGCTCGGTTGGCGCATACAACAACCCGTCTCCAGGGGCGCGAAATATCGACTCGACGCCCATACCATTCGCCATCACGGCGGGAGAAAATGATACAAGAATCATTGACATCACCACACAGTTCAACGAGGTACTTGCCAACGGCTGGGGCGGCCCGGTGATGCGAATGGGTTTTCTCATAAAGACGCCCGTTGCCAACGCAAACACGAATGCGTACGCCACAATCCTCAAGACGGGGAATGGAAACAACCGGACCTACGTGACCGTGACTTACAAACCGAGCTGGAAGCTGAATCCAAACTGGCCCGACTGGCTGTTTGCCAATCCAGGCAAGAACAATGAACTGGCCGGTATCCCGACGAATGCCGCGTCCGGGCATACAATCTCCTTAACGTCATCCAATGTTGCCCCCAAGTCCACGGCCATCGCCTATGATTACACGCGGGACCGCTATCTTGTGTTCGGCGGGATCGATGGGCGCGGTGTGTGTGGCGACACGTGGGAGGCGCAGTTAAGTCCGCAAAATGTGTTTTGGGCCATCAGACAGGTGGTGGCCAATCAGTCCCAAGTCAGCCCGCCTGCGCGATGGGGGCATCAAATGGTCTATGACAAACGTCACGACTGGTATGTATTGTTTGGTGGGTTCGACATGAACCACAAGCCACTGAATGATCTCTGGCTGTATGTGCCCAATGCCACGCTTGGTGCCGGCGGCTGGGTGCAGGTGACCAAACAGTCATCCACAGACCAGTGGCCAAGGCCGCGTGGAGGTCATTCGATGATCTATTGGGGTGACTTCGACTGGCACGCCGGAATCGCCGATTATGCCGTTACGTTTAACAATTTGCAGATGGAGATGTTATTCGGCGGGACGGACGGCAATACTTACTTCAATGACACTTGGCTCTTTAATGGCGACACGCTCAAGTGGACCCTTGTCAATCCGTCCGGCATATGGGGCGGCAATGCGGCCAATGAGCCGGTGCCTTCGCCACGCGCTTTCGCCAGTCTGGTGTACGCGCAGAATGGCATCCCATCGAATCTCAGGCCTCTGATCTTTGCGCCAAGATTCGCCGAGAATGCGCCTGGATCAGGCGCCGCCGCGGTGGCATTTCTGTTCGGTGGTCATGATGGGGCCTTGCCAACAGGCCGGGATACGGATTTCGATCTTGTGGATGATGGCGAGGAGCATGAAATCAATGGCAACCTGGAACGCGATCCGCGGTTCAACAAGATGTTCATGGATCCATTGACGGCGGGTTCTTCCCTGGAAACGCTGCCGTATAACTTCATTCGTATTGGATCTGTGCCGCCAAAGTGGAGCCCCGCCGCCCCCGCAGCGATTCCACGCGGCGCTCTGGCCGATTTCGAGTCCCTGAACAACGAGGAGAGCGCATATGCGAACCTTTTTGGTTTTCCATCTGAGCCACATCCTTTGTCGGGACGGGTCAGCGAGACTTTGACTTTCCCCTTCCCGGTGCCAAATCAATATACCACCTCGGACTCGGGAGTGGACGCAAACGCCATCCAGCAGACCCAATTGTGGTGGCATCAGTATGGTGGGGTTGGTAGTATCTATGATTCACGCGATGTGTGGCAGTTGGGTGCCCCCGATTCATCGATCGTGGGAACGAAGGCCGTTCCGCCGACCGCGTACAGCGGGCGATGGTGCTATGGAACGAAGCTCAACGGCTTTTATCCGGCAGGAGCGATCATGGATTTGTACTCGCCGCTGGTCAATCTTGCAATTCCGGTAGTGGATTCAACCTCGGCCAATCCGAATCTAAATGATCTATATTTGATATTCCATGAATGGCTGGACCTCGCCAGTTCGAATGACACGGTTCATGTCGATATGCTGCGGCCTGTGGCGGGGTCAGATGTTCTTACGCGCAAGACAGGCTTGAACAAACCTCTCGTCAGGGTCTTGCCCAAGCGAAACAACTTCTACAATACCGCCGGCGCGTGGCGCAGGATGATTGTGCCGCTCAATGTCGCGGCGAATGAAACGAACTTCTACTTCCGTTTCACACTGCAGAGTTCATCTAACAGTCCGGCCAATGGCGGCGGCTGGTATATTGACGATGTGGCGATTGTTCAGGGTGGAACAATAGCGGGGACGTTTGCGAATATGACGAACGGGGAGGTCGTGCTCTTAGGCGTCAACAGCATCGGGTCCGTCTTCACCAATACACTGACGGACAGTGCAGGCAATTTCCAGTTCGGCCTTTTGCCTGATGGAGACTACCAACTCGGAAGTGGCGGCGGAATCATCGGCTCCTTCTCCGTGGGCGATTTCAATGGCTGGAACAATAATACCGGGGTGCTGACGGCGCCGGATGTAAGCGTCAATCTGCCGACGCCGAATCCGGGCGGCGGCATGATCGTCACATGGCCGACGACACCGGGACTGACGTACCGGTTGGAATATTCCGATGATTTCATGGCAACATGGCATGAACTGGAAACGGTAACCGCATCGGGACAACAGGAGCAGTACATTGACTACAATGCTGCGCCGGTTCGCCTGTATCGGGTGATACTGCTCAATAATTTCTGATGGGTTTGAAATTGGATTGACTCGGCATGTCATCGCCATACAGTGTGTGGCGATGCTTTTAAAAAGGATTCGTAAGTGAAGGAGATTGGCGTGAAAAGATCGTATTTGCTCGTTGGAATCGCCGGAATGGCCGGCGTGCTCATGCTGGTTGGAGGCTGTGAGTGGAGCGGCGGAAGCAATGATTCATTCAACACTTCCCAAGGGGCCGGAATTCAGGTCAATTTTTCCGGCGTGTATAGTGGAAATTATCCGGACGGAAAGGCCGTGGAGACTTCATCCGGCTCGCCAATTACCCGGCTGACGCTGACGGAAGCGGGCAATGAGGTCAATGTCATTGACAACAACGGCAACAAGTACAAGGGCAACTTTGGATCGCCAGGGCTGGTCTTCACGCCGACGACGGCAAATCCCACCATTCCGGCCGGCGCAGAGTTGATGCAGGCTCAGATCAACTTTGAGGGCAAAGATGGGAGTTCGGGACACGATGTGCAGTTTGTGGGAGTCATCCATGTCGTGACGGTCTCGGACATCAAGAGCACGACGACCAGTTCAGGAGATAACTCGTCGTCGTCCAGTTCGACGGTTGAAACCCAACCAACGGTCACAACGCAGACTCACAATGACAGCACCAACACGACGCTGACGATCACCTACACATATCCCACCTATACCCTCACGGAAGTAATCGTGACGAGTGACTCGACGGGGCAGACCATCAGCGACACGACCACGAAGACGGCGAATAGTTCGCAGAGCACGACGCAGGCAAATACGCAGACGCAGACCTATTCGATTACCGAGGCCAATTCGCAATACCGGCTTGAGGGGCAGTGGGTCGAGAAGGGTGGAAACACATCGGGCGTTGATGCGCTTTCGCCGGCGGGCGCCGGCGTGGTTTCCACGCCGATCAATTAGTTTCCGGCCAGCGGCGGAAACCGTCGCGCAAACGGAGATCTCCAATGGTTGGAAATGTTGCATGGTGCAATTTCCAATCATTGGAAATTGTGTTTTCCTGCCGGATCGGCATGGGGCAATTCTGGTGAGGTTTTTCAATGCGTACAGTAAGTGTAATTCTTGGTGGCGGGCAGGGGTCGCGGCTGATGCCGCTGACGCGGGATCGTTCGAAACCGGCCGTGCCGATCGCGGGGAAATACCGGCTCGTTGACATTCCGATCAGCAGTTGCATCAACAGCGGCATCCGCAACATCTATGTCCTGACGCAATTCAACAGTGAGTCGCTACACCGGCACATCCAAAGGTCATATCGCTTTGACGCATTCTCGCAGGGCTATGTCCGCATCCTCGCGGCGCAGCAGACGCCAAGTTCCGAGCGCTGGTTTCAGGGAACCGCCGACGCTGTGCGGCAGGGCTTCCGGCATTTTCTTGACGACAGCCCGAAATATATCGCGGTCCTTTCGGGTGATCAGTTGTACCGGATTGATTTCACCGATATGATCCGCCAGCACGAAACATCGGGCGCGGAAGTCACGATCTGCACGAAGCCCGTCGCCCGCGCGGAGGCCGGTGCCCTTGGCATCATGCAGGTTGACGAAAGCAAGCGCATCGTCCGCTTCGTCGAGAAACCCGGCAACACGCCGCTGCTCGATGAACTGCGCGCGCCGCTCTACCAGGAAGAACGTTTCCTTGCCAGCATGGGCATCTACATTTTTAACGCTGACGTGCTCGGCAAACTGCTCCAGAATGACAAAACAGATTTTGGAAAACACATCATTCCAAGTTCCATCGCGACGAACAAAGTTTACAGCTTTATCTACGAGGGC
>CAIVKH010000219.1 GCA_903906425.1 uncultured bacterium
CCACCAATTGCGGGCAATCCCGGGAGACATTGCGGGCACTTGCGCCACCAATTGCGGGCAATCCCGGGCGACATTGCGGGCACTTGCACCACCAATTGCGGGCAATCCCGGGCGACATTGCGGGCACTTGCACCACCAATTGCGGGCAATCCCGGGCGACATTGCGGGCACTTGCACCATCAATTGCGGGCAATCCTAGGCGCGAGTGCGGGCAGATTTATCCCATACTGAAGGCATTGACAGGTCATTACATGGGAAATGTGGCAACAGTTTCCCGGCATGGTGCCGGGTGAAAACATGAAAGTGATCGAAGATGCCCCGGCTCCCGGTCCGGGGCGCTCTTGTTTGTCGTGGCGTCGCAGCGTCGGCGGCAAGACGCTTCTGACGCTCTTGCTCGAGGACTCGCCGCGAGCGCATTACCAACAAAGCGGCGCGGACGGAGTCCTCGCCCTTTCCAATGATTGGAAGCGGCGCGTCCAATGATTGGAAGTTTGCGCGGGCGTGGTTTCCAATGATTGGAAGTTTCGGTTTTCCGATCCCGATGGGGCTTTCACAATTCATGGAGGGGCGGGAGCGGCGATTAAGTGTTTTACAAAATGCGCGAGGACAGTAAAGTGGGCCGCCATTTGCAGCAATCAGGCTGCAGATAAACCGGAGGAATGAAATGAGCATGGTGAAAGAGTTCCGTGATTTTGCGGTGAAAGGCAATGTCATGGATATGGCGGTGGGCGTTATTATCGGGGGCGCGTTCGGGAAGATTGTCACGTCGGTGATTGATGATCTGATCATGCCGGTGATCGGCAAGATCGTGGGCAATGTGGATTTCTCGAACCTGTATGTCCGGCTTTCGGACAAGATTCCTGACGGCGCATCGCTGGCGGACGCGAAGAAGGTGGGCGCGGTTTTTGCCTACGGAAGTTTCATCACGGTCGTGATCAATTTTGCGATCCTGGCGTTCATCATTTTCATGATGGTGAAGGCGATCAACAAGGTGAAGAAGAAGGAAGAGGCGAAGCCCGCGGCGACGCCGGCGGATGTCGTGCTGCTCACGGAAATCCGCGACCTGCTGAAAACGAAATAATCCAGAAAGGAAATTACACAATGAATCTTCGAACAACATTTTTCGTCGCCTGTGCCGTGATGGGCTTGTCCCGCGCGGCGCTGGCGGAACCTGCCACGACGAACCAGTGGGAGCACACGCTTTCGCTCGGTGTGACCGAGACGTCCGGCAACACGGAGATGCGGATGGGTACGGCGAGCTGGCTTTCCGAATTCCGATCGCTCGGTGGCGATCTGGTCCGGCTGAGCGCCGATGGCCAGAACGGGAAGGAGAAGGGCCAGAAGACCGCGGACAACGTCAAGGGTGACGCGAACTACAAATGCGCCTTCGACGGCAGCCTCTATGCGGTCGCCGACGTGGCCGGCCTGTACGATTCGGTGGCCGACATCAGCTACCGCATCACGCCGTCGGTCGGTCTCGGTTGTTTCATTCTGAAGGACAGCGCCAACAGCTTCAGCGTGGACATTGGCCCGGCCTATGTGTTCGAAAAAGTGGGCGGCGTGAAGGACGATTACGCGGCCTTCCGCGCTTCCGAACGCTTCGAACGCAAGCTCGGCGCGAAGGCGAAATGCTGGGAGGCCGTCGAATACATTCCGAAAGTGTCGGATTTCGATGTGTACAACATCGCCGGCGAAATCGGTGCGGAAGCGCCGCTGACATCTTCGATCAACCTGCGCCTCGTCTTCGCCGATCGCTACCAGAACATCCCCGCGCCCGACCACAAGCGTAACGACACGCAAATCGTCGGCGCTGTCGCGATCAAGATCTAATCATCACATTTCTTCGCGGAATGACCGGCGCGATCCGTCGGTCATTCTTTTCTTTATTCCGCGCGAACTTGTCGCTAGTTCTCACGGGCAAACTACGGAACGAATGACGTTTCACAGGAGAAAATATGAAGAAGGTTCTTTGTGGGTTGGTCGCAATTCTTGCTCTTGGCACGCTGAATGTCCGTGCGCAGAACGCGGCCGCGGCACCGGCTGGCGATTCGCAGCAGGGGGCATCGTTCATACCGTCCATCGGCACGCGGGTCACGCACTACTGGCTGACAGATCACAGCCGCAACGACAACAACACCTATCTGGGCAGCATTGACCAGTTCGACGCGCGGCAGATCAATTTCCCGACCAAGCTTTATGCGGACTGGCGGCTCTGCCGCTACGCGAACTGCGAGCTGACTTGGGACCAGATCAAGGCGGCGGCCCAGAGCGAGCACGGCGCGGGCGATTCCGACGGCACCGTCATCATGCAGGGCCCCATCCTCACGCTCGACGCGCGCTATCCGAACTCGACGCGCCTGACGCCGCACGCCGGCGTGGGCGTTGCCTTGTGGAACGGGCATTTTGATCACGCGCCGTGGCACGAATATGGCTTCTCCTCCGAGACCGACTGGGAAGCCGCGGGCGAACCCGGCGACAGCCCCAACGGAAAATACCGCCACATCTACGTGGACAACGCGCTGGGCTTCGTCGCCACCATCGGCGCCGACTACGCGATTTGCCGGAACTGGTCCGTTGACATTTACGGCCGTTACATCGACATCAACCCCGACTACGACTACAGGGTCAACGTCGGCGGTTCGACTGCCTTGGAACGGAAGGGCAGCTTCCCGATGAGCAACTTTGCCGCCGGCCTCGGCGTCAAATACAGCTTCTGAGGCACTTCCCTGCGGCCGCCGCGCAAAACTTCCAATGATTGGAAATGTGCCTCCCGCAAGTTTCCAATCATTGGAAAAGGCCGCGCCTTGCAATTCCGGCGCGGCCCCGTTACACCGTGCGCCCGAAATGAACGACGGCAAACAACCCTGTGTGTTTTTCGACCGCGACGGAATCGTCAATCGCGATCCGCATCCGAAGCGCTATGTCGAGCAGCCCGACGAATTTCACATTTTCCCCGCGTTCATCGAATCGCTGCGCGTCGCGAATGAGAAGGGATTCGCCGCCGTTGTCATCACAAATCAAAAGGGCGTCGGCGTCGGCGTGATGACGCAACAGGCCCTCGACGCGATTCACGCGAAACTTTTTGCAGCAATTCGCGATGCCGGACTGAAACTGCATGACCTGTATTTTTGCACTTCGACTGACGACGCGCATCCGCATCGCAAGCCGAATCCCGGAATGCTCCTTGCCGCCGCGCAAAAACATTCGCTCGATCTTTCGCGCTCATGGATGATCGGCGACAAGGAGCGCGACATCACCACGGGCCGGCGCGCCGGCTGTAAAACCGTCCGCGTCTGCCTGCCGGAAAAACTCATCAAAACACCGACCGCCGCCGATTTCTATCTCGACTCCATCGAAAAACTCCCCGACTTTCTTCGGGAATATTTGTGACCCCATGAAAGTTTCTGTCGTCGTCCCAGTTTACAATGAAGAAGAGAACGTCCCGCACCTCGCGCAGGAATTCTCGCAGCTTGTCGGCAAGCTCGACGACTTCGAAGTCCTGCTCGTTGACGACGGGAGCAAGGACGGAACGTGGGCGAAGATCCAGGAGGTCGCGAAACAGTTTCCATTTCTTCGCGGAGTTCGCAGCACGAACAACCGCGGTCAGAGCGCCGCGATGATTCTCGGACTAAATGAAGCGCGTGGCGACGTGCTCGTCACGATGGACGGCGATCTACAGAACAATCCCGCCGACATCCCGTCGCTCGTCGCGAAGATCGGCCCCGTTGATGTCGTCTGCGGTTATCGGGCAAAACGAAAAGACACCTGGTCGCGCCGCGTCGGCTCGAAAATCGGAAATGGAATCCGCAACAAAGTCACGCAGGACGGACTGCGCGATACCGGGTGCAGCCTGAAGGCGTTCAAGCGCGAATGCCTCGCCGATCTGCCTGCGCTGACCGGGACACATCGTTTCATGGGCGCGTATTTTCGCCTGAACGGCCGCAGCATCGAGCAGGTTCCGGTGGATCATCGCTTTCGCCAGTTCGGCGTTTCGAAATACACAAACTTGAAACGCCTCCCGAAAACGACCTTCGATCTTATCGGCTTCGCGTGGTATCGCAGCCGCGTTTTCAAAAAGATCGAGCGCGTCGAGCGGACATAGAATCACGCGTGGCGCATGTGCGCGCGGATGACGAGCGCGATGAAACACAGCGCCGATGCCGTGCTCGCCGTGGCAAGGATCGCGACGAACTGCGAAAGCGAGCCATGGAAGAGCGCGACTCCTCCGATGTAGCCGGCCACACACAGCAACAGGAACGGCAGCGCGCGGAAGCGATGCTGCGCCATTTCGAAGTTCATCAGCAAATACGTGATCGTCGTGGGCGACATCGCCCAAAGCACATGGCGGATGAATGCACATTGCTCCGGATCGGGATTGCGAATCTTGAAGAGAATCAGCAGCGGCAGCCACGTCACCGCGGAACAAATCAAAATCAGCGCGCCGACAATTCCCATGCCGATGCCCAGCGCCTTCAGCAACGTCATCAGCGATTGCCGTGATGTTGAGCCGACGGACACGACCTTGGGGAACATCGCCATCGCGATCGGGATCGGCATGAAAACAACGGCGCGCCCGATGGTCGCGGCCTGCGTGTATTTGTCCGCGTCGGCCGCCGCGAAAAAATGTTTCACGAGCATCACGTCGGCGTTTTGCATCAGCGCGTAGCCGGAAAGCATGAAGACGGACTGGACGAAATATCCGCCGAGCGGGTGGTGCTGCGCCGGTTCGTTGGCGGGCCGGCGCGCCAGATGCACCAGCCCCAGCGTGCTGGCCGCCATGCCGACGCTGATGCCGATGGCGTGCGAAAGCAGGGCCGCCGGCGCGACCGCAGACACGAAATAGACGAGGACGATTCCGCACGCGAGCCGGATGATGCTCCAGCCGGCCTGCGCCGCCGACATCCACACGAACGACTGGACGCCTTGATAAACGCCAACGAGAAGCGGAGAGAAAAGCGAGAGGGAGAAAATCACGATGGCGGTTCGCGCAGACCAGACCGAATGGAGATGAAAGAAGCCGGCGATCATCGGCGACACGAGCATGCCCACGAGAATGAATGCTGATGCCAGGAGAAAGAAAATACGGCCCCATTGCGCAAGAAGATCGCGGGCGGCCCACGGGCGATCAGCCTGAACACCCACGGCAGCCGCGTGGGCGAACGATGTTCGCACCGCGTCCAGCGGCGTGATGAGGACCAGCAGCATCGTCAGCATCGTCTGCATGTCGGTGAACTCGGCCTTCGGGAGTTCGCGGCCCATGATTGCCTGAAAGATGAGATTGGTCGCATTGGCCGCGTTCGCGAAGACAATCAGCAGAAGGCTGTGCTTGACGATGTTGTCCCGCTGCGTCGCGCTCATGGCTGCTCGTGGACGAATCGGCCGATCGTCCGGTCATAGATCGTCACGATGAATTTGAAGGGCGAGTGGAGAAGCCGCAGGCGGACGATGGCGATGAACATTTCCGTGGAAGCCTTCCCGACCTGCAACTGCGAGCCGCCGACATCCTGCCAGACCGTCGGCGTCTCGATGATCGAATAGCCGCAGCGGTGAAGCTGGAAGAGCCAGTCCACATCGAACGCCCATCGCGTGAGGCCCAGCAGCGGCAAAACTTTTTTCACGGCTGAGCCCTGGCAGAGTTTCGCGCCGCACTGCGTGTCGTGGATTTTCACGCCGAAAAGTGTTTTCACCAGCCAGTTGAAAATTCGCGAGGCGATGCGGCGTTTCAGCGGCTGCTTCGGCGACACGATTGCGCCGGGAATCCACCGCGAGGCGATGATGCAGCCGGCATCGCCGATTTTTTTCACCAGCTCGTCGAAGGCCGGCGGCTGCGTCGCGCCATCGGCATCCACGAAGCCGATCAGTTCGCCGGCGGCCTCCTTGAAACCGAGCATGATCGCGCCGCCCTTTCCGATTTTGCGAGGCTCGACGATGATCTTGATCTGCGGCCACTGCTTCGCGTGATCGCGCGCGACATCTTCGGTCCGGTCTTTCGAGCCGTTGACGACCACGATCAATTCGTAATCGTTGCCGAACCGCTCTGCGAAATAGGGCGCATAGGCATCGAGCGTCGGCCGCAGCCGCTGCTCCTCGTTGTAGGCCGGC
>CAIVKH010000220.1 GCA_903906425.1 uncultured bacterium
CAAATCTGCCGCAGGATGGTGAACTTCGACCGTGTTGGGTTGATTTTGTTATTCATCCCTGCCGTGTGGCAGGGCTACACCGTCAATCCAACACTTTTTCTGCGCAGGATGTGGGATGCTTCTGAATGTATTATTATCGTCATATCTGCTTGCAGCGATTTCAAAAAGTACAGGGACTGGCACGAAAGTAGTGGCATAACTGCCGAGAGAAGATCTGAGTTGATTGCTCACTACAACAATGTAATCGACTGCGGATTGTCCGGGCGCTGCCACCGGCAGATTTGCGCACATGAGCTGTGAATAGGCGTACATGACTGCGCCCGTTGAATGCGACATGGAGGGTCTGCCTCCTATTGCTCGCGCAACAGTTACCGTGGAGCCGTCAACTGCGGTGACTCGCAGCAATTCATCGTCAACACGGATTACATCCCCGTTCTCGAACCAACCATAATTGGCTACAAAAGTTGTTGAATTCGTTGTAGCATCAAGAGGTGGGGACACGAGGTGATCATATTTATACACGCCGAATGCAGCATTCGTAGCGACAGCGACGCGGAAGAAGCTTTTGATTTTGCCCGCTTCGGATTCCATCCCGCACCACATTGTGTTTGTGGAATAGTTGTTCGTCATTTCCTGATGGATCAAGTCCGCCGCTTTCCACGGATCAGCGTAAAGGACGACGTTCGAATTGGCCCACATGATGGCCTCGTCAACATGCCCGACATAGAGCCAAGACGTGTCAAGTTGGACGACGGGTTGAAGTGCCTGATTCGTCCAATAGGAAAGAGATTCGAAGTGTCCTGTTCCGAGCAAGATTTTTCCGTAGGGCGCGTCTGGAAGCGGAGGTGTTGCCATCATGTTGCCGCCCTCGCCTGCAACATTCCATGTGCTGCATCCGGGGATGCCGGCGTTCGTGGTGATGACTGCGAGAAGATTTCCGCCCCCGGTGTGACTCAAATCCACTGCAACATCCGCAACGTTTCCCGACATGCATTCTGTCTTGCAGAACTTCACTTCATCCTGAGTCCATCTCTTTTTGCCTTCAAAATTGGTGTCCGTCAGGGATGTATTCAGATAGATCAGCCCGGGAACGTTCGTCATGAGCCGCGTGGTGTAGATCGTTTCGGGGGCATTGCATTCGGGTGGCAATATGAATGGAGCAACCTTTACGCGAACGCGATCAGTCAGAAGATTTGCGCCATCTGAGTTTCTGACAAGCCGATATTGGAGTGTCGCCTCATCCGGCCATTCACCGTTTTCGAGGCGCGACGGGTCACTACAGACGCGGAAGACGAGATCGTTGCCGGGCCAATTGGTGATGTCAAAGTGATTTTGAACCCCACCAACGGATGGTATCGCAACGCCATTTGTGCCCAAAAGCTCTATATTGATTTCTGTACCATCACCGCCCTCCCTCCATAATTGCACTGACACGCCAGAATAGGAAGGCACACTTGGCGGTCTTGCGATGATCTTGCAAAGTTTCGAGAGCTGGCTTGTTGATGAGATAGAGGCTTCGCGTGGAAGAGCGAACGCTCCCCTCTTGATAGACCAGATGTTCTTCCCGGCAGCGTCGTTAGTATTAACATTGCCGTCACGATTCACATCCGCATCCAGATGAATGTTTATGATGGCGGGTGAAATAGTCCCGTTGTTCGTCGGCGGCTCGATTGTCACGCCATTGGGCGGCGTGAGAATGATTGTCCCGCCGTTGCCACGCGCAAAGTAATTACTCACGGTCAAGATGCTTTTGTTCGTGGCAATCAGAAGGCCGTTCGTGTCGTATGGCGTGAAGAAGTGCGCCACATGAATGATGTAAACCGTGTCCGTGGCAGTTGTGTGGCTTGCGGCCCAGGGTGCGGGATAGGACAACTGGTATTGCATCCTTGAAAGCGTTGTCAGCTCGTATTCATCTTGTGTCAGTTTGCGTTGCGCGCTGGTGGCGGCGTCACCCACGGTTTGGGTGCAAGAACTGTTCATCGAATAGCCGTGGCCGGCATTGCCATAGCTGGACCACTGCCCCGGTGTTGACGCGAAAGTCATGTAATCGCCCCACGTCAGATTCGTCATGGATTTGCAGGCCATGAGTTCGCTTGACGCCTGTTGGAGCATATTGGAAGTCGTGAATTCATTGTAAAGCGTTTCGTGCTGGCTGTAGTTTGTACTTCCGGTTTGATAGCTGCCGCTTTCTTCGGTGGCGGATAAGGTGACATTGTAGTAGGATCAGTATATTGACATGTGCCCCGGAACCCATCCGTTAGTGTAGATCAAGCAACACGTGGTCACGATCGCGTTGCCGACGTTTGTCGCCGCGCATGTTCCCGCATAAGTGAACAATTTTGACGTCCACCATGTATTTGAATCCGTGCCGGAAACGGCGGTGACATAATAGTCGGTCTCGCTTGCTGAAATGACATTACGAAGGCCGGCATCGTACGCTTCATCTTTCTCTATTCTATTCCATTCCGGGAGGCTCGGGTTTGCGTAATTTGTATAGCCTTTGTCACTTTCCATGTTAAGAAACCAGCGTTTCACGCCATTGTTTGTTCCGCTCGCATTCCAGTCCAGTTGCGGCCAGCCCATCTTTGTGATGGAATCGGACTGGCTTCTAAAACCGGCATCAATGGCGGAAGCGTCAATTTCCACAACGGGGGCATTTATTGGAAGATTCATGGCGGCGAGCTGCGCGAGGGTCAGCCCATTGCCAAGCACCGTGTTCGGGTCAAGCGCCACATTCGGATCGAAGCCATTCGCGATCTTCCAAGCCAAACTGAGCCCATCTGGCGGATTCAGCGCCGTCTGCGGCGAAACGCCATAATTCAGCAGCAAGTCGGCATCGCTGATCCCCGCAACAAGGTTGGGGCCAAACGGATCAAGGCCGTAGAGCATCTGCCGGTCGCCGGCAAGAATTCCAGTTCCGGTGTCAACATTCAGCGCCGCGGTGTAACAGAATGCAGGCCCCATGTCCGGTGAGTTCGTGAAAGATCCTGTGCTGGTATTGGTCGGAAACGACGGGATGGAACTTGATCCGCTCCCGCTCGTGACCGTGCTGCTAGCAGACGGGCTGGTGAAGAACAGTACCGGATCGCCGATGTGGGGAAGGCGCTGCACCAGACTCCATCCGCCGCCGATGCCCGGCGGCAGCAGGAGGTTCGTGGAAGCATACACCGAGAATCCGTTTGTTCCGGGGCCATCCGGCGGGCCATGAAGGTAGTAACCGACCGCGCCGCCGCCCGCGTTTGGGATGCACTGAACAAAGAGCGTCATGTTTGGATAGTTATTCGTGGACACAAAGTTCGTGTTCACATTTGCCGCCGCAGCCGCTGCCGCGTTGCTCTGCGCTGTCAAATATGCGGGAACCGCATCTGTCGCGATCAGCGTCATCGTCAAAATCTGCCGGCTGGGACTGCGATCCAAATACCATGAAGCAAGGTTGGTTTCCCATGACCCCGGCTGGTGATATACGGAAACGACCCATTGCGTGGCCGAATACTCGGCGGGAGCGGCCTGGGTCCAGATGACACCGCCGGTGGCGTTCAAATAACTTCGCGTGAATGGCTCGCCGTTGGTCCAATCCGATTGCACGATTTGCAATGGATAGACCGGCGCACCGAAGGCGGTGGTTGGCAGGAGCGATGAAAGATCGAAGGTGTTTGTCGGCACTTGAACGAGGCCGAGACTGTTTTGATAATGCATTCCCGCACCGGGCGGAAAAAGAAACGCCATTCCATAATTCGTGGAGGATTGCGCGTTGATGTCATTGGTCATCGCCGGCCAGTCCGTGATGGTGCGGGGGTTCTGCGCGCCGGTATTCCGGGCAACGGCCAGAACGAAGATTCCCAACCAAGCTGCTTTTCCAATTTCCCGAATCATGATGATCTCCTTCCATCATCCGCGCCCCATTATCTAATGAAAGAGGCGCGGACATCCTTTGTTTGTCGTGCCTCTCACGAGGGACCGCGAAGCCCCACTCACGAAACACGAGACAGAGGAGCCGCGCCCGAGTGGGCGCGTTTCCGTTCATCTCGCTTCGTGAGAAAAATTCGCGGTTTTTGTGAGAAGCGATCTGCGCGTTAACGCAGAAATCTATTTTCTAATTCGTTTTTTCGCTGTTTCCGTTCGTTTCGTTGAAATCTTCGTTGAAATTGATTTGCCAGTGCGCCGATTCCGTTCACTTCGACAAGCGCGTTGCTGGCGGCGAGCGTGCCGCTGACTGCCAGCACGTCACTCGTCGTCGCGTTCAGATCGACAGTGAAGTAGCTGTTCGAAAGGAAATTCGGCGTGGCGATGGTTAACTGCCCGATCGTGCCGGGCGATGCCGGATTTATGCGCCCGTTGTCCTGAACCGTCGCCACGGTCCCGACCGTGCCCGTGCCGCCGAGAATTCCGGTGGTCTGCACGACGATTGATGTGCATGACGAAAGCGAACCGTCAATGCGGACCGGGCCACTCGCGATGACGAGCGAATCGCTGAACGAATTTGCGCCGGCGAGTGAAAGGATATTCGTTCCAGTTTTGAAGATGCCGCCAGGACCGCTGACCGAGCCGTTGAAGATTCCATCGGACGTCTGCATGATAGTGAGAAGACCATTGCTGATGACAAGCGCGCTACCCGCGTCGCCGCTCAGCGTGCCGACGCCGGGACCTGAAAATAGCTGCGCATTCGGAAGGAGATTTGACGCCGTCGCGCCCGGCGGCGTGATGTACGCTTTCAAATCCTGTCCGCCGTTATGCTCATAATAACCGATTATAATATCGTGCGCACCCGCGTTCAGATTCGTCGAACCGGTCCGCGTGGTCACGCCTTGATAAAAATTGTTGTTCACGAGCAGTGATCCATCAATCCAGAGCATGCTGCCGTCGTCACTGGCCGTTCCGAAAATGTGCGTGCCCGAATTCGTCGCGATGAATTTACCGATGAAGAGGACGGCGATGTTGTCCTGATACGGCGTCGGAAACGTCCCGCCAAAATCGAAATTCGCTCCAGTGCCCCACGAATCGTAAAGCATCGTCGGATTGTTCGTCGCGAAGAGCAGCGCGATTGAACTGAGCGATGCAAAATTCGGATTCGGCTGACCGCCGGTTCCCGGACCGTTGACCATCCCGTAAAATGCGCCGACAAGTCCCCGCCCGCCGATGGCAACGGCGGTGGTTCCATTCGAAAGCGAGAGTGGACCACTGAGGACGCCGTTGCTGACAATGATCGTTCCCTCGGCGAGCCGTGTCGTCCCGCTGAGAAGATTATTTCCCGCAAGCGTCAACGTTCCGCCGCCGGTCTTCGTCACCGAGCCTGCGCCGTAAATGAATTCGCAAAGTTCAAGGAATTCCCCGCATCGAGATGAGCCAGCAACTGGGCATTGTTGGAGACGGCTCCACTGGCAAATCCCGTCGTATTTGAAAGGACAAGTCTTCCGCCGTTGATCGTGGTGACACCAGAATAGGTGACGTTCGCGCCCGTGAGCGTCTGCGTCCCGATTCCGTTCTTCGTCAGCGCGAGATACGTCTGGGTATTTTTCATCGTGCCGTTGAAAAGACCCGATCCGTTGTTCGCACCGATGGTCAGCGTGCGAACGTCTCCCCCGCCGCTGTTCTTGTCAATCGTACCGCTGCCAGTGAGCGCATCGAAGAACGGACTGTTGCCATCCCAGACGTCGAACGTCGTGCCTGTGCCGACATTCAGCGATGACTTGTTCGTCCACGAGGCGCCATCCGTCCACTGCTGTCCCGTCCAGCCGCCATTGCGAAGCGTGCCGCCTTGCAGGTCGATCAACCCATTCGTCATCCGCATCTGGATCACGTATTGCGCGCCGCCCTGCTCATCGAGCGCAAGCAAACCCGCGCCGCTTTTCACAAGCGTGCCGCCGCCCGTGATCGTGTTGGTCGCCGTCGAGCCGAGCGTCTTCGTTCCCGTCGTCACCGCGAATTCGAGCGTCGCGCCGCTGGCGATATTAAATGTTGCGGGCGATGTACCATTTGCAAACGCAGTCGTATTCGAAAGGATCATCCGGCCCGAAGAGATGTAGTTTGAGCCGCCATGCGCGATGTTTGTACCCACCAGCGTCAGCACGCCCGTTCCGGTCTTCGCGATGGACATCAGATTTCCGCTCGGCCCATTCGACGTTCCTCCGGAATAGACCGAATCGCCCAGCGCGCCGATGAAAAATGTGACTGGTCCGCCCGTGCCACCCGCGCGCAGCGTTGCGCCCGCGGGGCCGGAGATCGCGCCGCGTTGGGCCGCGTGATAATTCGTGTCCGCCGTGTTGAAGAGAATTGTCGCGCCGCTGGCGATGCTCCACGTCGCGCCCGTGCTGCCCGCCGTATCGGCGTTGAAAAAGATGCGGCCCGAATTGAGGCCGAGGGTTCCCGCGATTGCGGAGTTTGCGCCGCCGAGTTGCAGATCGCCGATGCCGGAAACCGTGAAGCCGCCTGCAGCGGCGAGCGAGGAATTGATGACGGCGTTCGTGTTCATGGTGAGCGTTGCGCCGCTCGCGAGCGCGAGCGTGCCGCCGGTCATCAGATAATTTCCACCGGCCAGTGTCCCGAACGTGATACCCGCCGCGGTGACCGGCGCACCCAGCGTAATCGTTCCTGGTGTGCCGCCGTTGCCGATCAACGCGCTGTCCGGCGTGGCGTTATTCCACGCGAGATTCTGCACGCCGTCAGACCAGTTCGTGCCGACCGTGTCCCACGTGCCGCTGCCGTCCTCGATGGTTGCGCCGGTTGTCGGATCGGCATCCCAGATCAAGAGGCTGGCATGCAGCGCAGATGGCAGCAGAAGCGTGACCGCAATTCCAAAAACGCGGCGAACAAATAATCTGCGAACATTCATCGTCATGTCTCCTGATAGTCAGTTGCAATCCGCCGATTCCGGCGACCACCCACCATCTTGCGAATGTAGTTCACATGCGGGGCAAAATGAACAGCAAAGACGTGTCTGGGAAGGCGGCGGACATCTGGCACAACGAGCCACGTCCTCCGCGATGAGCGCCGAGGAGCACCCGGGGGACTTCGGCGACGCGATCAGGAAAATCATCGAACAGGAAAAACAGGACACAAAAGGCACGTGAGTGCCGCGAGCGGCGTGCTATGAATTTCCAATGATTGGAAAACTAGAGTAACGAAACTTCCAATGATTGGAAAAAACCGGGAGCACGAGAAATTATGAAACGCATCTTAGTCCTCATCGCCACTTGTCTATGCGCGGGAACCTGGGTCGCAAGCGCGGCCGATTATCAGGGCTGGCGGCACGCGGGTTCGGTTTACGTTCTGACCACGCCGGAAGGCGCGAATCTGCCGGTGGGCGCGTCGGAGACCGGATTCCCTTTGCTCGTGCGGCTGAACAAGGAGTCTTTCAATTTCGCGGAGGCGAAGTCGGACGGCGCAGACATCAGGTTTTCTTCGAGCGATGGCGCGGCGTTGCCGTATCAGGTCGAGGCGTGGGACGCGGCGAAGGGCGAGGCTGCCGTTTGGGTACGCGTGCCGGCGATCAGAGGAAACGACCGGCAGGAAATAAAATTGCACTGGGGCAAGGCGGACGCGGCGAGCGAGTCGAGCGGCGCGGCGTTGTTCAATGAAACGAATGATTTCGTGAGCGTGTGGCACATGGACGAGCCGGTGAAAGACGAAGTGGGCACGCTGGAGTCGAAGGATGTTGGAACGACGGCGACGGCGGGAATGATCGGACCGGCGCGGCATTTTCCCGGTCAGCACGGAATTTTCTGCGGCGAGAAAATCACGAACTATCCGACGGGTTCTGCGCCGCACAGCACGGAGGCGTGGTTCCGGTCGGAGAAGCCGAATTCAACCGTGATCGCGTGGGGTAATGAGCACGCACAGGGCAAGGTGGTGATGCAGTACCGGAGTCCTCCGCACATCAACATGGACTGTTATTTTTCGGGCGGCAACGTGGCCAGCGAGAGCCGCCTCACGCCGGGCGAGTGGACGCACGTGGTTCATACCTTCCAGCAGGGCGAGGCGAAGATCTATGTGAACGGCAAGCTGGACGGAGCCAACATCCGAAAGGGCAATTCGATGGCGATCAAGAGCCCGGCTCGCCTGTGGATCGGCGGCTGGTACAACAATTATGAATTCGTGGGCGATATAGACGAAGTGCGGGTTTCGAAGGTGGTGCGTTCGGCGGATTGGGTGAAACTCGAATACGAAAATCAGAAACCGATGCAGACGCTCGTCGGGCCGATTGTGAAGTCAGGCTCGGCATTTTCTGTTTCTGCGGAGAAGCTGACGGTGCTCGAAGGAAAGTCCGCGACGATTTCCGCGGAGGCCGGCGGCGCGCAGAAGATTTATTGGATTCTGAAACGCGACGGCGCAGAGAAAATCGTCGCGACCGACAGTTTTTCTTTCACGTTCGATGCGGGCCGCGTGACGGACGATGATTCGGCGACGCTGCAATTCAAGGCGGTTTATGCGAACGAAGTGAAGACGCGCGACGTCGCGATCACGGTCAAGGAGGACATCGCGGAGCCGGTGTTCACATTGCACGCGCCGTCGAATTGGAATGGTCGCGAAACGATCGAAGTTGTGCCGCAAATTTCAAATTTGCCCGTGATGGAAGCGAAGGGCGCAGGCGAGTTGAAGACGGAGTGGAGCGCCGGACCGTTCGCCGTCATCAAGGAAATCGCGCCGGGAAAACTTGTCCTCAAGCGCGCGCAGAACAGCGGGCAGCTGACGGTGACGGCGACGATCAGCAACGGCGGCAAACCGGTATCGCAGAGTGCTGCAATCATCGTGAATGAGCCGAAGGGCGATCCGTGGATTCAACTCGTGCCTGCGAAAGACGAGAAACCGGAAGACGGGCAATTCTATGCTCGCGATGACAAGAACGAGGGAACGCTTTTTTACAGCGGCACGCTCACCGAAGCTGCCGATTCGGTTTTTCTCAAGCTCTATGCCGACGACAAGCTCGTCAAAACGGAATCCGCGAAACCCGGCGCGGACAAATCCTACGCGCTCTCCGTGAAACTCAAGCCGGGGCTGATCAAGTATCGCGTTGAGTTCGGCACGAAGACGGGCGGGCAGGAGAAACTTCTGCAGACGGTGAACGACATCGTCTGCGGCGACGCGTACATCATTGACGGCCAGTCCAACGCGCTCGCGACGGACACCGGCGACAAATCTCCGGCGGAAACGAACACGTGGATTCGCAGCTATGGCCGGCCAAACGGAAATCAAAAAGAAGGGCAGGGGAACTTGTGGTGCAATCCGGTTTGGAAGGCGCAGAAAGGCGAGAAGGCGGAACTCGGCTGGTGGGGCATGGAACTCGCGAAGCGGCTCGTCGAAAGCCAGAAGATCCCGATCTTCATCGTCAACGCAGCCGCCGGCGGAACGCGCATTGACCAGCATCAACGCAACGCCGCCGATCCGACAGATCTCAGCACGATTTACGGACGGATGCTCTGGCGCGTGCAACAGGCGAAACTCACGCACGGCATTCGTGGCATCCTGTGGCATCAGGGCGAAAACGATCAGGGCTCGGATGGACCGACCGGCGGTTATGGATGGGAGACGTATCACCAATATTTCATCGAGATGGCCGCAAGCTGGAAACAGGATTTCCCGAATGTGCAGCACTACTATGTTTTTCAAATCTGGCCGAACTCGTGCAGCATGGGCGGCCACGAGGGATCGGGCGACCGGCTGCGCGAAAAGCAGCGGACGCTACCGCAACTTTTTTCGAACATGAGTATCATGTCCACGCTCGGTGTACGCCCGCCCGGCGGTTGTCATTTTCCGCTGACCGGCTGGGCCGAATTCGCGCACCTGATCCAGCCGGTGATCGAACGCGATAATTACGGCAGAGTTTCCGCAAGCCCCGTCACGGCACCGAATCTTCGCACCGCGTCGCGCCCCGCACCCGACGCAATCGCGCTCGAATTCGATCAGCCCGTGATCTGGTCCGACACGCTCGCCGGACAATTTTATCTCGACGGCGAAAAGGACAAAGTCGCATCCGGCAGCGTCGCCGGAAATGTGCTCACGCTGAAATTGAAGGAACCGTCCGCGGCGAAAACGATCACGTATCTCAATGAAATTTCGTGGAACCAGGACACGCTGCTCACCGGCGCAAACGGAATCGCCGCGCTCACATTCTGCGAAGTTCCGATCGCGCCATGAGCGGCCGGCGAAAATTTCCAATGGTTGGAAAATTCGAGTATGTGAAGTTTCCAATGATTGGAAATGAACGAGGACGACAAATGAAACGAACTGTGTTTTTGACGATTATCGCCGCGATGGTTTCGAGCGGGGTTTTTGCGGAGTCGCCGAATCCGCCGGACTTGACGCAGGGCGGGAAGGTGGACCGGGCGCTGACGTACAATCTCGGCGCGACGGGGATGCGGGGGTGGATTTATACGAAGCCGGCGAACTTCTTCGAGAGCTGCCAGGGGCGGACGACGACTTCGAGCCGGCAGATCTTGGTGACGCACGTGGGGACGAATTCGCCGGCGGATGGGGTGATGCTGGTGGATGACGTGATTCTCGGCGCGGGGGGGAGGCTCTTTTCGGACGACGCGCGCAAGTGTATCGCGATGGCGATTCAGGAATCGGAGAAGAGCGGCGTGTTGCGGCTGACGCGATGGCGCGCGGGCAAGACGGACGAGGTGAAGCTGAAGATGCGGGTGCTGGGGAATTATAGCGACACCGCGCCGTTCAATTGTCCGAAGTCGAAAATCATTTTTGACGAGGCGTGTCGCGCGCTGGAGAAGGAGCCGCTGCACGATGACATCTGGGGCGCGGTGAACGGGCTGGCGCTGATGGCGACGGGAAAGCCGGAGTACATGCCGAAGGTGCGGGAGCTGGCGCACAAGATGGGATCGCAGTCGCTGAAGCTGGAACTGAAGCGCGGGATGGTGGTGTGGGAGTGGGGCTACAAGAATCTTTTCCTGTCCGAATATTTCCTGCTCACGGGCGACAGGGAGGTGTTGCACGCGATCAATGAATACACCGTGACGCTGGCGAAGGGGCAGAGCTGCTACGGGACGTTCGGGCACGGCATTTCGGAGCTGACGGTGAGCGGGAAGTTGCACGGTTCGATTCCGCCGTACGGGCCGGTGAACGCGGCGGGGCTGGTTGGAAATATGGCGATCGTGATGGGAAAGAAATGCGGCGTGAATGATCCGGAGGTTGATTCGGCGATTGAGCGGGCGTGCAATTTCTTCGGCTACTTCGTGGACAAGGGCGGCATTCCTTATGGCGAGCATGAACCGTGGCCGTATCACGAGAACAACGGGAAGAATTCAATGACGGCGGTGCTGTTCGGCGCGGCGAACAAAACCCAAGCGGCGAAGTTTTTCGCGAAGATGGCGACGGCGGCATACGAGAACCGGGAGTATGGACACACGGGGCAGGGGTTCAGCTATCTGTGGGGCGCGATGGGCTCGAATGTTGGCGGGCCGGCGGCGGCGGCGGCATTCTTCAAGGAGGCTTCGTGGCATCTGGATCTGGTGCGCCGCTGCGATGGCTCGTTCACCTATGACGGCGGCGAGCAATATGGACCGGGACGGACGGACGATAACACGTATTATGGCAAGAGCAGCTATGACGGGCTTAGTCCGAATGCATGCTATGTGCTCACGTATTCTTTGCCGCTGAAGAAACTCGTCATCACCGGGCGGGAAGCGAAGTCGGGAGACTTGCTGAGCAAACGCGAAGTTGCGGATGCCATCGCGTCGGGCCGCTTCGATGTGGAGTGCAAGAAGAAGAGTACCGATGAACTCGTCGCGGCATTTTCGGATTGGTCGCCGGTTGTTCGCGGCTGGGCCGCCGAGGAATTGTCGAAGCGTCCCGAAGCGAAGGCGATGGTTCCTTCGTTGATCGCGATGGCCGGAGGCAAGGACGTGCATGTTGCGCAGGGCGCGTGCGAGGCGCTCGGGTTCATCAAGAGCGCGGACGCGCTGCCGGTGCTTGTTCGCCAGCTTTATCACGAAGACCGCTGGGTGCGGTTCAAGGCGGCGCAGGCGATTCGGAAAATGGGCGGCGCGGCGAAGCCTGCGATTCCGGATATATTGAAAGCCGTCGCGCAGACTGCCGAGCCGCTTGAGCCGATTAACTGGGCCGATCCCGTACAGCTCACGCAAGGGCAGCTTGCCGCGGCGTTATTTTCCGGGCCGCTGGCCGATGACCTGAAGAATGCCGATCCGAAGCTGCTCTATCCGGCGATCCGCGCGGTGGCGAATAACGCGGACGGAATGGCGCGCGCGACGCTGAGGGGATTCTTTGATCGCCGGCTGAGCTTGGAAGACGTGACGGCGCTCGCGCCGGACATTCTCGCCGCGGTCAAGGTGCGCGGTCCGGCGGACACGATGTTCGGCAACGAGATTCGCATGGGTGGATTCAAGGCGCTGACGAAATATCATTTCAAGGAAGGCATCGAAGCCGGCGTCATCTTCGCGAAAACGCAGGGCGGTCACGGCAGCGAAAACAGAACCGGCGAAATCATGAAAGAGATCGCCGGCTATGGAACGGCCGCGCGCGGCGTCGTGCCGCAACTCAGGGAATTGATCGCGGAGCTGAATGATCAATGCAAACGCGGCGACTTTCCCGGCGGCGAACTCAACAATCGCCGCGTCTCCTCCGTCGAGAAGGCCATCAAGGACATCGAAGCGGCAACGACGCAGCCCGAACTTCGGAGCATCGCGGCATCGCCGCCCGCGGCGAAGATTCGGTAATTCCCCCCGCGAGGCGGGTTGATCGTGCAGAAGTGCCGGACACTCCGGGCTGCATGTTTTGCCCTGCATCGAACCTCCCCCAAATGGTCGAACGAGAAATCGCCAGACCCCGCACCCGGGAGGAAACGGCCACCCATTCCGCCGCCCAAAATTGGACCGGCCCCCAGTCTCCGGAACGACAAAACGTCCGCCATCGAACCCTTCCCGAGACTCTGGACGGCCTCAACGTCCGCCGTTGACCCCTTCCCGAGACTCCGGACGACCCCAACGTCCGCCGTTGACCCCTTCCCGAGACTCCGGACGACCCCAACGTCCGCCGTTGACCCCTTCCCGAGACTCCGG
>CAIVKH010000221.1 GCA_903906425.1 uncultured bacterium
AGTGGTTCCCCCACCGCCGAAAGGGCCGCGGCGAGCGAAAGACAAAACGGCACGAGCGGGATTGGACGATGACCACAACAACACGGACCGGACACGGTCGCGTGCGAGAAACGAATCCACCGATCAGCGAGAGGGCCGAGCGGAATTGCAACGACATCCCGCGTCAGCGGGCTTGGGCTACGAGCGAGGCGAGACGATCAAAGGAAGGCGTTGCGGAAAACTTGGTTTCCGCTCGATGAGGGTGCGGAGCAGGCGACCGGCTGCAACCGCGCGAAGGGCTCCTCATAAATGGCATCCCGATGCCGTTCGAAGCGTTTCGAATGCGTGTGAGGAGGCGCGGCGCGGCGACAATCCAGACGGAACAAACGAAAGTAAAACGAATGAAAACCAAACTATTTTGTTTTCCAATCATTGGAATTCTAGCCGGCGCATTTTTCCAATCGTTGGAAATCGCACGTGCGGCGGAACCGGCATCGGAAAGCAAGAGGGCCGCGACGAACGTACCGCAGGCGTCAGTCGGCATAAGCGACGCCAAAGAACAGCACGCCGTCATCGGCGTGGACGAAAGCAAACAAAAAGCCTCCCACACCAAACATCCGGACGCGCAATGGTTCGGCGAGCCGCAGATGGGTTTGTTTTTGCATTGGGGGCTATCCGTCGTGAAACCCTATCCCGACATCTCCTGGCCGATGATGCCGGGCCGCGCCCTGGCGGGCAAACGCATCGCCGATCCGAATGAGCGCGCACGGATCATCCGGGAAAAGGATTACAACCTCAACGGCAAGCCGCCTGTGGTCACACCGAACGAATACTGGGAGCAGGCGAAGAGCTTCAATCCCCAACACTACAATCCCGAGAAGTGGATTGTGGCAGCCAAAGAAGCCGGGTTCACGTATGCCGTGCTGGTGACAAGCCACCATGAAGGATTTGAGCTCTGGCCGAGTGCCTTCGGCGGGTTCAATACGACGAACCACATGGGCGGACGGGACCTGGTGAAACCCTTCGTTGACGCCTGCCACAAGCATGGGCTGAAAGCCGGCTTGTACTATTCGCCGGGGAACTGGCATTTCAACCGCGAGTACGAGAACTTCCTGTACTACGGCGCGGGCAGAACCAACCCGGAATTTCCGGAACTCGATGCGGACCTCAATCCGAGAACCGCCGTCAGAACTAAGGAGGAAATTGCGGAGCACAGGAAAGCCTACGGCGAAACGATTCGAGGGCAGATCGAAGAGTTGCTAACGCGCTATGGCAAGATTGACCTTTTGTGGTTTGACGGTTGCCCGCCAGATTTGCGCACATGCATCACCTTTGAACGGATGCGCGAACTGCAACCCGGCATCGTGCTCAATCCACGTTTCAACGGAGCCGGCGACTTCAAAACCTACGAAGGCAGCATCCCTCCGGCCACCAAGCCGGAAAGCAACTGGGCTGAATTCTGCACGACGTGGGCACCCTCGTGGACCTACACGACAGGCTCGTTCTTCTCCAATGCCGGAATCCTGACAGGACTGGCGCACGCCCGTGCGCTCAACATGAATTACCTTCTCGGCATCGGCCCGGACAGGGACGGTGAACTTCACCCTGACGCCCATAAGAACATGAGCGTCCTGGCCGCATGGATGAAAACCAACGGCGAAGCGACCCGTGGCACGCACTCTCTTCCCGACGGGGAAACCGCCTCTGTTTATGCTGCGGCCAAGGGAAATCTTCGCTTCCTTTATGTCTGCCCGAAATTCAAAGAACGTGGGATTCAGGAGATTCACCAAAGGGATGAGGACCTGCTTCCGCCGACGGATACAACAGTGACATTGAGTGGCGTCGCCAAGCCTTCCGCCGTCACTCTATTTGCGGATGGCTGCACGCTAACTTACACCTACAACGAGGATGCCCGTGCGGTCTCGGTATTAGTGCCAGCCACCAAACGCACCAAGTTAATGGATGTGGTGCAAGTGAAGTTGTGATTCATAAAATCCCTAAACGAAGAGGAACAAATGAAAAACAAAACAGTTATTTTTCCAATCATTGGAATTCTGGCTCTGGCATTTTTCCAATCATTGGAAGTCACGCGTGCTGCCGAGTTCCATGTCGCGCCGAATGGCAGCGATTTGAATGCGGGTTCGCAGGCCGCGCCGGTTCGCACGATCCAGCACGCTGCTGAACTCGCCAAGCCGGGCGATGTTGTGACGGTTCATGCGGGTGTGTATCGCGAGCGCGTCAACCCGCCGCGCGGCGGCACGTCAGATACCAATCGCATCACGTATCAGGCTGCGCCAGGCGAGAAGGTGGTCATCACCGGTTCTGAAATCGTGAAGCATTGGGAGCGCGTCACGAATGACACGTGGAAAGTCACACTGTCGAATTCGTTCTTCGGCATGTTCAATCCTTTCTCCGATCTCATCCACGGCGCCTGGTTTAATCCGAAGGGCCGGCAGCATCACACCGGCGCGGTCTATCTGAATGGCGACTGGCTGACGGAGGCCGCGCATTTTGATGACGCCCTGAAATCGGCGGGCGACACGTCGCTTTGGTTTGGAGCGGTGAGCAATGACACCACCACCATTTGGGCGCAGTTCAAGGGCGTGAACCCCAACGACGCACAAGTCGAAATCAACAAGCGGCAGACCGTGTTCTATCCCTCGAAGACTGGCATCAATTACATCACCGTGCGCGGCTTCACGCTGGAGAATGCGGCCGCCAACTGGTCGCCACCCACCACCGAGCAGATTGGCGTTATAGGAACGGACTGGAGCAAAGGCTGGATCATCGAGAGTAACACCGTGCGCAACTCAACGTGTTCGGGCATCACACTGGGCAAATACGGCGGTGAGGGAATCCGCGCTACTGCCGAAGAACTCAAGGCTTCTAATGACGGTTTTACCAAATCCATCATCAACGCGATTGCCAATGGCTGGAACAAGGCCAACGTCGGCTCGCACATCGTGCGCGACAACAAGATTTACGGCTGCGGGCAGGCAGGCATCGTCGGCTGCATGGGCGCGGCTTTTAGCACCATCTCGCATAATGACATTCATGATATTTATGTGCAAAGAGCCTTCTCCGGCGAAGAGATGGCCGGCATCAAACTTCATGGCGCGGTGGATGTCACCATCCGCAACAACCATATTCACCACATTGGCGGAAGGGCCGGCATCTGGCTTGACTGGATGGCCCAAGGAACGCGCATCACCTGCAACCTCCTGCATGACAATGATGAGTCTGGCGACCTTGTTTTTGAAGCCGATCATGGCCCGTATCTGGTTGACAACAACCTCCTCCTGTCAAAGAAGTCCACCATACTGAGTCATGGCGGATTCTATGTTCACAACATGATCGCCGAAGAAATGTTCAATTATGGACAGGTCAACCGCCAATCAATATTGCTCAAGCCGCATTCGACTGAAATCGCCATGGCGGTGGCGGTGGGACCCTATGGCGATCAGCGTCATTGTAATAACCTCTTTCTTGGCGGCAAAGGTCTAAGCTCCTATGACCGCTGCGCCCCCGGAATCATTGAAGCCCGCGGCAACTTGTATTTGCACGGCGCCAAACCGTGGAAACACGAAGATCATCCGACCCAACTAACTACTGACGCGCATCTCAAGTTGGAAACCAGAGAAGACGGTGTGTATCTCAGCATGACGATGCCCACCCTGCCCGAAGGGTTCAAGACTGACCTGGTGTCGAGCGAAACGCTTGGTGAAGTGCAGGTGGCCAAGCAGAAATTCACCGACCCCGACGGTTCGCCGATCCGTGTCAACACCGACTACTTTGGCAAGCCGCGTGATGAAAAGAATCCGACGCCTGGTCCGTTCGAGAACCCCGTCCATGGCGATCTAAAGATCAAGGTTTGGTGAAATGTGCACCGCGATGAGCAGAAGAATGGAACTGGCAATATGAAAACTAAACGTTGTCGTTTTCCAATCCTTGGAATTCTGGCACTCGCATTATTCCAATCCTTGGAAACCTCGTGCGCGACGAAAGCGACACCGGAAGAGACACCGGCAGTCTCCGTCGCCACGACAATTCCTTTTGGCCAGATGAAGCAGTGGCTCTACTTCGATCGTGCCGGACTGGACGGTTTCAGCGCGGAGCGCGGAACGCTGGATTTCTCGGACCGGTATCCTTTCAATGCGGTTGACGGCACCAACAGCGACTACGCGCTCCGCTGGCGGTACGAGCCGGGCAGTGTGTTGACCTACAAGTGTGATGTGATGGGAGATTTAGGTTTCAACATTTCGCTTTTGACAGATGTGCCCGACGTGATCGGCAAAGAAATGAAAATCGAGTTCATGGAAGGCGACAAGGTTTTCGCTTCCGCGCCGTTTGCCTTTTACCGGCAGTACTGGAACCGCTGGGAATTCGGCCGGAATCGAGGAGTCAAGACCGGCGACTTCGCCTTTGAAGGGCGTGGAGCCACGGCGCTGGAAAGTCCCTGCGCCCCTGTCCACGGCACGAAGCTCACTTCCATCCGCATCACGGCTCCGAAGGATGCCGCCGGGGAAATCTATCTCGGTTTCATATATGTTGGGTTGTACGCCTTGCCGACACCGCCTTGGGGGGATCACCGCGCCCCCACTCAATGGCCTTGGAACATTGATATTACCGAGGAGAGTGTGCCTCTGGCGCACAAGGTGGCCAAGCCCGTGCTGCCATCGCCCACGAAGTCGGAAATGGAAGGGGTTTCCACCATTGAACAACGCGTTGAAAAGAGTTTGCTCAAAGACTCGGCATACAGCGGGGCAGCCAGAGCGGGCGACATCAATGAGTGGATCGAGAAGTGCCAGCAGAAATACAAACTGTTGAACATCCAGCAGACTGCTGGTGGCGGCATGCGCGGCGGGATCAATGTCACCATCAATTGGATGCAAAGCATCAACAAGACCGGGTTCTCTATGAACGGGATGGAAAGCAAAGCCGGCTACTGTAGTTTAATGTATGCCACAGCGATCTGCTACCGCGAAACCACCGACCCGGTTAAAAAAGCCGGTTTGCTTGAGATGTATCACAATCTCTTCGACTATTCGGTCTATCTCGGAACCATGCCCAACTCCTGGTTTGGCGGTGAGGGCTACATGGAATCCGTTTTCCTGATGCGCGACGACTTGCGGGCGACACACCGCTTCACCGAGGATTTGCTCAACTACTGGACCTTGCGATTCGGCTACAGCCGGATTTTCAACGCCAAGGAAAACCATTCTGCACGCGATCTGTTCGGCGACAACGTGTCGCCGGGATTTGTGTTCCATGGCGAGGATGCCGACTACACGCGCATCACCATGCCGGGGCTGATTCTGTATTCCCTGCTCATGCCTGATGAAGCCGAGCGCGTCCGCGATCTTCATGCCCTGCGTGATTGGCTGGGCAATGTGGTGTTTTCGTGCGCTCCTGGAGCCATGGACACATTCAAGCCCGACGGTTCGGGGTTCCACCACGGTGGGTTCCTGTTCAGGTACCAGAGTGCCGCTGTTTATGAATGTGCGAAGATGTTGTATTTGCTTTCCAAAACAGATTTCGCCATCAAGCCGGAGCGACAGGAATTCATCCGCAACATTCTTTTGAAGCAATATCACTGGTCTTATAGAAACAACATGCCGGCTACGATTCCGTGGAAAGGCCCTTTTTCCCCGAGAGATTTTCAGCAGTCGGTTCCGCTCAGCGCTTATTGTCTGATGGCTCTGGCGGGAACGCCGGATGGGAAAGAAAAGATAGATACGGAATTCGCCTCGATTTATCTGCGGCAGATGGCCGACGGCAACACCAAATGCTTCCCGGTTTGGGAGCAAGAGACCGCCGAACCGCAGTTCGCAGCGATGGGAATTCAGCCGGCACCGAAGGATCAAGGGCACTGGACGTTGAGCTACAACGCTTCAGCCATCCACCGTCGCCCCGACTGGCAGCTCTATATCAAGGGATACAGCAAATATTTCTTCGCTAGAGAGGCGCAGGATGCCGGCAATACTTTTGGTTTCGGCCTATGCGAATTGCGCACCCCCGACATGTTTGTTTTAGACACCAACCGAAACATCAGTGGCTATTGCAATATCGGCCAAGCTGGTTACGACTGGATGAAGCTGCCCGGCACAACCATGGTGCAATTGCCGATGTCCGCTCTTATGAAGGGACAGGCCGAGCGTTCGGACCGCGCCTTCGTCGGCGGGGTGGATTCCCCCGATGGCAATGGCGTTTTTGCCCTTGATCTGCACGGCACGAAGCGGTGCGACTTGGAGAACTTCTACGCGAAAAAAACCTGGTTCTGTTTCGGCGACGCGGTGGTGTGCCTCGGCAGCGGCATCCGGGATTCCCACCCCGACTTCGACACCCATACCACCTTGTTCCAAAACCCCATCAACGCCAAGGCCACGCCCACTTTCGTCAACGACACGGCGGGCATCACGGCCCAGCTCTTTGAATCGGAAATCTCTAAGACGTCATGGCTGGTGGACAACCTCGGCACCGGGTATTACCTCTTCGACAAACAAGTTCTCCATGTCCAGCGCAAGAAACAGAACTGCCGCGACATCTCCGACAAACTGGACACGAGTGGAACGTATGAATCCGCCTGGCTTGCGCACGGCTGCGCGCCCACCAACGCCTCCTACCGCTATGTGATGCGCCCGATGACCACGCCGGATAAAATGGCGGCCTTCTCGCAGGACATGCAGAGGCAAGCGCCTTTTGAAATCCTCCGCCAAGACGACGAGGCGCACATCGTGCATTCACGCGCGGACAACAGCACCGGCTATGTTCTGTTCGACACCGCTGTAGCACTTTCAGACGATGAGTTGCTTACCGCAAGCAAGCCCTGCGTGGTCATGCTTCGCCATGAAAACGGCATATTACACTGCTCAGTCGCCGATCCCGATCTCAACATGCCGAGCCTCCCAATCCCCCACGGATTCGGCTACAGCCAGCCTTCGACAATCACTCTCACCCTGAACGGCCACTGGCAAGTCACGGGCGGGCCATCCGTGACCGTCGCCGCTGACTCCGGGAAAACCAAACTCACGGTGACGTGTCATGACGGATTGACCACCACGGTCAACCTGACCCCCACAACAAAAGAGCAGTGACCATGAAAAACAAAATTGTATTTCCAATCATTGGAATTCTTGTACTCGCATTTTTCCAATCATTGGAAACTTGCGGAGCCGCGGACTTCGACATCGCGCAATACAACGTGGTCTGGGATTCGCCCAGCACGAACGCTACCGGTTCGATGCCGCTTTCCGGCGGCAATTTCGGCCTCAATGTGTGGGTCGAGGGCGATGACCTCCTGTTTTATATCGGCAGTCCGGACAGCCGGGTTGAGTGGGAAAACTTGATCAAGCTGGGCCGGGTGCGGATGTCGTTTCCGTCGTCGCCGTTCAAGAAGAACTTCAAGCAGGAACTCGATCTGGCGGAAGGGTGCATCCGCATTTCCGGCGATGGCGTCAAACTCAAGCTCTGGGTGGATGCCTTCAATCCGGTGGTGAATATGGAGATGAAGTCTGATGTGCCGGTATCCCCCACGGTTGCGTATGAAGCCTTGGCGAAATTCAACGTGACTTCAACGAATGGCGTCGTGGAGTGGTTTTATCGGAACGACCCCGACGTTGAAAAAAAGAACAAGTGGACCCGGACATACAGGATAAAAACGGAAGGGCTTGAGTCCATCGCCGACATAATTCCCGATCCACTCAAGAACCTGACAATGGGCGGACGGATTGTGTGCCCGGGGCTGGTGTTCGACGGAACCGGCAGCGGCACTTACATGAGGACGCCGTTCAAGTCGTGGAAACTGAAGGCCGAAAAGCCGGTGACGAATCTCGACCTGCGCGTGCTTCTGCGCGTTGCGCAGGAAGACTCGGTTGAAAGCTGGCGTGGCGCGCTGGACCAATTGCAGCAGATTCCTTCCGATCCGGGAAAGACCGTCGCCTGGTGGCGTGAGTTCTGGAATCGTAGTTGGATTTCCATCAATCCCGACGCGAAGCCGGACGACGCCGGATGGCAAGTGGGGCGCAATTACCAGCTCTTCCGCTACATGCTTGCCGCCAACCGCACTGGCAAGACTCCAACACTGTTCAACGGCGGTTTCTTCACCTTTGACAATCCGCTGACCAATGCTGCCCCAAGCCCTGACCAGCGCGCCTGGGCGGGCTGTCAGTTCATGGCGCAAAACCAACGATGGCTTTATTGGCCGCTGCTCAAGACCGGCGATACGGATTTGTTGGAGGTCGGATTAAATTTCTACCGCAACCTCGCTCCTGTGGAAGAGGCTCGCGCCAAGCTGGTGCTGGGCGTGGAAGGAACACCGTTTGATGAGTCGCTAACTTCATATGGATTGACCGGCACGGGCAGCGCGCCGGATGGCCACAACAGCCACCAGCATTTGCGTTATCACTATACTTCCGGGTTGGAGTTCGCGTTGATGATGGCGGAGGAGTGCCGCTTCACCGGCTGCGCCCCGGCGAAATCCATGCCGGTCATGATGGGCATGCTCAAGTTCTATGACAGCTTCTATCAAAAAGAATGCCTGAAATTCATCGGCCATCCGCTCGATGAGCAACGTCATCTGGTTATTTTCCCGGGCAATTCCGCCGAACAGGCCAGCGGATGCAAGAACAGCAGCGATGCGGTGGGCGGTTTGCGTGCCATCGCCAGCGGACTACTCAAGCTGGAACTTCCCGCCGCCGACCGTGTGTGGGTGAAAGGATTCCTCGCACGTCTGCCACCCATCTTCGTGACGGAGAAAGACGGCCATCGCATCATTCCGATCGCGGAGTCGTGGCTGCGCCTCAACCAAAAAGAAGAGTTCACGCAGCTTTACAATTTCTTTCCGTTTCACAATTACGGCGTCGGCCTGCCGGACCTCGAACTGGCTCTCAACACTTGGAAGTATGCGGCGCTCGATGAAAAGGTTCAAAAGGAAGCGCAATGCTGGAAATACGGCAACACGGCCGCCGCCGCCCTCGGGCTTGCGGAAGAAGCAAAAGACTATGCGCTGAAGAAATTCCTCTGGCCCTACAATCCCGGCAACAAAAGCCTCGGGAGCGACAAATACGCGCCATTCACTGCGCGTTTTCCGGCCTTCTGGGTGACCTATGATTGGGACGCTTTTCCCGACATGGACCACGGCGGCTGCGCAATGGTCGGTCTTCAGGAAATGCTCCTGCAAACCCCCGACGACCGCATCCTGCTGCTGCCCGCCTGGCCGAAAGAATGGGACGTAAACTTCAAACTCCACGCGCCGAAGAACACCACCGTCGAAGGAGTGTATCGCAACGGAAAACTGGAAGAATTGAAAGTCACGCCCGAATCGCGCCGCAAGGACGTGCAAATCATAAACGGAATTGAGGAGACAAAATGAGAATCACGCTATTTCCAATCCTTGGAATTTTCGGTAGTGGGTCATTTTGAATCCGTGTCCAACAAGGCAACGACTTCTTCCAATTCCCAAACGTGGGTCGCGACGCCAGCGGCCATCGCGGGTGTGATGCGAAGCGTTTGGTGAATCCGGCAGAAGTTGTAGTTCATGAAATGCAGGGCAATCGCGTGTTCGTGATTCTCGATCTTCTTGGAGAACGCATTCGTCAGGCGCGTGAACCTGCGCAAATTCATCCGCATGGTCAAGTTCTGGCGTTCAACAAAGCTGGTTGAAACTTCGC
>CAIVKH010000222.1 GCA_903906425.1 uncultured bacterium
CGTCGTCGATGTAGTAGCTGAGTTTGCCGTCGCGCGTGGCCTTGCCGATGATTTTCGAAACGGCGGTGGCGGCGGTGGCGACCATGAAGCGGCCGGGCTCGGCGAGGATCTGGACGTTTTTCGGGAAGAGCCGCGTGAGTTCGCCGTTGACGATGCTGGCGAGTTCGCGGAAGGGCTTGACGGTTTCGTCGTACGGCGCAGGGAAGCCGCCGCCGATATCGAGCAGGTTCATCTTCGTGTAGCCGCGCTCGCGGGCTTCCTTGAAAATGTTCGCGGAAAGATTGATCGCCTGGACGAAGTTTCCGAAATTCGTCGTCTGACTGCCGACGTGAAAACTCACGCCTTCGACTGTGAGTCCGGCTCTGTCGGCTTCGAGAATCAGATCGACAGCTTCGCCGGGCGCGGCGCCGAATTTCGACGACAGTTCGACCATCGCGCCGGTGTTGGCGACGCGCAGGCGCAGCGCGAGGCCGGCCTGCGGCGCGTACTTTTTGATTTTGCGGATTTCCTCGGCGTTGTCGTAGGTCACGAGCGGCTTGTACGGGTTCAATTCCTGCAGCGTTTCGTTTGCCTTGATCGGATTCGCGTAAATGATCTTGTCCCAGATCCAGTCCTGCCGCTGTTTCTCCGGCATGTCCCTGATGTTTTCATAAACGATCTTGAACTCGGGCATCGAGGCCACGTCGAAGCTGCAGCCGGCCTGGTAGAGCGTGCGGACAATCGCGGGATCGGAGTTCGCTTTCACCGCGTAGTAGGCCTGCACGCGCGGCAGGTGGCGCTTGAACGTCGCGTAGTTCTTCCGCAGTTGCGCGTGGTCCACAACGAACAGCGGCGTGCCGTTTTCTTCGGCCAGTTTTTTCAGGACGCTCTTTGAGATCATTTATTCCTTTTCGTCGATCAGGAAGTTTTTGAACTGCCAGGGATCCTTTGTGTCCATGTCCGGTTTGTTGTAGCCCGCGAAAACATTCGTGTAATTCTTGAGCGGCGTCCAGTCGGACGGCTTCGAAATCCACTTGCCGAGATACGGCTTCGCAATTTTCAGCACGAACTCATGCGGCAGATCGTCCGGAATCTTCACGCCCATTTCCGGATTCTCGATCATCCACATCGTCGCGGCGACCACGGAAATTGCCACCTGCATCGTCGTGGCATTCTGGTGCGGCACGAGCCGGCGCGATTCCTCGATGCTCAGATCGCTGCCGATCCACCACGAATTGTACGCATGCCCCATGAGCAGCGCGCCGAGGATGTCGGAGCCACTCGTGATCTCGTCGTTCAAAATCCGCGCGCGCGGCTGCAGAACGTAATCGTAACCGCGAAGTTCGTTCAGCGATGCGATGGCGACATCGGCCGGACAATACGCGTAATGAACCGTCGGACGATAAACCGCCTTCGTGCCGTCCCACACCGTGAGCCGGTCTGAAATCGTGAACGCTTCGCCGTGGCGGACGACCATGCCGTGAATCGAATAATTCGGCACCCATGACCGCACCCACGTATTGATGCCCATTCGCGCGAGACAGATTTGATTCTTCGGACCTTCCTTGTGTTCGTACGCAAACGCAGGCAATTCCTTCTCGTGCGTCCCCCATCCCATCTCCGAAGTCGTCGTGCCTTCCTCGCGAAATCCTTCGACGCTCCACGTGTTCGTGAACTCATCAACTTCCTTCGGCACATTCGTGATCTGCGTGTCGCGCTCGCTGCAATGAATCACCTTCACGCCAAGCTTCATCGCCAGCAGATTGAATTTTTGTTCCGCGATGAGTTGCCGGATTTCGTCTGCCGCCTTGCCCGAAACTTTCTTGTCCTTGATCGAACGGTTGCCGATATCAATCAGCCCCTGCTTCGTGAAATGCGAAATCAGACCCGGATTCGCACCGTGTTCCAGCACCGCCGTCGGACCGGGCCTGTCCCACTTCGAAATCATCTTCCGTAGATTCATGTGCCGCCAATACAGCGTTGATTTCTGCGGTGCCGCGCCCTTCGAATTCTCGTACGGATCCCACAGTTCGACCGACGTGTTGATGTAGCGCACCCCGCGGTCATGGCACCACTGCAGGATTTCACACGCGTCAATATTCCACGCCAGATCAATGAGGATGTCGCCCGCGCCCACATATTTCGCGAGCAGCGTCGTCATGTTTTCCCGCGTCACCCGCTTGCGCGCAAACTTCACGCCCTTCTTGATCCACGCCGCCAGCTTCGCGCTGCGGTCCTCGAAATCCATGATCGTGATATTCGAAAACGGAACCTTCACATGCTCCGCCAGAATCGGCAGCGTACACTCCGCCACCGCGCCATAACCCACGAACAAAACTTTTTTATCGAACTTCATCACGATCAATTCCTCCGTCGCCAGTCACATCGCCGGCATCTGCGCCGCCGAATTTGCGCGCACAATAAGCGCGCCCCACTCCCACGCAAGCTGAAACCACGCCCTCACGAAAAAATAATCCACCGCCCGCGCTCCGACCCCGCCCACCGCCCTTAATTCGATATGGATGGCGCGCCGGTGCGGACACGAATCGCAACTTCCAATCATTGGAAATTCCAGATCCGCAAACTTCCAATGATTGGAAAACACCACGCCGCAAACTTCCAATCATTGGAAGTTGCGCGGCGCGTCACGCCAGCGCGTTGTTGATCCGCTCGATCGCCTCGTCGATCTCCGCCTCGCTCTTGCAGCCGATGACGACCGCATCGAGTTCGGGGCGCGACATCGCGTAGCGGATGGATTTTTCGCGGTCGGCCGGGTCCTTGAAATCGCCGTCGCCGATGAGTTTCATGCCGATGATGCCGTGGCCTTTTTCGTCCATGATTTTCAGCTGCTCGACGACGGGTTCAATGCCGGCGCTGGGACCGTCCCACTTGGGCGTTTCGCCATCGGTGTGCTTGGCCTGCGGGTTTACGCGCACCAGATTCACCTCGACCCAGGCCGACTTTGCCGCCACGCGAAGCGCCGGCAGGCTGTGGCACGAAACGCCCTTCGCGCGAATCTTGCCTTTCTGTTGCGCGTCCGCAATCGCGTCCATCAGCCGCTTGTCGTCGTCCGTCCACGTGTCCTTCGTGGCGCAGTGAACGAGCATGGCATCAACGTGGTCGGTCTTGTAATTCTTGAGGTGCATGTCAATGACCTCCTCCGGCTTCTCCGGGTTGCCGCCGATTTTCGAGAGCAGGAAAATCTGGTCGCGCGGCAGGTCCTTGAGCGCGTCGCCGATCCACTCGAAGGTCTTGTAGTTCTTCGCGCAGTCGAAATAGCGGATGCCCTTGTCGTAGGCGTAATGGACCAGCTTGATGAAGTTCTCCTTGCCGAGCCCGAACTGCACGTTGCCGCTGTTCGAGCCGGTGCCGATGCCGAGGCGGCTCAGCTTGATTCCGGTTTTGCCGAGCGTGACGATGTCCGTCGCAGTGCGCTTTGCTCCGGCGGCAAAGATCGGTCGTGCGAAGGCCGCGCCGGCGAGGGCGACGGATGTTCCGAGGAATTGACGACGCGTAAGCTTTTGCATGGTCATGGTTGTCTCCGAGTGTTGGGCGTAAAGAATGTGACATCCTCCCCGGAATGCAAGCGCCGGATTTCAGCTTTTCTTTTCATCCGCCAGGGATTTCATCCATGATGAAACCATGAATGTGATTCGCTTTGCCAATATCCCGACAATTTTCATGGCTGTCCTTCTGGCGATTTCCACCCGAAGCAACGCCGCTGACCGGACGCCGCTGACAACAGACTTCCCCGCGCTGATGACGGAGAAACTGATTTCCCGCTGGGATTTTTCCGCACCGGATCAGGCGTGGCCGGTGATGAACCAGTGCTCCGTTGCAGTCACTGGCGGGATCCTGAGAATCACGTCGGACGGCATTGATCCCTACGTGCGCGTGCCGCTGCCACCGGTGAACGGGCCACTGATCTTCCGATGGAAAATGCGCGGGCATGTTCAAGGCCCGGCGGAAGTTTTCTTCGCGACAAAGGAAGAACCGGACATGGCGAAGAACGGCAGCATCCGCGTCTCCGGCACGGGCGGTGGCGAATGGCATTCGTGCGAAGTGACCATCCCGACGACGCAGGCGATCACGGTGCTCCGGTTCGATCCCTGTACCAAACCGGGCGTGCTCGAAGTTGCCGATGCGTCCGTGGCTCAGAGCCACCGGCATCCGCTGCAATTCGAATCGGTCGAAGCGGACGGATTTCATGTTCGCGGCACTATTCGAAATGAGTCGGCCGGCGACATCGCTTTCAAACTTAGCGGCAAAGAATATGTCGCGTCCCCCGGCAAGCCGGTGGCGTTTGAAATCAGCGCGCCGGCGGGTCGCGCGTTCACGGAATTTCGGATCGCGGCGGAGGCGGAGGGTTTGCCGCCGCTCGAACGCACGCTGTATTTGCATGATCCGGAAGCGAAGATGGACTCGATTGATATCGGGAACAGCAATGTGATGGTGCGTTGCGCGCGCGACCGCTCGGGGGCGCGGATATTTTGGAAGGGGCGGCTCGTGGCAATTGCAACACCGCTGAGCGAACGGTTCGCGATTCATCTTGATGAGGACGACGTGTTGATCCTTGCGATCGAAGACGGGCAGGAAGATGTGGGAATGGTGCGGGTTGTCGGGCCAATGTTTCAGGGCTTGCTGTCTGGCGTGGAATATTTGGGACATGGAGAAGAGTCCTCCTCGAAGCTGGACGTGGCGCGCGCTGAGCATATTCGCTTCGAGCCGGACCCGATGCTGATGACCATGCCGCTGGCGGCATATGTCACAGAAAACGCATCGGTGGCGATGCTGTGGTGGGACAGCAAATCGCAGCATCCGATCTTTTCAACGCCCAATCGCTACGACGGCACATGCGATCACTTGATGGGATTGAAAGGACCGTCGCTGCATATCCGCCTGCATTTCGGCGCCGGCTTCGCGGCAGGCGGGCGGATGGAGGATTCGATTTTGTGGGCGCTGAGGAAGCGCGGTCTGCCGGAGCCGCCGAAATCGCCGCGCACGCCGGAGCAGCAGCGTGCGCTTTGTTTGTCGGCGTTGAACGGTCCGCTTCGCACGAGCAACGGTTGGTATCACGCGACGTGGCCGGGACAGCCGCAGCACTTCTTCGTCGATCAGGCATCCACCATGTTCAGGCTCACTGGAAAAATACCGCCGGTTCCGCGGCTCGTAAACACCGGCGCGCACGTCGCGAATCCGGCGGTATGGCTGATTTCAGGCCGCAGTGCGGAATGGCTCGCCATTCTGAAGAAAGATGCGGAGCACACGATGAGCGAGCAGAAACCGGACGGCTCGTTCCGCTACGACGGGAAATTCCGGCGCGGTCATTTCGAGGACACAGCGAGCGGATTCTGCGCGATCAACGCGCTGCATTTGCTGGACTGCGCGCATTACACCGGCGACGCGGCTTCGCGCGATGCGGGTTTGAAGGCGCTGGAATTCATGAAGAAATTTGTGACGCCGCGCGGCGCGCAAATCTGGGAAATCCCGCTGCACACGCCGGACATTCTTGCAGCGGCGGACTGCTGCCGCGTTTATCTTCGCGGCTACGAGCTGACGGGCCGCGCGGAATATCTCGATCTCGCGCGGCGCTGGGCGATTCGCGGGCTGCCGTTCGTTTATCAGTGGAGCAATCATCCGATCATGTTGTACGGAACAACGCCGGTGCTGGGCGCGACGGACTGGACAGGCGTCGTGTGGATCGGCCTGCCGGTGCAGTGGTGCGGCTCGGTTTATGCGTACGCGTTGACGGAACTCGCGCCGCTGGATCACACGCTCGATTGGAATCGCATCGCGCGGGGAATTTTGAATTGCGCGGAGCAGATGCAATATCCCGACGGAGACTTCGTGGGCACGTTGCCGGACTCGTTCAATCTTCAGGATCAGGCTCGTCTGCCAGCGTACGTGAATCCGTGCGTACTGGTCGCGCTGCAACTGCGGCTGGCCGGCCAGCTCGATGGCATCGCGGTGGCGGCCGATGAAAAGCATCGGATCGCCGCTCCGTTTCCGGTACGGATCGAAAATGGCCGCGCCGTGATCGAGGCGAAGGCGGGGCTGGAATATCAAGTCGTTGTCGACGGCTCGCGGATCGTCGATGTGAAGTCTCGAGGTCGCGACGAAATCGCACTGGAGGCAAAATGATTTTTCCTGGTTGGAAAATTGCGCGATCGCGAGTTCCAATGATTGGAAATGGCCGTGCCGCCGGCTTCCAATCATTGGAAATATTCAAAGGACGAAGAATGAAAACGAAATTGATGGCTGTGGTTTTCGCGTTCGGCGCGGCGGGAGCGCTCGCGCAGCCGCGGCCGAATTTCGTCGTGATTCTTGGCGAGGGGCACGGCTGGAGCAGCACGTCGGTCCAGATGGACGACGCCGCGGCAGAATCGAGTAGCACGTTCGTGCGCACGCCGAATCTCGAAACGCTGGCGAAAGGCGGGATGCGATTTGCGGATTTTTATGCGGCGTCGCCGCGCTGCACGCCGTCGCGCGCGGCGATCTTCACCGGCAAGAGTCCGGCGCAACTTCACATGACGTTTGTCGGCGAAGGGAAAAAGGAAACCGGCAGCGATGTGAATGCGCGGTTGATCGCGCCGATGGCTTCGACGGAATTACCGGCTGGTGAAATGACGATCGGGTCGCTGCTCAAGGGCGCGGGCTACGCGACGGCGCATTTCGGAAAATGGCATTGCGGGCGTGTGAATCCGCGCGAACAGGGTTTCGGCGAGAACGACGGCGCGACGAACAACGGCGGGCCGGACGACGTGGACAATCCCCATCCGAAACAACTTTATGGGATGACGGAGCGCGGAATGGATTTCATGGCGCGACAGACGAAGGCGGGCAAGCCGTTTTATCTGCAACTGTCGCATTACGCGTCGCGTCATGGCGGCGATGCGACTCCCGATGCGATGGCCAAGGTGAAATCCTGGGGCGGAAATTTGAGCGAACAGGAAATCGGAACGGCGGCGGTGGACCTCGATCTGGACATCGCGTTCGGAATGATTTTGAAGAAGCTCGATGAACTCGGCATCGCGACGAACACATTCGTGATTTTCACGGCCGATCATGGAACGCCGGGGAAAAATCCGCCGTTTGCCGGCGGCAAGGGAACGGCTTCGGAGGGAGGCTTGCGCGTGCCGTTCATCATTCGCGGACCGGGCATCGCCGCGGGCGCGTGTTCGCACGTCCGCGCAATTCACGAGGACATTTTTCCGACGATCGCGTCGCTCGCGAAAATCAGCGGGCCGCTGCCGAATGGAATCGAGGGCGGAAGTTTTGCCGATGTTTTGTCGAACGGCGGGAAAGGAACCGTGCAGCGGCCGAGCGAGGAATTCGTCGTTCATTTCCCGCACTACGACAAGGACGCCATCGGGCCCGCGTCGGCAATTTATCTCGGCAATCTCAAGCTGATCCGCGTCTATGAAACTGGCGCGCTGAAACTCTTCAACATCTCGAAAGATCCCGGCGAGCGCCGCAACCTCGCACTGGAATTGCCGGACAAGGTGAAGGAACTTGACCAGCGCCTGACCGGCTATCTCGCGGCGGTCAACGCGCAGATGCCGAAGCCGAACCCGAATTTCGACGCGAGCAATCCGGCGGATACCGGCAAGCACGGCGGGAAGCGGAAGAACCAGAAGTGACAAAATGAGCACGATGGAAAGGAACAGCATGAAACATTTTCTTGTGGCCGCGATGCTGGCTGCGGCGTGTCTCGTCGTGATGTTGATCGAGGTTCGCGCCGAGATTCCAGAACGGAAATTTGTCATCACAGACTTTGGCGCGGTGGGCGATGGCACGACGACGAATACGGAGGCGATCCGAAAGGCGGTGGCCGCGTGTTCGCAGGCGGGCGGCGGCACGGTGTCGGTGCCGGCGGGAACTTTTGTGACTGTGCCGTTCGAGCTTGGAAGCAACATGGCACTCGAACTCGATGCCGGCGCAACGATTCTCGGCTCGGAAAACTTCGACGACTACAAGCAGCCCGGCGCGGCGGTCGGAAACGCGCTCGAAAATGAACTCAAACCCGTCATGCGCCCGCTGATCTCCGCCGCGGGAGCGACGAACATCGCCATTGTCGGGCACGGCACGATTGACGGCGCGGGCCAGCGCTGGTGGGAGCGGGTCCGAAAAGAAAAGGCCGCAGGTGCGGCGGCGCAGGGACAGAAAGCTGTCGGAATGCCTACGCAATCGCCACGCCCCCGACTGGTGATGTTTTCCGACTGCGGCCAGGTTCACGTTCAAGGCGTGACGCTCAAAGATGCGCCGAACTTCAATCTCGTGCCCGTCCGGTGCCACGACGTTGTGATCGAGGACGTGACCATCATCGCGCCATCGGATTCGCCAAACACGGACGGCATCGATCCGGGCAACAGCCGCGATGTGATCATCCGACGCTGCACCATTTCCGTCGGCGACGATCACGTCTCGTTCAAATCGAACGCAGGCCAGCCGGCGCTGGAAAATGTCCGCGTCAGCGACTGCATCTTTGGCCACGGCCACGGGACATCCGTCGGCAGCAACATCGGCGGCGGCGTCCGCAACATCATCGTCGAGCGGTGTTCGTTCATCGGCGCGAATCCCGCCATCCGCATCAAATCCGCGCGCGACCGCGGCGGGCTCGTCGAGAACGTCGTCTTCCGCGACATCAAGATGAAGCAAGTCGGCACAGCGATCACGATCAACATGTTTTATTTCGACAAGGCGGGCCAGAAGGACCGCGAAACCAAGCCGGTCACGAAGACGACGCCGGTCGTCCGAAACGTGAAGATCGAAAACGTGACCATCGACGGCGCACGGAGCGCCGGCGAAATCATCGGCCTGCCCGAAATGCCGGCGACCAACATCGTGCTCGATCATGTCCACGGCACCGCCGACACCGGCATGACCATCCGCGACGCCGCCGGCCTCGAACTGCGCGATGTCGAAATCAAGACCGAACGCGGCGAACCGCTGACGATCTCGCACGCGGACTATCGCAAGTGAGCGGCCGCGTCCGGAAATTTCCAATCATTGGAAAAGTGCGGCTCCGAAATTTCCAATGATTGGAAATGGCGGGGAATTGAAATAGAAGTCTGCCGCATGAAACGAAGAATTGTGCTCTTGTTGGCGCTGCTGCTGCCGCCGTTTCTCATGTTGCGCGCGGCGGAAAATGATGCGCGTCCGCTCGTCGCATCGGCGCGGCGGATTCTGGAAACGTATCGGGCGGATGACGCGAAGCCGGCGAAGAAGAAGCTGCACGTCGTTTGCTGGCGGAGCAGCGACACGGAATTTCCGGCCGATCATCGGGCGCGGTTGCGCGCGATCATGGAGAACATTCGCGATTTCTACGCCAGCGAAATGGAGCGCCTCGGATTCGGGCACATTTCGTTTCCGCTCGATTATGACGCGGCGGGCGGGTTCGTCGTCCATGAGGTGGTCGGGGAAAAGATGTCGAAGGAATATGACCAGCCGACGGGCGGCGGCCCAATTCGCAAGGAATGCTGGCGCGCGTTGCGGGCGGAGGGCCTCGATCCGGATAATGAGACGATCTTGATCTTCACAAATCTGGCCGACTGGGATCCGGTGAAGCTCACGTTCTCTCATCACAGCCCGTACATGGGATCGGGCGATTACAAGCGCGGCATCTGCTGGCAGCTCGATCATGCGGGGCTTGCTGTTTCGAATCTGACGCTGAAGACGCCGATGATCCGGGACAAGGAATACGGGCGGATTTCGCTCGGCAAGCACAACTCGATTTTCATCGGCGGCATCGCGCACGAACTCGGCCACGCGCTCGGTTTGCCGCACTGCCGCGAGACGGACGACGAGAAGCAGACGATGGGAACGTCGCTGATGGGCTCGGGCAACCGAACCTATGCCGATCAACTTCGCGGCGAAGGCAGGGGCAGCTTCCTCACACTCGCCGGCGCGCTCCAGCTCGCTTCGCATCCGCTCTTCAGCGGAACCGCGAAGGGATTGGACGTGCCGGGCAAAGCAAAATTCTCCGGGCTGTCCGTAACCGCGAAGCGCGGCGAGTTCGTCGTTTCCGGCTCGGTCTCCGGCAGCGTTCCGGTTTATGCGGTCGTCGCATATCTCGATCCGAACGACCCGCCGAAGGATTACGACGCGCGCACCGTCTGCACCGTCCCAAACGCGGACGGAACGTTTGCGCTGCGTTGCAACGAACTTGTTCCCGGCAAGCCGGCGACGATGCGGCTGGAGGCTTTTCTCGCCAACGGCGCGGTGGACAGGATCGAGAACGAATACATCGTGGCCAGCGACGGCACGCCGGACGTCACTGCAATGGATGTCAGTTTCGCGTTGGAGAAATTTCTGTCCGCGCTGGAGACGAACATGCAGCAGGCCGCATCCATTCGCACATCGCTGCCAGAGAACAGCCGCATCCGTCACGTTGCGTCATTGGTCATCGCCGGACGCAACGGCACGACGCCGAAATTCGCGCCATCGTCCATTCGTGCCGATCAGAAATCTGTCCCGCTCTCCCACGTCGCGCCGATGCAAGCGAAAGTCGGCTGGTGGAAACCGACCTATGACAATCTCCCGCGACCCAACGCGCTTCTGATTTCCGGCGGCGAACTTTTCGACACCGGCATTTTTGCCCATGCCCCGTCGATCTATCGCTACGACCTCACCGGCGGCGGTTGGAAACACCTCACCGGAAAATGTGGCCTGCCGTGCCAGACGCCCTTCACCGAGGGTTCCGTGATTTTCGTCATCCGCGCCGACGGAAAGGAAATGCTGCGCACGAAAAAGTTCACCAGTAATCGCACGAGCAGTTTCGACATCAATCTGACCGGCGTCCGCGAGCTTGAACTGATCACCGAAGATGCCGGCGACGGAAATTCGAACGACTGGGGCCTGTGGCTCGGCGCCGAACTGACTCGCTGACAGAAATCCGCTTCATGCGCCCAAAATTGCGATGAAGGCACGGCGGGGCGCAGGGCGCAGACAGAATTTCCAATCATTGGAGAATTTCACAAGCGAGACTTCCAATGATTGGAAGTGACAAAAGAAATCCGATGAAACGAAACATATTTTTGATCGTTGGATTGCTGCTGACTGCTTCGGTTGCGAAAGCCGCCAATGAGAAGCCCGCGCACAAGAACGGATCGCGGCAGCCGGTTCAGATTTCGGTGTGCAACGATGTCCCGGCGCATCCGTTCGATTTGATTCTCGGAAGGCCGACGTCGAATTCCGTCACGATCAGCGTGCTTTTTTATCAGGACGCGGAGGGCCGCATCGAATATGGAACGCGGAGCGGAAATCTCGATGCCGCGTCGCCGTCGCAGAAATTCAAGGCGTGCGAGCCGGCCGAAATTTGCCTGAACTCGCTGCCGCCGGACGCGCAGATTTTTTACCGGCTTCACACGGCGCAGACGAGCAGCCCGGAATTTTCGTTTCACACCGCGCGTCCGCAGGGCGGGGCATTCAAGTTCACGATCACGGCGGATTCGCATCTCGACGAGCATTCCGATTGCGAGTTCTACCAGCGCACGCTCGCGAACGCGCTGGCGGACAAAGCTGATTTCAACATTGATCTTGGCGATACGTTCATGACGGAAAAGCACGCAAGCCGGACGAATGCGGCGAAGCAATATCTCTCGCAGCGATTTTATTTCGGCACGCTTTGCAAATCCGCGCCGCTTTTTCTTGTGCTCGGAAATCACGACGGCGAAAGTCCGCGCGGCCGCGGCGATGAATCCGACAGCCTCGCGATCTGGGCGAACGCGACGCGAAAAAAATATTATCCGAATCCGGTCCCCGACAATTTCTATTCTGGCGACGCAACGAAACACCCGCAGGCTGGGCTGCTTCAGGATTACTTCGCGTGGACGTGGGGCGACGCGCTGTTCGTCACGCTCGATCCGTTTTGGTTTTCGCAGCCGCAGCGCGGAAGAAAAGACAACTGGAACCGCACACTTGGAACGGAACAATATCTGTGGCTCATGCACACGCTCGAAAAAAGCCAGGCAGGCTACAAATTCATTTTCATCCACCATCTTGTTGGCGGCGGCGATGACCAATGCCGCGGCGGCATCGAAGCCGCGCCATATTTCGAGTGGGGCGGACATAATCGTGACGGGAGCGACGGTTTCAAAGAAAACCGTCCCGGCTGGCCGCTGCCGGTTCATCAGCTTTTGGTGAAGAACAACGTCACCGCCGTTTTCCACGGCCACGATCATCTATTTGCGAAGCAGGAACTCGATGGAATCGTTTATCAGGAATGTCCGCAACCGAGCGATCCGAACGGCAGCCTGCGCAACGCGGCGGCATACGGCTACACGAACGGCGTCATCCTCGCGAGTTCCGGCCATCTGCGCGTCGCCGTTTCCGCGAGCGAAGCAAAAGTTGATTGCGTCCGGAATGACGGCTCGATCGCGCATACATACGTGATCACCCCGCGTGTCGCGCATTTCCAATGATTGGAAGTTTCCGTTCCGCAAATTGCCAATCATTGGCAAAGACCGGCGCCGCAATCTTCCAATGATTGGAAGTATTCCGCCGCCCGGATGCCATCGCACGGGTGGTCGCGAGAATTGCGCCGATAAATGCGATGCCTTGGACTAGCCGCGGTGTCGTTCGAGCTTCACGTGAGCTGCGGATCAAACTCGATCTGAAATGATGCCGCGGCTTCTTGACGGTATCTGCCGGGATTGGTAACAGCAATGCCGCGCGGCCGGCGGCGGGCGTGCTTTTGAAGCACGTTGTGAAGAAATTGGAGAAATGAAATGACACAAATAAGGGCAGGAGTTATTGGCACGGGCTTCATCGGCCCCGTTCATATCGAAGCATTGCGTCGCGTGGGAGCAAGCGTCGTCGCGTTGTGCGATCTTCCGGATCGGGTCAAGGCCGCTGCCGATAGATTTGGAATTCCGGAGGTCTTCGGTGATTATCGCGAACTGCTGCGCTCACCAAACATTGATGTCGTCCACATCACGTCGCCGAACCGTTTTCACTGTGAGATGTCGCTTGCGGCTTTGCGCGCGGGCAAACACGTTGTCTGCGAAAAGCCGCTGGCGATGAACACGCGCGAAACGGCGCAAATCGTGAAGCTGGCGCGAAGCAGCGGCAAAGTTTTTGCGGTGAATTACAACGTCCGTTTTTATCCCGCGGTCCTCGCACTGCATCATGCCGTCGCTCGCGGCGAACTTGGCGAGATCATTCATGTCAACGGTTCCTACATGCAGGATTGGCTGTTCAAAGACACCGACTACAACTGGCGGCTGCTGCCACAGGAAGGCGGCAAACTCCGCGCCGTTGCCGATATCGGCACGCACTGGATGGATACCGTTTCATTCATTCTCGGCGCGAAGATCGCTGCTGTTTTTGCCGATCTGCAAACGTGGCACAAACAGCGCAAGCGCCCGATTGGCGAAGTGCAGACGTTCGCGAAGGCTGACGCGAAAATGCGCTATGCCACCTACAAAGTCGCGACGGAAGATTTCGCCAGCGTGCTGCTGCAATTCAGCAATGGCGCGCGCGGCAATCTCGGCGTTTCGCAGGTGGCTGCAGGCCGCAAGAACTGCATACGCATCGAAATTTACGGCTCGAATAAATCTGCGTGGTGGTGCTCGGAAGAACCGGAGACTCTCCATTTCGGCAATCGCGATGGCGCAAATGAAACGGCCGTGCGTGCCACGCCCGCATTTGGCAATGGCGCTGCCGGCTTCATGGATTATCCGCCCGGCCACGTCGAAGGTTTTCCCGACACGTTCAAAATGCTATTTAGGAATATCTATGCCGCCGTCGCCGGCGGCAAGAGCGAGCGACTTTTTGCCACCGCCGATGACGGCCACAAGGAAGTTGCCGTTTGCGAGGCGATCATGAAGAGCAACAAGTCGCAATCGTGGACGAAGGTTTGAACCGCAACTGAAAGGAACATTATGAAACTCGGATTCGTGTCAGCCATTTTGCCCGAACTCAATTTCGAACAGATTCTCGCATTCGGCGCCTCGGAGCGCCTCGCTTGTGTTGAAATCATGTGCTGGCCCGTCGGCAAGGCAGAACGAAAATATGCCGGCGTTACGCACATTGATGTCGCCGATTTTACGAGGGCGAAAGCAGATGATGTCAATGCGCTCTGCGCCAAATACGGCGTCGGAATTACCGCGCTCGGTTATTATCCCAATGCGCTCGATCCCGATGCCGTCGTCGCGAAGAAGGGGACGGACCACCTGAAGAAAGTTATTCGCGCTGCGGAAATGCTCGGTCTAAAGAATGTCAATTCCTTCATCGGCCGCGATTGGACGAAATCGGTTGATGAGAACTGGCCGCGGTTTCTGAAAACGTGGAAGCCGCTGATCGCGTTCGCCGAAGATCACGGCGTCAAGATTGGCATCGAAAATTGTCCGATGCTGTTCACGCGCGATGAGTGGCCGGGCGGGAAAAATCTGATGACAACGCCCGTCATCTGGCGGCGCGCTTTCAGCGACATTCCGAGCAAGAAGTTCGGCCTCAATTACGATCCATCGCACTTCATCTTGCAAGGCATGGACCCGCTTTCTCCGCTGCGCGAATTCAAGGACAAGCTCTTCCACCTTCACGCAAAAGATGTCCGCATTCGCCGCGAGCGTATCAACGATGTTGGCATTTTTTCGCTTCCACTGGAATGGCACCAGCCACGTATTCCCGGATATGGCGACATCGACTGGGCGCGATTCATGGCTGCGCTGATGAATGTTGGCTACGAGGGCCCGGTGTGTATCGAGGTTGAGGATGATACGTTCGGAAAGACGCTCGATGGCCGCAAGTCCGCCGTCAAAGTTGCGCGGAATGTGTTGCAACCTTTCTTTGCATAAAAAGGAACAGACTATGAAATACACGTACGAAGAACTCGCGAAGATGATTGACCATTCGCTCCTGCAACCGACGGTCACAGATCAAGAGTTTGAAGAAGGCTGCAAGATTGCCGCGAAATATGGTGTCGCGTCGGTGTGCATCAAACCCTACGCCGTCAAACGCGCCATCGAGTTGCTGCGCGGCACCGGCGTCAAAGTCGGCTGCGTCATCGGATTTCCTCACGGCAATTCCTGCACCGAGTCCAAGCGCTACGAAACCGAACTGGCCTGCCGCGATGGCGCCGTCGAAATTGACATGGTCATCAACATCGGCAAGGCGCTCAGCGGCGAATGGAACTTTGTCGAGAACGACGTGAAAGCCGTCTGCGATGAAGCGCATAAACACGGCGCGAAAGTGAAAGTCATTTTCGAAAATGATTACCTCGCGAAAGGCGGCGCGGGCCTCAGTGGAGACGATTTCAAGCGCAAGCTTTGCCAGATTTGCGAGCGCGCCGGAGCTGACTGGGTGAAGACTTCGACGGGCTACGGTTTCGTGAAACAGCCCGACGGCAGCTACAACTACAAAGGCGCAACCGCGCACGACATCGCATTGATGCGGGCGACCTGCTCTCCGAAAGTGCAGGTCAAAGCCGCGGGCGGCGTGCGTGACCTCGACGGTCTCATCATGACGCGCGATCTCGGTTGCACGCGTTGCGGTGCCACGGCGACGGCTGCGCTGCTCGACGAATATCGACGGCGCGAGGCCGCGGAAAAGGCAGGCCAGAAGCTCGAAAGCAAAGGCGGCGGTATCGGTTCCGGCGGCTACTGAGCGGCGTGAGGAACGTCGCGATGAGCGCGCCAATTGACCTTTTCGATTTTTGCCCGCGCTGCGGCAAGCCGCTGCCCGGCGGCAAGCGAACTAACTTCATCGAATGCGGTGCGTGCGGCCTGCTCTTCTTCCTCAACGCACCGGTCGCCGCCGGCGTAATCATCGTGGACGATGAGAACCGCGTTCTTTTTCTGCGCCGCGCCAAAGATCCCGGCAAGGGCAAACTCGGACTGCCGGGCGGCTTTGCAAACATCGGTGAAACAGCCGAAGAGAACGTGCGCCGCGAAGCGCGTGAGGAAATCAACATCGAGCTGACGTCACTGACCTATCTTTGCTCCAGTCCAAATCCGTACGAATATCGCGGCGTCACATATCCCGTCCTCGATTTGTTCTTCACCGCCCGTCCGCTTTCCCTCGACACGCTCGCCGCCCTCGAAGATGTGGAAAGTTTTTGCTGGCTTGCTCCCGACGAAATCCGCCTCGACGACATCGCATTTCCATCGGTCAAATTCGCCGTCAACTTCTGGCTGGCCCGCCAGCACCCGGGCGGATGAAGTTTCGCGGCCATCGTCGGACACGGTCGAAATCTGTTTGATTACAGAACTGTCATAATTCTGTTCGCAATGCCGTTAGGTCGCTGGCGTTCTCTGTCCCGTGAAATGCGAGTAATTCAGCCCGCATCACAAAAAGGGAAAAACATGAAAACGATGACGGCAGTGAAATGGATCGCGGCCCTGATGCTGGCTGCAGGTTTGACGGTGTATGCACAGGGCCCCGGCGGAGGAGCGGGCGGCGGCGGTGGTCAAGGCGGTCAGGGTGGACAACGTGAACGGCCCACGCCGGAACAGATGGCGAAACATCTGATGGAAAAATTCGACGCGAATAAGGACGGCGAACTCACGAAGGATGAATTGACGCAGGCTTTGGAAGCTTTGCGCGCGCATCATCCGCAAGGCGGCGGACAAGGCGGCGGTTCTGGCGGTGCGGCGGCAGGCGGCAAAGGCGGCCAGCATCACGCGGCGGCAGGCGGCGGCGGACAGCAAGGTGGCGGTCAAGGCGGACAGGCCGGCGAACATAAAGGCCCGCCGTCGGTGGACGAAGCCGCAACGAAAATGATCGAGAAGTTTTCGTCCGACAAAAAGGGCCTGACGGAGGCCGAACTGGCAAAAGCGATCGAGGAACATCAAGCAAATCGCGGCCAGCACGGCGGTGGCGGACAGGGTGGCCACGGCGGGCAGGGCGGCGGATCGACGACCGGAGTGAAAACCAGCCTGTAATCTTCGGCATTTTCCAATCATTGGAAGAATCGCCAGCGTGTTCTTCCAATGATTGGAAGTTGTGAAAGGAACAATGATATGACCATCACGCGACGCGCGTTTTTGCTGGCCGTATGCGGCGCTGCGTTAATCGCGGCGCAAGGCGGACGCGCGGACCTGCCCTACGCGATTGTGGATTCCGGCCAAGCGAAGTGCTACGACAACCGCAACGAAATCGCGCCGCCGAAACCGGGTCAGCCGTTTTACGGACAGGACGCGCAGTTCAAGGGGCACTCGGCGAAATATTCCATCAGCGCGGACGGCCTTACCGTTCGTGATGAGGTCACGGGGCTGACGTGGCAGCGCGGCGCGGACACGGACGGCGATGGCAAGGTCTCGCGAAACGACAAGCAGACGTGGGCGGTGGCGAAGGCGCAGCCCGCGAAACTCAACGCGGCGAAGTTCGGCGGCTTCGACGACTGGCGGCTGCCGACGATCAAGGAAATATATTCGCTGTTTGACTGCCGCGGCACCGATCCCGGCGGCAACATGTATGGGGACCAGTCGGCTTATCGGCCGTTCATTGACACCAACTATTTCAAGTTCGCGTATGGCGACGAGCGTGCCGGCGAGCGCATCATTGATTCGCAATATGCATCCTGCACGAAGTATGTCGGCAAATCGGCGCGCGGCTGCGACAAAGTGTTTGGCGTGAATTTTCCCGACGGCCGCATCAAGGGCTACGACCAGCAAATGCCCGGCGGCGGACGCGAATTCAAATTTTATGTTTTGTGCTGCCGCGGAAATCCCGGCTACGGCAAAAACGATTTCCACGACAACAACGACGGCACGATCACGGATCGCGCGACGGGTCTGATGTGGACGAAAGCCGACAGCGGGAAAGGGATGAACTGGGAGGCCGCGCTCGCGTGGGTTCAGAAAATGAACGCTGAGAAATTTCTCGGCCACGACGACTGGCGAATGCCAGGCATAAAAGAATTGCAGAGCATCGTTGATTACAGCCGCGCGCCCGACGTCACGCAGACACCGGCGATTGATCCGATTTTTGAATGCACACAAATCACGGATGAAAACAATCAGCCCGATTATCCTTATTATTGGTCGGGCACGACGCACGCCGGCTTCATGGGCGGCACCGAGGCGGACTACATCGCATTTGGCCGCGCGGCCGGCTGGATGTCATCGCGCGCTCTCGCGGGCGGACCACCACCGCGCGGTGGCTTTGGACGCGGCGGTCCCGGCGCGGGATTCCGCCCACCTGGCGCGCCCGGCGCACCTGCACAAGCCGCTTCCGAAGGCGAGTACAAGTTTACCGACGTTCACGGCGCGGGCGCGCAGCGCTGCGCGATGAAAACCGGCGATGCGAAAATGTTCCCGCATGGTCACGGCCCGCAAGGCGACGTGGTACGCGTCGATAATTTCGTGCGCCTCGTTCGCGGTGGCGATGTCGTGCCGCGCGGCAATAGTTCTGCCGGGCCGGATGCGGCGCCCCGACAGCCTTCGGCAGCCGGCAGGTATTCATTCGCTCCAGTCGTTAAAAACACTGCGTCAAGTCTGGCGCGGGCGGTTGGGGTGGGAGAAAAAACGGAAAGGACAGATCAATGAAAAGTGCAATGTTCGCAATCATGCTGGCACTCACCGTGCCGGCGCTCAGCAGTTTCGCGCAAGATGCCGGCGGACAGCCACCGGGCGGCGGCGCTGCTCCCGGCGCAGGAGTTCAAGGCGGCCCCGGCGGTGGCGGTCCGGGGCAAGGACACGGCGGATTTCATCTGCTGCCTCCGCGTGCCATGGAACAACTGAATCTGACTGATGATCAGAAAAAGCAGTTGGCGGACCTGGAGACGGAAGTGAAGGCGAAGGTCGAAAAGATTCTGACGCCTGATCAACTCGAAAAAATGAAGCAGATGCGCCCGCCGATGCGCCAAGGCGGCGGCCAGGGCTTCGGCGGACAAGGCGGTCCCGGTGGCGGCGGCCAGGGCGGTTCTGGCGGTGGCGGCGACCAACCAAATCGCCAGCGTCCGGCCAGCGAATAATCTCCGGCAGCAACAGCCATCCGTCCGATCTCACGGAAGCGTTTCACAACGCGGCCGTGAGATCGGAATGGTCCAAAGCACTCCGTTCCACGACTCACACAAACCGAAATTGCGCAGCGCTGGGATGCTGCTATTCTCCGCGCTCATGGCAAATGAAACGTCATCCGCATTTGAGTCCGCCTTTCAGAAAATCGGCGAACTGTGCGCGACGTTTGCCGCCGGTGAATCTCATTACCTCTCTCCGGATTACAAAGAGGCCGAGGTCCGCAAGGATTTCATCGACAAGTTTCTCATCGCACTCGGCTGGGATGTAAATCACGACACGCAGAAGAATCCATACGAGCAGGAAGTGAAGGTTGAGCAGAACGTCGCCACAGGCGGCCAGCGTGTTGCCGATTACGCCTTCGGCCTTGCGCCGAATTTCAAGGACGTGCGTTTTTTCGTCGAGGCAAAGAAGCCCTTCGGCGACATCGCCACGACGGACAACTATTTTCAGGTCAACCGCTATGGTTGGAGCAAGAGCGCGCCGCTTTGCGTGCTCACCGACTTCGAGCAGTTTCACGTCGTGGACTGCCGATGCAAGCCGGACATTGACCACTCGGTCAACCGCCATGTTTTGAAACTTCACTGCCGCGACTACACCGACCGCGAAAAGTTCGCGCAGATTTACTGGCTTTTCTCCCGCGAGGCCGTCATCGCGGGTTCGCTCGAAAAGCGTGCGAAGGAATTGCCGAAGCCGCGCGGGAAGGCTGTCCAGCGCGGATTGTTTGCCGGCGGCTATCAGAGCGTCGATGAAGCCTTCCTCGAACAGCTTTTCGATTACCGCGTCACGCTTGCGAAGGCGTTCAAGAAACACAACCAACAGCTCGACAGCGAGGCCCTCACCGAGATCACGCAGCGCGTGCTTGACCGGATCGTCTTCATGCGGTTCCTCGAAGACAAGGGCATCGAAGACCGCTTCGTCGAAAAATTCGGCGACAAAGGCACCGCGTGGGAAGATTTTCTCGCCGCGAGCCGCCGCCTCGACGGCATCTACAACGGCATCATCTTCAAGCCCCATCCCGTCTTCGACAAAAAGGGATTCGCCGTTGATGAGGACGCCTTCGCCGACGTGTGCGAGGACATCTCCCACGTCAACTCGCCCTACGACTTCAACGCCATCCCGATTCACATCCTCGGCTCTATCTACGAACAGTTCCTCGGCCGCGCCATCGTCGCCACCGACAAGCGCGTCCGCGTCGAGGACAAGCCCGAAGTCCGCAAGGCCGGCGGCGTCTACTACACCCCCGAATACATCGTCACCTACATCGTCCAGAACACCGTCGGCAAACTCATCGAAGGCAAATCCCCCGCGCAGATTTCCGAGATGCGCTTCGCCGACATCGCCTGCGGCTCCGGCAGTTTTCTGATCGGCGTCTATGAACTGCTGCTGCACTATCACGGGACGTGGTACAACAACCATCCCGACCGCGCGAAAAAAGACGGATGCGTCCAGCGCAACGACGGCGCGTGGCATCTGAGTCTCGCCCAGCGGCGGCAGATCCTCGTCAACAACATCTACGGCGTGGACATTGATCATCAGGCCTGCGAAGTCGCGCAGCTCTCGCTTTATCTCAAGCTGCTCGAAGAAGAGACCACCGGCAGTGCGCGCAACTATCAGCTCGAATTCAAGGAAACGCTCCTGCCGAATCTCAATCGCAACATCGTCTGCGGAAATTCCCTCATCGGCCGCGACATCCTCAACGAACAGCTCTTCGCCAGCGACGAAGAGCGCAAACTCAACCCCATGGATTTCGCCGACGCCTTCCCGCATGTCTTCCGCCCGCGCCCCGGCAAGATGATCGCCCGCGAAACCGTGATGGGCGATGTCTTCTCCCTCGACAGCAGCCCGCCCGCCCCCGCCACCGACGCGAAGTACACGATGGCCAAGAAAGACGCCGCCCCGCCCAAGCTTCAAAGCGTCGGCTTCGATGCCATCGTCGGCAACCCGCCCTACGGCTTCCATCAAATACACAGCGATTTGATTAAGCCATATTTTAAGAGCCACTACAGCGCTAGCGAAGGAAGCTACGAACACTATTTCTTGTTCTATGAAGCGAGTTTGAAGTTGCTTCGTTCAGGAGGACTTCACGGCTACATAGTCCCAGTAACTTGGCTTACAATTCCCAGCGCGGGTGGGTTGCGAAAATTCATTCTTAATCAATTTTCAATTCGCAAGCTTTCCTGGCTCCCGGAATTAGTTTTCAAGAATGCTCAGGTCAACACTCTCGTTTCGATAATTGAGCGAAGTATTCCAAGCACCGTGGAGGTTTTGATTTCATCGGAAAATAATCCCGCGCTGGGTCTCGGAGAGCGGAAAACATTGGAACAGTCACGCTTCATTGAGGCGGGCAATATTATTCACATTTTTGAGTCAGCCGACGAAACATGTATTCTCTCAAGATTGGAATCGCCCAAACTTCGTGTCAGAGAAATTGCCAGACCGTGCTCCGGCTACAATCCCTACGAAGTAGGTGCTGGATATGACTTGGATGGTAAGCCCCAAACGTCGGACACCGTTGCGAAGAAACCTTATCATTCGGAAAATCAACTCGCCGCAGACTGGAAGCCCGAAGTAATTGGACGCGATTTGGGGCGTTATTACCTGAATTGGCCGAAAACAAGATTCATTAAGTATGGCCCGTGGCTCGCCGCGCCACGCGACCAGAATAATTTCATAGGGCCACGTCTCTTAGTCCAAGAGATTACTGGTGGGACGACCCACAGGATCATTGCCGCATATTGTGACAAGGAACTTTACCACAGCAGGGATGTTATCCCGATCAAGTGTGAGCGCGATTGGCCGAATCCGTTGTTCCTGTTGGGCATTTTGAATTCTTGGCTAATATCTTGGCGCCATCATCGTCGTAGTCCGAAGGCGAAAAAGGCATTGTTTCCGAAAGTCTTAGTTTCCGACTTGAAGGAAATTCCGGTTCCATCGCTCTCAAAAGAGAACAAACTTGATTGCGACCGCCACGACCGCATGGTTCAGCTCGTCGAGCAAATGATCACGGCGAAGAAGCAGTTCGCGGCAGCGACGACGGAGAAGGACAAGACGTACTACGAGAAGAAGAGCGCGGCGCTGGACGGGGATATTGACCGGCTGGTGTACGAACTCTACGGGCTGACGCCCGACGAAATCGAAATCGTGGAGGCGGCGACGAAGAAGTGACGCGTGAGCTTCCAATGATTGGAAGTGTTCGCGGTGGAGTTTTCCAATGGATGGAATTCAGGGGACAAGGCAGATGAAAAAGAAATCATCGGGCAAGAGGACGGCGACGGGCGCGAAGCGTTATGGAGTGCGGCGGTGCTCCGCCGCTTTGGGTCGCGCGCCACGCCGTATCAAGCAAAGCGCCGCAGCAGCGGCGCACTCCAAAAAATGGCCGGTGGAGGGGATGGCGGAGCTGATCGCGGATTCGGTCTGCTGCGAAGTGTCACAATTCCTGCGCGTGAAGATGCCGGAAGACCGCTATGTGCGCTGGCTTTCGGCAAAGGCGGAGAAATGTTTTCAGGGCAATGCGGATTTCCGAAAGAAGATGAACGGTGCGAAGTGCCGCGAGTGGCTTCACGCTTTCATGCGGCACTGGCTTTCGAGCCTGTTGAAGTGCGAGCGCCCCGACCTTCAAAAGATGCTGCCGCCGCGCTTCAGCGTTGGCGAGTCCTTGCCGAACAGAAGCGATGCCGCCACGACGGATCGCTATGCGGTCGCGCCGAAAAAGCAGATGCGCTGGCAGCCGGAGCGCGTGCTTGCGCGAAGCCAGTGGGCATGGCTACAGGCCGCGTAATTACTCAGGATTCCCGGAAAAGAAGCGCCCCGATTTTCATCGGGGCGCGAGTGGCTGCGTTCATAGAGCGCGGCTACATTTTATTGTTTCGCTTTCGCGGCTTCCTTGGCGGCCTTTGCGGCTGCTTTCTGAGCCTGCGTCTGCGGCGCGGCGCGCTCGCTGGTGCGGGTGCCGCCGGCCATTTCGTACTCTTTGCTGTCTTTGCCATATTTGGCTCCAACAGCGGCGAGCATCCGGCCCGACAGATCGTCGAGCGCGGATTCCTGGTTTTCCAGGCTGTCCAGCATGCCGTCCAATTTGGACAGCTCGCCGTTATACGCCGCCAGCGATCCTTTTTCGGGGTCGCTGATGGCGTTGATCGATGCCTGATAGGCAGGCACCGTCAGGCCGTTGCCGAGATCGAGGTTTGGGTCGATCCCTGCAAGGGCGTTTGCGCGAATCTGCGCGTTTTGCGCGGACTGCGACGTGCGTTTCAATCTTGCCACGTTTTCATTCCTCCACGAATTTTCGACACATTGGCTCCGCCACCATGACGGAGGCACGATTTGCAGCATAACGGGCCTAAACAGCATGTATATCGGGGTTTCCTGTATTTTATCGGTCGAAAATGGAACCCTACCCGAAGAAATGGGTACCCATTTCTTCGGGATGGGAACCCTCCGCAAAGAGATGGGTACCTGTTTCTTTGGGATGAGAACCCTCCGCAAAGAGGAATGAACCCATTTCGTTGCCTGATGTACCCGTTTCGTCGGGATGGGTACTTGCCGCTTCGCCGGATGAACGTTGCTCGAAGAAGGATGTTCATGCCGCTTTGCCGGATGAAGCCCCCGCGACGAGATGAGTGCGCCCGCCGAAGCGGGATGAAGAGCATTCAATGAGCATCGTACAGCCGGCAAAGAGATGCGTTCTTTCGTCAAAGCCGGACGTTGAGCCGGAAGGGAGCAGGGTGGGGCTGCCGTTCCCGGCCGCAGACATCGCAGCGTGCCGTCTATGTCCGGCGGCGGTTTTTCCAATGATTGGCAAGAAACGAAAACGATGATTGCCAATGATTGGAGGTTTGTGTCCGGTGGATTTCCAATCATTGGAAAAGATCGAAGGCGGAGTTTGCCAATGATTGGAAAAATGAAATCACCAGTCGATGACGGGATTGTAATGAAAGATCCGCGGTTCCTGTCATGCTGCGTTCGTTCTGTGAGAATGAAAAAAATAGTTCGATTACTTATCGTCGCGAGCTTGTCGTTACCGTTCGCGGCATCGGCGCAGCGGACGCCGCATATCGGTTATGTCTATCCGGCGGGCGGCCGGCAGGGCACATCGTTTGTCGTGACGCTCGGCGGGCAGTCGCTCGATGGCGTCACGAATGTTTTCGTGTCGGGCACGAAAGTCGCGGCGAAGGTTCTCAAGCACGAACGGCAGGTGACGCCGCAGCAGCAGGACTCGCTGGTCAAGGAGCTGAGCACGCTTCGCGAAAAGCGCAGGCAGGGCGGGCTGAGCGATGCGGAGGAAAATCGCGCGACGGAAATCAGAACGACGTTGAATCGCTTCGGCAGGCAGCTCGCGAATCCGGCGCTCAATGAATTCGTGACGCTGCAAGTCGTGCTCGCGCCGGATGCGGAAATTGGTAAGCGCGAAATCCGGCTGGAGACCACCGTCGGACTTTCGAACCCGCTGACGTTTTGCGTGGACGACCTGCCAGAATTCAGCAAGCCGGACTGGAAAAATATTCCGAAAGGGCGCGAAAGCATGGACGCGGACCTCAACCCGATTCCGCCGGAGAAAAGCATCGCCCTTCCGATTATCTTGAACGGGCAGATTCAGCCGGGCGGCGAAGACAAGTATCGTTTCACGGCGAAACGCGGGCAGAAACTGACGGTGATTGCGAGCGCGCGGGAACTGCTGCCGTATCTCGCCGATGCGGTGCCCGGCTGGCTTCAGGCAGTGCTGACGCTCTACGACGCGAACGGCAAGGAGCTGGAATACGACGACGATTTCCGGTTTCATCCCGATCCGGTTTTGCTTTTCAAAATTCCCGCGGACGGCGAATACGTTTTGCAAATCCGCGACGCGCTGCATCGGGGCCGCGAAGATTTTGTCTATCGCGTCGCCGCCGGCGAGCTGCCGTTCATCACCGGAATTTTCCCGCTCGGCGGAAAATCCGGCGGACAAAACACCGTTGCAATCAGCGGATGGAATCTGACGCAAAATGAAACGACGCTCAATCTGCGCGACGAATCGGCGGGACGGCATCCGTTTTCCGTGCGCGGCAACGGCCGGCCATCGAACCGCGTGCCATTCGCCGTGGACACGCTGCCGGAAATTTTCGAGCAGGAACCGAACAACTCGCAAACCAACGCGCAGGCCGTCACGCTTCCGGTGATCATCAACGGCCGCATCGAACAGCCCGGCGACATTGACTGCTTTCGTTTCGACGGCCGAGCCGGCGAAAAGCTCGTTGCGGAAGTTCTCGCGCGGCGGCTCGATTCATCGCTCGATTCATATTTGAAACTGACCGATGCCGCGGGAAGGCAAATCGCATTCAACGACGATCATGAAGACAAGGGATCGGGTCTCGACACGCATCACGCCGATTCCTATCTCGCCGTCACGCTGCCATCGAACGGCGTATATTTCGTGAGCATCGGCGACACGCAGCACGGCGGCGGCGCGACCTTCGGCTACCGGATTCGCCTCCGCGAGCCGCGGCCCGATTTTGAATTGCGCGTCGCGCCGTCGGGCATCAACGTCCGCGGCGGCACGAGCGTTCCGATCAGCATCTTCGCGCTGCGCAAAGACGGCTTTGCCGGCGAAATTTCCGTTACGCTCAAAAACGCGCCGGAAGGTTTTGCGCTGGCCGGCGCGCGCGTTCCGGCAAATCAGGACAAGGTGAAAATCACGCTGGCCGTTCCGCCGGTCGCGATGGGCGGTCCGGTCAATCTTCAAATCGAAGGCCGCGCGCAGATTCAGGGCCGCGAAATCATTCGCGCGGCCGTTCCCGCCGACGATTTGATCCAGGCGTTCGCCTACCGGCATCTCGTCCCGGCGCAGGAAATGAAAGTTTCCGTGTGGGGAAGAAACATGGCGCGCGAACCGGCAAAAATTCTTGGCGCGCTGCCGCTGAAGATTCCCGCCGGCGGAACTGCGCGGCTTGAAGTCAGCTTCCCGACAGCTCCGCAAATGGGAACAGTTGAGTTCGAGCTCAATGACGCGCCGGATGGAATCGCGATTCAATCCGTCACGAACCGGCTTGGGAAAATCGAAATCGTTTTGCAGGCCGATGCCGCCAAAATAAAACCCGGCGCCGAAGGCAATCTCATCATTCAGGCCGTGGCTGCGAATTCTCCCGAATCCCGCGGCGACACCGTATTCGCGAACAAGCGCCGCGTTCCGCTCGGCGCGCTGCCGGCAATCCCTTTTGAAATCATCGCGCCTATAAATTTCCAATGATTGGCAAACTAGATCATCGAAACTTCCAATGATTGGAAATGACGGAGAAAATTCTCGATGAAAGTTCTGATTAAAATTCTTTTCGCCGCTGCGTTGCTGGTTCCGGCTTTTCACGCGTTCGCCGGCGCGACCGATGGCGGTGCCGCGGCGGCGCTGCTCACGCAGGGCCAGCGGATTTTCTTGTGCGGCCACAGTTTTCATTTTCAGGTGCCCGGCCTGCTGCAAGAAATGGCGAAGGCCGGCGGGTTCACGGATCAGGTGATCGTCGGCAAGTCCATGATCGGCGGCTCGAAATCGCTGACGCATTGGATGGTCGAGGACGAAAAGAACGAGGCGAAGAAGGCGCTGCAAGCCGGCGGCGTGGATGTGCTCACGCTGACGCCGATTTATTTGCCCGACGATGGCATCGAGAAATTCGCGCAACTGGGCGCGGAGCACAATCCGAACATGCGCGTGACGGTGCAGGAGTTCTGGCTGCCATACGATGAATACGAGCCGCGGTACTACAACGCGCCACGGATTCCCGCGCCCGCCAAGGTGGATCACAACGCCGCGACCGGCCCCGCGCTGCGCGCGATGCACCAGCGCTATTTCGACGAGATGGACGAGCTCATCCGCGCGGAGAACAAGAAACTTGGCAAACAAATTTTGTTCGTCGTTCCGTGCGGCCAGGCCGTCATCGCGCTGCGGGAAAAAATTATTGCCGGCGAGGCGCCCGGCCTGAAAACGCAGGAAGACATTTTCGCCGACAAACTCGGCCATCCGAAACCGCCGCTGTGGGTGCTTGTGGCCTATTGCCATTACGCGACGATCTATCGCAAAAGCCCCGTCGGACTGCCGGTGCCCGCGATGCTCGCGCAATCGAAGGTGCCCGCGGAAGCGCGCGAAAAACTGAACCGGCTACTGCAGGAAATCGCGTGGGACGCCGTCAGTCACCATCCGCTCAGCGGCATCATCGCCGACACGCACGCGGTGAAGACCCCGTGATTTTCTATCGCGCCGGTTTTTTCCAATCATTGGAAGTTACCGTTCGCGGCATTTCCAATCATTGGAACTTTTGGAGTTGAAACCATGAAACGACTTTCCCGTTTGGTTTTCTTTGCGTCGCTCGTCGCGTCCGGCCTGCCGCTGCTCGGCGGCGAGACATTGCGTGAAGCTGCTGGCAGCCACCTGCTGATCGGGTGCGCGGTCGCGACGCGCGATCTCGATGATCCGAAACTTGCAGCCCTCGTCGCGGAGCAATTCCACTGCATCACGCCGGAATATGATCTGATGCCCGCGCACATGGTGGATGATGCCGGCAAGTTCACGTTCGACGCAGGCGACCGCGTCATCGCATTTGCGGAGGCGCACCACATGCCGGTGTTCGGTCACATGCTGGTCTGGCATTTCGTGACGCGCCAGTGGCTCTTCGAAGACAAGACGGGAAAGCCGCTGCCGCGGGAAAAGGCGCTCGCAAATTTGAAGAGCTACATCGAATCCGTCATGGGCCATTACAAGGGAAAGATCACGGCGTGGGACGTGGTGAACGAAGCCATCAGCGACAAGGACGGCGAATATCTGAAGGACACGCCGGCGCTGCGCGCGATCGGCGCGGACTACATCGCAAAGGCATTCGAGTTCGCGCACGCCGCCGACCCGAAGGCGGAGTTGTATTACAACGACTACAACATCGAGCAGCCCGGGAAACTGGAAAAGACAGTCAGGCTCATCCGCTCGCTCCAGTCCGCCAGCGTGCGCATTGATGCCGTCGGCATCCAGGGCCACTGGCTCATCGACTGGCCGCCCGCGGACATGATCGGGAAAGGCATTGGTGCAATCGCCGCAACCGGCATGAAGGTGATGATCACCGAGATGGATGTTGATCCTTTGCCTCGCGATTCCAGCGGAGCGAACATGGCGCAGGCAGAAAAAGGGGCGAACCCGTATCCGCACGGATTGCCTCCTGAGATGCAGACGAAGCTGGCGAAACGCTATGGCGAAATCGTGACGGAGATCGTCCGGCATCCCGCGGTGACGATGATCGGCTTCTGGGGCACGCACGACGGCCGGTCATGGTTGAACGACTATCCCGTGAAGAATCGCACGAACCATCCGCTCCTGTTCGACCGCGAACTCAAGCCCAAGCCGGCTTATGACGCAGTGAACACGGCCTTGAAACGGCTTCCATGATTGTGAAATGACGTGTCACTTTGCTGTGACTCGCGCGAGATTCTACGGCGACTTCAGGCCGCACGTGAATCGTTGCGGTGGTTTGGCCGTGAGCGAGATCGTTTCGCTTTCGGTGCCGAGGTAGCCGCCCCAGCCGATATTGACGGCGGTCACCTGCGACAGATCGAGTTCGTCCTTCCCCTTCTGTGACCAGCCGGCGTGATGGAACTGGCTGAACAAAATGTGCGAGCGGCTCGAACCGGGCGAATTCAGGAGGCGACCGGTGCTGGCGATATAATCGCCGCCATCGCTGGTGTGCATGATCACCAGCAATTCGATTCCCGTTTGCTGGCCGGCCGGCACGGAAGTTTCCAGCAAGAGGCCATCGTCAGCGCGCAGGTCAACCGGTTGGGGAAAACGAAACGCGATAAACAGGTGCGTGTCCACCTGGCTTTTCGCCAACGTCGCCGGGGCGCACCAGCCTGATGCGGCATCGCCCGCCAGCGTGGCCTGAACGAATTCGCCTTTGCCGATGACCGGCGCGACGTCGGGCAGCGGCTTGCTGGCGAAGACCGGTGACGCGGCGCGCACGAGATTCAGGCGGCGGGGCGATGCGATTTCGGCGACACGAAACAGCATCGCGCCGTAGGGCCCGAGTTGCAGCGAGACGTTTGTTCCGGCCGCGATGGGCGTCATCGTACCAGTGGCCGGATCCCATTTCTCGCTGACACCGTTTCCTGGAAAATGAATCGCACCGTTCCACGGCGCGGCACTGTCGTTGATGGCGAAATAGACATCGTGATCTTCGATGCGGCGGTGCGTGATTCGCAGCGGCGAATGCGGATCATCGCTGCGGGCATCGCGCTCGATAATTGTGTCGAGCAGCTTCGGCAACAGCGAGGCCATGCCTGCCGGTAAATAAATTCCCGCACCGCCCGCCGCATTCGTGATGACGGATGGCTCATCATTTTCGCCGAACATTCTTCTCGCCATCGCCTGCACGCGCGGTGCGGGGAATTCCGCTTCGCTGTTGGCGGGTCGCGCACCGACGGCGATGACGGTGCCGCCTGCACGCCAGAAGCGCTCAAGATTTTTCAATGCCGCCATCGGCAGCGTGTCGGCGCAAGGCAGCACGACAACCCGCCAGCGCAGATCGCCGTGAACGAGCGAATCTTGTTTCGGCTTCGCGTCCACCAGCGCACGAGCGTCAACATAAGTGAAGTCGCGGTTCGCGCTGAAGAGAGTGTCGCTGACGCCGTGATAGACGTGTTCGATTTGCCGCGCGCCCGCCACATCCGTTGCATTGTGCCGCGCGGGAATGAGTTTCGGCCAGATGCTTTCGATCGGATAAAGCACGGCGATGTCGGCGTCCTGATGACCGCCGCCGAGCATGGTGGAGCACCGGCCGACCCAGTTGTTGATCTGTCGGAGCTGTTCGTCGTCAAGGTCGGAGAACGAGTAGTAGCTGGTGATCGTGCTGATGCCGCCCCAGAGCAGTCGGTTGCAGGTGCCGCGGATTTCGTCCGCCGTGACCACGCGGATCGGCCGCGTGTCGCCTGCGGGCCGGTATCGCTGGCAATGATCCGATGTCTCACACATGGTGACTTTGCGTTCCTCGAGATCGGCGATGCTGCTGATCATCCTCGCGATGTGCCACGGCACCTCCGATGGGATGCTCGTCAGGCAATCAATGCTGGGCGCGTCAAGCCGGCGAGCGCATCGGAAGAAATCGCCGTAGAGCGGCACGTGGGCCGTCAGTGATTCTTCCATCAGCAGATGGCCGCCAGATGCGACGTGATGGCGATGGCACCATGTTTGGATTTGGCCAAAATAGTTTTCCGAGACCAGTTCCGCGATCGTCCGCCAGAAATCATATCGCGCCTTTGCGCCGCGCGGGCCGGCATCAACAACGAGCGCCGGCAACAGCGGATCGAGCGATTCACCGCGGCGCTTTTTGAATTCCTTTGCCAGCGATTCCGACCACGGCAGCACGCGATACGGCATCGGGCGCATCCAGTAATTCATCAGCGACGGCTCGTCCGTGAATGTCGAAACGAAAAAGTGTCCGAGATTTTTGTCGAGCCGAGCCGCATATTGATCGTGCGTGACCTCCAGAAATCGCGCGGTCGTTTCCGGCATCAGCAGATTGATGCACGGCTTCTTGAACGCGAGGCTGACGGCCGCGTGCGTGCCTTCGTAGATCAAATCATCCGTCATCGCCAGCACACGCCAGTCACCTGCCGGTGCGTTCCATCGCAGTTGCCCGGCATTCACCGATGCCGCGAGATTCGTCGCGTGACCGAGCGCCGCGATTCCGTCGCGAACCGGCAGCGCAACCGCCGACACGAGCGTGCCCGGCGGCAGCGCGAGCGAAATTTCGCCGCCGGTCGAATTCGTCTCTGCGATCAGCAAGCCGCGCGCGGCCCATTCCGGATGCCCGCGCAGCGTGAGGTCGCGTGCGCTGCCCGACGGATAACCGCATTCGTCGTAAAGCCACAGCGACATTCCCGCCGCTTTCGCCTCGCGCACGCCGCGCAGGAACGCCGGCCATTTCGTCTCATCGTCCACGTAGCCGTCGAAAGAAACGTTGCCCACGAATCCGCCGAAGCCCTGCGCCGCGAGCTGCTGCAATTGCTTGTCCTGCTCCGCCGGATTGTCGTGCTGTTTGTGAATGATTCGCAAAATGCGCGCCGATGCCGGCGGATTCGCGAACCGGTCCGCGAGCGTGCGATCGCCCTGCGGCAGCGGCGGAATCGCGACGCTGTTCGTCTCGGCGGCTGACGCCGCTATTCCTGCCAAAAGGCCGGACAGCAAAAGAAAATGTTTTGTCTTCATGTCGCCAAGAATTCGCCGTCGATCACGTTTCCATAGGTGCGGCCCGGCGGATTTCCAATGATTGGAAACTCCGCGCGCGGCTTTTTCCAATCATTGGAAGTTTGCAGCTTACTCGGCGGACCACTTCATGCGGCGGGCGAAGTCGCGCTGGAAATCGGGCCGCCAGCGGCTGACGGTGGCGCGTGGATCGGAGCCGGCCTCGGCGGGCGGATCGCGCCACCAGCCGTCCGGCTCGCGACGATACTGGCCGCCCCAGCCGGGCTTCGTTGGATCGGACGGATCGTTGCCGCCGCGCGGCAAAAAGAAAAACCACGATGGCGTGTCGCCCTCCTTCATACAGCCAAACGGATTCGGCGCGCTCCATGTTTTCACCGGATACAGCGCGCCAAGCGGGCCGGTGCTGCGGATATTCTGCTCGATCCATTCGCGACTGGTGAGCGATTCGTCGCCGGTCAGAAACATCCCGCGAAAAACGGCTTCGCGTCTGTCGCGGTCGGCGGGCGCCTTGGAAAGAATGTAAAACATGCCGGGAAAGTTTTCACGCATCCAGCCGGCGATGCCGTCCTGGTCGCTGATGTCGTACACGCGAAACTTTTTCAAGAACTCGCCGAAGGCCGCGTCGCCGCGATCTTTTTTCACGCGCCACAGCGCCTGCGCGAGATCCGTCTGGCCGCCCCAAATAGAAATATTGAGCGGTCGCTCCGGCGTTCCGGCATCAATCCGCTCGATGAGAAATCGCGACGCTTCACTGTCGTGCCCGTCGCCGATATTCGCACGGCCGCGCTTCGGGTTTCCGGATTTTACGCGGGCGCGAAGCTGTTCGGCATCCGGCCAGCCGGTGGCGTGCTTGCGAAGGTTCGGCAAACCCTTTTCGTAGCCGCCGATGATTTCGCGGATCAGATCGGGTTGCGTGATTTCCTGTTTCAATTCTCCCGGCGTGCCGGATGCGCTCGCGATCAGTGCCTCGATCTCGAACTCGTTTGCGTACGTCATCAGCCGGACCATCGCCTGCTGGTCGTCGGGATCGCCGCCGATATCCGTCAGCACGGCGAGCCTCGGACGTTTCGCGCCGACACGCGCGGCGAGCATCGCCGCATGGAGATTGGCGGGCTGCACCTGGCCGGACGGAATCGGTTCGTACCACATTTTTGCGGGCAGTTGGTCCGCGGAGTCGCGGAGATTTATTCCGACGATGTTGATCGCATCCTCGCCGAGGCTTTTCGGGTTCGGAGCGGGCTGGCGCGTGCGGATGTTCCAGAAGGTCTCGCCCGCCGCCGTATGATTGCCGCGTTCGCCGCCGCCGCTGGACTGGAACAATCGCGAACCTTCGCCGGCATCAATGTCCGTGAAAAGATTTTCGTAGGGCGCCCAGCGGTGATGATCCATGCAGAGATTCACGGCGCGTCCCGATTCGAACACGCAGCCCTGCGCGCTTTGAACGGTCAGGTCGTGAATGAACTGCGTTTCGATGTCGAAGCCGGTGCAGAGGCAGTCCATCCCCCCAAACGTGATGCCGTGATGGCCGGTTTGTCCCTGCGCCGATTTGCGCGCGGGATCCGCGCCGAGATGGATGCCAACGAGCGTGCAGAACGTGCCGTTGACATACGGGCCGCTGTCCGCGTTCCACGCCTTGATGTCGCGCAGCCAGCAGTTCGCCGCAGACGCGCTGATCTGTACCGGATTGAAGCCGACCTCTTTGAAATGTCCGCGATACGGTGTGGCCGGAAACTCGAACGCGACGCCTTCCAGTGCGGAGTCGGTCACGGCTGGAGCAAACGCCGCAAGCGTCGGCCGCCAGGCGCGGCGCACATCGAAGCGGACGCCGCGGTCGAGCGTCACGACGTCGCCCGCGACCGACATGATGCGAAAAACCTGGCGGCAGCGCCAATTTTTCAAGCCGGAGATGTCGCCCGTCTGATCGCGATAGAGATATTTCAGCAGCGATTTGTCGTCGTCATCCGACACGGTGAGGACGACCTCGTCGCCGCGCTTGAAATTGTGTTTGCCCAGCGCGAGCGCGAGCGAACCGCGCCGCTCTTCGCGCGTAACTTCCACAGACGACACCGAACCGCGATCCTTGCCGCCGATCGTGATCAGTCCCCCACCCCACGACCAGCCTGAGGTAGGCTGCTTGCTGTCGGTTTTCGCGGGACTCGGTCGCAACTCCTCCAACGACTTCGTGAACAGCAGCACTGTTTTTTCCGAACCCGCGCCGCGCAGCACGGTGCCCGACTGCCGAATCTCCAGCATATCGCTCAGCACAAAACGTCCCGGCGGAATGAGAATGAGTTTGCCCGCGCCCGCCGCGATCGCCTTCTTGAATACAGCCGTATCGTCCGTCGAACCGTCGCCCTTCGCGCCGAATGCGGCCACGGAAATCTGATTGGTCGGTATGCGAAACGGCTCTTCGCCCCGCCGGTAGCCCGCGAAGGAAAAGTCTGGCAGCCGGCTTTCCGGCGTCCACTTCTCGCCGGAAGTTCCCCAAAGCGCCGATGTCTGCGCTCCGCTGCCGACGGAGGTCGTGAGCAGAAGAATTGCGGTGAAAATCAGCGCTGGGATCGGGCGTATCGCGTCGCGTGTGTGTTTCATCATTTTCATTCCGCCGCATATTTTCCAATGATTGGAACTTCTCGTGAGGCAAATTTCCAATCATTGGAAACACGCGCCATCACTGCGCATTTCAGAGCGCCCAGCCCTTGCGATATTCGCGGCGCAGAAACTGATTCGCGTCGGCGTCACTCGTGACCTTCATGTTCGGGCCGTCCCACAGGAGTTTCTTTTGCGCGTGAACGGCGACATTGCCGAGCATGCAGACTTCGCTGAGCAGTCCGCCGTGGTCCACGAAGTCCGATCCGGCGCGCGGACCGCCGCGGCAGGCCTCGACGAATTCCTTGTAATGGCCCGGCGAGCGCGGCAGACGTTTCGTCGGCTTGCCGAATTCTTTCATGCGCGATTCGGGAATGATCCGGTAGCCCATCATCGTGCCCTTGTCGCCGACGTAGAGCACGTCGCCGAGGCGCTCGTTGAGCGGCAGTTCGGGCGGGTGCGGCGGGCGCAGGCCACCGTCGTACCAGTTCAGCGTGACCGGCGGCAAATCGCCGCGCTGCGGAAATTCGAAGCGCGCCATCACGCCGAGAGGATAGGTTTCCGGATTCACCTTCGTGGAGCTTCCTTCGACGCTGACCGGATGGCCAAGCTTCAGCGCCTTGAACACGGTGGAAAGTTTGTGGCAGCCGAGATCGCCGAGCAGGCCCGTTCCGAAATCCCACCAGTTGCGCCACGTCCACGGACAATACGCCGGATGATACGGCCGCTCCGGCGCAGGCCCGAGCCACAGATCCCATTCGAGACCGTCGGGCTTCGGCGGCGTTTCCGGCGGGCGCGTTTCGTACAACGCCGGCGCCCAGAATCGCGCCGGACTCCAGACATGAACTTCGCGCACTGGACCGATCGCTCCGTCGGCGATCATCTCCTGCGTCACGCGCGCCTCCTCGGTGGCCTGTCCGTGATTTCCAAGTTGCGTGGCCACGCCCGCCGCGCGCGCCGTCTCGGTGACGAGCCGCGCCTCGGCCACCGACCACGTCAGCGGCTTTTCGCAATAGACGTGCTTCTTCTTTTTCAGCGCCGCCATCGTGATCACCGCGTGCGAATGATCCGGCGTCGCGATCATCACCGCGTCCACATCCTCTTTTTCCAGCAGCTCGCGATAGTCCGCGTAGGCCCTGCAACCGCGAGACTGCCCCGACGGCTGTTGCTTTCCATAGAATTCATCGACTGCGCGGCGCGCCGGTTCGCGCCCAGCGGCCTGCGCTTCCTTTCCCTGCGACCAGTTCCACGAAATGTAGCCGCCTCCCTCGCGGTTCACATCGCACACCGCCACGACCTGGATTTCCGGCGACTGCAAGAACGCCATCATGTCCTGCGTTCCCTGACCGCCGACGCCGATGCACGCCATCGTCGTCTTCGAATTCGGCGCGACCTGTCCCGGCCCGCCGAGCACGCGGCCCGGCAGAATCGTGAACGCGGCTGCCGCGGCGGTGGTGCCCAGAAAATCTCGGCGCGAAATGCCGTGGCCATTCTGACGTTGCTTATTTTTCATGATCGTTCCTTCATGCCTCGACAATGTTCGCATCGCGCATCGCGGTGCGGAGATGTTCCAGCGCCTGCTTGTAATCCTTTGTGCCGACATATTCCAAAACCAGCGGAGCGTTTGGCGCGTGGCGTGCGGCGAGCGTGACGAATTGTTTGTAGTCGAGATCGCCTTTGCCGGCGGCGACGCCGACGTCGGTGTGAAGCTTCCGATCCTTCGCGTGCATGCAGTCTATCAGCGGCGCGAGCTGGCCAAACATTTCCGGAAGATCATTCACCTCGATCAGATTTGCCGGATCGAGGAGAGCCCGCACATGCGGCGAGTTCACCTCTTCGAGAAACAGTCGCAGCCGTTTCGCGCTCGCGAGGAATCCGCGATAAAAAGGTTCGAACAAAACTTTCGCGCCATGTTTCTCCGCCATCGCCGCGAGCTGTTTTCCTGTCGCGATCATGCGCGGCCAGACCGCGTCCTGAAATTCCAGCGGCACCGGAGGCGCGGGCGATTTCGCATCGTGAAAGTGACCGGCCTCGGTGATGAACGTCTTCACGCCCATGTTCCCGCCGATCTCCATCATCGCCTCGAAATACGCGAGGTTCGCGTTGCGCTCCGCCGCGTCGGGATGAATGAGGTTCGTGTAAACGCCGAGGCTGTGAATCGCGATGCCGGCATCGCGATACGGCGCGGCGATCTCGCGGCAGCGCGCGGGCGTCAGGCTGGAGACATCGGAGCGGTCGTTGTACTTCCAGAATTTGCTGTCGGTCTGCGCGAGGAACAGCTGGATCAGCTTGATCCCCGCGCCGGACAGTTCCTTCGCCAGCGATGCGTTCGTGTGTTCGGAAAATCCCAGCGTGGCAATCCCGATTTTCATTTTCGGCGACGGCGTTTCCTCCGCCGCCAGCAACGAACCCGCGGGCACCGCCAGCCCGCAGAGAACCGCGCCCTGCGCCGCGATAAATTCCCGCCGCGAAAAACCGACAAGTGTCTTCTTCATCACTCATGCCTCCGTTCCATCTTTGGTTCTCCAGTCATTGGAAATTCACGCGGCGGTCTTTTCCAATGATTGGAATTGGTGATCGCGAGTTCTTCCAATCATTGGAAATTTTCGCTCTTCGCAGGCTGCAGAGAATCCATCCGCAAAACTTCTTCGGCGGGCACGACGGTGAGATCGCCCGGCATACAATCGCGGGAGATTTCGCAGGCGATGCGCAGTTCCCATCCGGCCGATTTCTCCGGCGCGGTGGTGAGGGCCTTCAAGATGTGAAGTCCCGGCGCGAGCGTGGCGCTGCCCCAGTTGCCGCGCGACGTGTCGGAGCCAAGGCGCGTTCCGTCCACGAACAGGCGGAGCGATTGGTAGGCCGTGATCCGGATCGTCACCGGCCGCGCGACGCGCAGAACGGAGAGGGCAACCGCCGCGGACGGAATCGCGTTCGTCCCGAACAGGGCCGCGAGATTTACGGCGCCATGCACGTTGCCGTTCGTGAGCACCCGCCAGCCCTGCCGGCCGCGAAGCGTGTCGTAGGCCGACTTCAGGTTCACCGGATTTTCCGGCACGATCTTCCGCGAATCGAACGGCGCGTTCGTCGCGCACGCGAACGGCCCCGCGACGATCCACTGGCCGATGCGATTTTCCGTTAGCGTCTTCAAATTCTCGCGACACTTCAGCGTCCACCCGTCGCCGCTGTATTCGATCGTGGCCGGCAGCCGGAAAAATCCCTTCGGTCCTGCGGGCGCAGTGACCGTCGTCTTCATTTCAGTGATCTGGCCGGGAACAAGGCGGACCGGCTCGGCCTGAAACTCCCATCCGGCGATCTCGTCGCATGTGAAACGGCACGTCACGGCCGGCGCGACGGATGCCAGGCTCGCGCGGAGCATCACCGTGCCCGTCGCCGCGTTTTCCGAGGTCATGAGCCTGGTCATCCAGGGATCCCAGTTCGGAATCTGAACCGACGCGCCCAACAGCGACTGCGCGATCCGCGCATCGAGAACCTTTGTTCCGCCGGCCGCAGCGAGCAAACGAATCGCTTCGACGATCAAATCGCGAGCCTGCGTCGCTGCGGCGGGATCATTGGTGCCGCTGGTCTTCGCCGACTGCTCCAGCTTCGCTTTCAGTATGCGCCACGCCGCGGGCGGGTCGTTGCCCATAACGGCCTCCGCGCCCGCGATCATCGCCAGCGCGCGTTCCGCCGGGTGAATGACGGCGGCCTGCATCGCAACCGGATCGAGCGGGGCGACGACGCTTTCGAAACGATTGCCTCGCAGAACAACGCTCTCCGCGTTCTTTGCGGCGACGGAAATTCCCGCGTCCGAATTTTTCACGATGCAGTTTTCGACGATACCGTTCGCGCCGGCGATTTCCACGTGCGCATTGTTTTGGAGAATGCCGCGCCGGATCACGCAGGAACGCGTGAGCGTATTCGAGCCTCCGTGGTCGAGCATCGCCATGATCGAATCGGCCGGCGGCACATCGTTATGAGGACCGCGATAGCCGTTGCCCTCGATGATTTCGTTGTCGAGAAACTGCACGAACCACGCGGGGATGATGCCGTGATAATCCATGCCGAAACCGACGAAGCCGCCCGACCGCGCGCAGCGGTTGCGGGCCAGCACGGCCTCCGTCGCGCCGCCGTAAAGCTGGATCGCGATGCTCGAATCCTCCGTGTAATTGTCCACGTACAGCAGGTGCAAACGCTCGGACGCGACGACGAATCGCGACGACGCATCAGGCGCGATGGACCACGGGCGCTCAATCGTCACGGTGTTGTTCGTGATCGCAGCGATCGTCCGCGTTTGTCCCGCGCCGCGGCCCTCGATGAGTTGAATCTCCCGGCCGACCCAATATTGCGGACCGAATTTGAAGGGATCTTTTACGCCGCCGAAATCGAGTTCCATTCGCGTTCCATCGCATCGCGCGCCGACGAGACCGCGGAACGCGGTGCGTGCGCCGTCGTGCGTGATGCTCTCGCGGTTGTTCGTGAAAAGATCGTGCTGGCGGTTGTTGCTCCAGAAAAGATTCCGGCAGACCGGCGCGATGCTGTAGGTGCAATTCCACGCCTCGTTGTTTTCGAAGATCACCTTGTCGCCGCCGACGACAGCCCACCCCGAGCCATTGATCCGACAGTTTGCGATGCGAAGATGCTCGGCGCTCAAAATGAAATACAGCGTCGTCGAACCTTCCTTCGACGCAAAGATGTCGCAATCCTCGACACGCACATTCCGCGCGTCGCGGATGACGAGACCATTTCCTTTAAGATAGGACCGCTTCTCATACTCCGCCGTATTCTTGATCAAATATTGGTCAATGATGAGTTTCAGCCGCACGCGCCGGATTGTGATGTCGCTTGCGGTTGACGCGTTGGTCGTCGCGCCGCCGCCGAGTGCGTGCTCGCCTGCTGCGGCGTTCGTGCAGACGATGCCGTTGCGATATTTGCCGGAATGAATGAACAGCTCTTCGATTCCGAAAGCCGTGCTTCCTTCGATAAGATTCTCCGGCGGTTCGTCGCAGTCGGGCCAGTAAAGTTCCGTCGCCTCGCGCGACTCGCCGCGGAGCAACGTTCGCGGCGGAATCCTCAGCGTGCCGTTGCACTGGAAACGTCCGCGCGGAAGAAACACGATGCCGCCGCCGTTCGTCGCCGCGGCCGCGAGCGCCGATTGCAGCGCGAGCGTGTCGTCCATGCCATCATTCGCAATCGCGCCGAACGCCGTCACATCGAAGCGATTCGTTTTCCACGCTTCGTCGTGCGTGCAAATTTTCACCGTGCCGGAACTTCGCCAGCCATCGTGGCCGCCGCTGCCGTTGTGAACGAAAGCTTCGTACGAACCGGGCGGAAGATCATCCGGCAATTTCGCGTCGAGCGACCAGACGTCTTTTTTAGTCAGCTTCAACTCGATGCTTCGTTTGCCTTCGACCAGCACCGCGCGCGCCTTGTCATCGCGCGAGAGACATCGACCGAAAAATCGCAGCGCTCCTCCGGGCGAAGCTTCGTCGCCGCGGTCGCCCGAGAACCACCATGCCGCCGGTTCGTTCAATACGAACGGCTCCGATGCCACGCCCGACCCGGCAACGATCCGACACGCCGCGAGCCCTCCATCGAGCTTGCGCGGAAGCTCGAAGCAAACGCCGGTGTCGGTGACCTTCACCGTTTGCACGCGTACTGCATTTCGGAAATCCGCTGCGCCCGCAGGCTGCGGCGATCCCGGCGAGCCATCGGCCATCGTCGCAATTTCAACGACAGGATTCGTGCCCCACACGCCGCCATGAACCTGCACGAGTTCGCCTTTTTCAACCGGCGCGGACCACCAAACGACTGCCGGTTTTTCCTCCGCGTTCACCGCAGCGACCAGGAGTCCGGACAACAGGACAGAATTTATTAATTTCATTTCATCACCTTTCGGGCGCCGCGGTGGATGCCTGCCGGCAAACTTCCAATGATTGGAAGTTGCGGTCGCGCTTTTTTCCAATCATTGGAAACTTCATCCGGCGATTGCTTCGGGGACGGAGGACTCATTGCTTCAAGCCATACGCGATCTGCGCGTTCTTCCAAAAGACTTTGTCGAGCGCGGGCTGGCCCTTGCCGGCGAAAAAATCCATCGCAATTTTCTGCACGCGGCCGAGCGGCGCGTAACGTCCGCTCACCGGCCAGTTGCTCGCGTAGAGAAGCCGGTCGGGGCCGAACGCCCGCCAGAGCAATTCGAGAACGGGGCGATACGTGTCCGCGGATTCCGGCGCGTCTCCGTTGTCGTGCTTCGTGCCTTCGGCGAGACCGGAAACTTTCATGAAAATCTGCGGATGCGCCGCGAGCGATTCGATCAACCGCTGCCATTCATCGGATGCCTGCGCGCCATTCACCGCGGCGTTGGCGACATGGTTGATGACGAGTTTCAGGCCCGGCACCAGCACTGCGATCCGGGCGGCCTGTCCCACCCACGACGGCGGCGAATGCACATCAAACGTCAACCCGCGATCCGCGATGGCGCGCAGATCGTCAACGAACGCGCGATCACCGAGAAAATTTTCGAGCGAGCCAGCGCGGATGCGGATGCCGCGAAAAATCGGATTCGCGGCGAACCGTTTCAGATTGCCGGCAAACGCCGGTGTTCCGGGCTGCAGGTTGCCGACAAATCCGACGATGAACGGATCGCGCGCGGCGAGATCGAGTATCCACTGGTTGTCCTCAACCCACGTGCTCGCCTCGACGACGATCGTCCCGTCAACGGCCTGCGGCACCGGCAGTGCACGGTAATCTTTCGGCAGAGTCGTCCGATAAAGAACCGCGTCATCCTTGGGCGGCCACGGCACGCCCAGCGGTCGCGATGGGTCGAAAAAGTGCGTGTGCGTATCGATGATTTTCGCCGGCCTCGTCGGCGCGGGTTCCGCGCGCGCAACCGCTGCGGCCAGACCGGCAGTGGTCTGCAGAAAAGTTCGGCGGCTGATGTTCATGCGCATGACACCGGGCCTGATTCTGAATTTCGCGCCCATTTAGATGCGACCCCATGCCGAGCGTGTTCGCCGCGCGATGGCCGAACGCGCGCCAGAGATCGGTCATGCCGCACAGATGGACGATTCATGTTGCAGTGAATTTGCCGGCACATGGAAAACTTCGCGTCCGCCTTCGTCATCTGCGGACAATTTCCGACC
>CAIVKH010000223.1 GCA_903906425.1 uncultured bacterium
GCATTGGCGCGAACTACGTGAAGCTTTTCAACGAAAAGAAGGCGATGACCGACGATGTCAAAGCCGCACTGACCACCGTGCTGACGGAATTCAAGAGGACGTTCAAATAGAAATTTCCAATGATTGGAAACTGGCGTGAGCCAAATTTCCAATGACTGGAAAATTGAGTCATGCCTTCACTCAAAGAATATAAAGCCAAGCTCGCGAGTCTGAATAACACTCGCAAGATCACCAAGACCATGAAAATGGTCGCGGCGAGCCGCCTCACGCGGGCCATGGACGCGCAGCGCAAGGCGCTGTTCTATTCGACGAAACTGCGCGAGACCATCGCGCGCCTCGCCGCGAGCGTTGACGCAACCGCGCATCCGCTGCTCGGAGTGCGCCCGGAAGTTAAAAATGTTCTGGTCATCCTCATCACCTCCGACAAGGGACTCTGCGGCGGCTTCAACAATAATTTGATCAAGGCCGTCAACCGCTGGCTGCATCATCCTTCCCGCGCGGGACAGCACATTCATTTCGCCTTCTGCGGACGCCGCGGCTGGCTCGCGTTCCGCGGCAAACATCACCAGCGGATTTTCAAATATTACGAGAACGTCACCGGCCGGCCGCAGTCCACCGACGCCGTACGCATCGCGCACGAAGCCTGCGGCGCGTTTCTCGGCGGACAGTTCGACGAGGTCCACCTCGCCTACAATCATTTCATCAACCCGCTTTCGCAGAAGCCGGTCTTCGAGCAGCTGCTGCCGATCGCGCCGGCCGAAGTCGAACCCAGCGAGGAAAAACTTCAACCGGACATGATCCTCGAACCGTCCGAAGGCGAACTGCTCTCGCTGCTGCTGCCGAAGACGATCGAGTTCAGCCTGTTTTTCGCGCTGCTCGAAAACGCCGCCGGCGAAAACGGCGCGCGCATGACCGCGATGGACAACGCGACGACCAACGCGAACCAGATGATCACGCTGTACACGCTGCTTCGCAACCGCGCGCGGCAGGCATCCATCACCAAAGAACTCATCGAAATCGTTTCCGGCGCAGAAGCGCTGAAGGGTTGATGACGAAAATGACAGGGATTGAGTTGAAATTGCAGAATTCAGCGGGAGGCTTTGTTCGATGAGCGCAAATCTTGCCTTGTCCATGTGGAAGCAAATCCTCGGCGATCCGTGGTTCCGTGATATTCCGTACAAAGTTGAAACCACGAATAGCGGCGCGATTCTGATGTCGCCGGCTTCGAACTGGCACGGCGTTACGCAGATGGACATCGGCATGTGTTTGAGCAAGAGTCGCAAGGGTGGCCGAGTCATCAGCGAATGCAGCATTCTCACGACTGACGGAGTGAAGGTGGCCGATGTCGCGTGGGCCAGCGATGAATTTATCAGCGAGCACGGATTCAAGACGCCCTACACGGTCGCGCCGGAAATCTGCGTTGAAATCGTTTCGCCCGGCAACACGCAGCAGGAAATCGAACACAAGGTTGATCTCTATCTCGCGAAAGGCGCGCTCGAAGTCTGGGTAGTTCGTGAAGATGGAAGCATCCAGTTTTCTGATCGCACCGGGCGCTTGAAAAAGTCCGCGATGGTTAAGACGGTCAAAATCAAGAAACGCGCGTGACTAGATTATTTATTTGAATTTTAGGAGCTAGAAAATGTCAGCAGTCACAACGACGAAGATCGCAAACGGAAAAGTTACGCAAATCATGGGCGCGGTGGTGGACGTCGAGTTTCCGCCGGGCGCACTGCCCGCGATTTATTCGGCGCTGAAAGTCTCCAATCCTTTCATCAGCGACAAGGCCGGCAACCTCACACTCGAAGTCGCGCAGCATCTCGGCGACAACGCCGTCCGCACCATCGCGATGGACACCACTGACGGCCTGAGCCGCGGAACCGATGTCATCAATACCGGCGGTGAAATCATGATGCCCGTCGGCATCGGCACGCTGGGCCGCGTTTTGAATTTGCTCGGCGAACCGATTGATAACGCCGGCCCGGTCAAACACGAAAAGACGCTGCCGATTCATCATCCCGCGCCGACCTTCGACCAGCAGTCCACGCAGGACACGATCCTCGTCACCGGCATCAAAGTCATCGACCTGCTCGCGCCGTACAAAAAGGGCGGCAAGATCGGTCTGTTCGGCGGCGCAGGCGTCGGCAAGACCGTCTTGATTCAGGAGCTCATCCGCAACATCGCCACCGAGCACGGCGGCTACTCCGTGTTCGCCGGCGTCGGCGAGCGCACGCGCGAAGGCACCGCGCTCTACCGCGAAATGAAGGAGTCCGGCGTCATTGACAAAACCTCGATGGTGTTCGGCCAGATGAACGAGCCGCCCGGCGCGCGCGCCCGCGTCGCGCTCTCCGCGCTCACCGTCGCCGAATATTTCCGCGATGACATGCGACAGGACGTGCTGCTCTTCATCGATAACATTTTCCGTTTCACGCAGGCCGGCGCCGAAGTGTCCGCGCTGCTCGGACGCATTCCGTCCGCCGTCGGCTATCAGCCCACGCTCGGCACCGACATGGGCGAATTGCAGGAACGCATCACCTCCACGAAGAACGGCTCGATCACCTCGATCCAGGCCGTGTACGTGCCGGCCGACGATTATTCCGATCCCGCCCCGGCCGCGACCTTCGCGCATCTCGACGCGACCACCGAACTTTCGCGCCCGATCGCCGAGCTCGGAATTTATCCCGCCGTCGATCCGCTCGCGTCGTCCTCGACGATGCTCGCCCCCGAAATCGTCGGCGCGGAGCACTACAACGTCGCCCGCGGCGTGAAGGAGATCCTGCAAAAGTACAAGGAACTGCAGGACATCATCCGCATCATGGGCCTCGACGAACTTTCCGAGGAAGACCGCACGACCGTGAATCGCGCGCGCAAAATCCAGCGCTTCCTCTCGCAGCCGTTCCACGTCGCCGAACAATTCACCGGCATGCACGGCGCCTACGTCCAGCTCGCCGACACCGTCCGCTCCTTCAAGGAAGTCCTCGAAGGCAAGCACGACGAAATTCCCGAGCAGGCGTTCCTCTACGTCGGAACCATCGAGGAGGCCATGGAAAAGGCGAAGAAGCTGAAGGCGAGCTAGAAAATGCCCGCGTTCAAAATATCCATCGTCAGTCCGCACGGCAAGGCCTTCGAAGGCGAGTGCGAATCCTTCTATGCGCCCGGAGTTGAGGGCGACTTCGGCGTCCTCGCCGGCCACGCGCCGATGCTTGCGATGCTGCGCCGCGGCATCAGCAAACTGACTTCCGGCAACGAGACGAAATATTTCGTCACTGGCGAAGGCTTCTGCGAAGTGACCCGCGAAGCCGTCAACGTCCTCGTGGACACCGCGCAAAAAGTCGCGAACCTCGACGAAGCCAAAGGCGAACTGGCCAGGCACCTCGCCACGACCGGCGCGAAATAGGTTCGAGGCGGCCTGTCAGACGGTGTGCGGTCACGTCGTCTCCAATTGCTTTTGTGACATCCGACTTGACAGACCGGTTTTCCCTCTTTTTCACAAAAAGAAAGGCCGGATCATGTAAAGCCCTAATTTAGAAATATTTGAACGCAAAGTGAGACGATTGCGGCAGCATCATGGAAATTCCAAGGCCATCCCAAACGTTTGGGGTCACTAGTGTAGTGTAACAGTCATATCTTTACAATCTCTGGATTCCTGTCATGCTGCCGAACATGTGGAATCCAGCTTGTGCATTGTCCATGACGGCCGAGGAGCAGCAAACCCTGGAGGCGTGGGTGCGCGCCCCTGGGACC
>CAIVKH010000224.1 GCA_903906425.1 uncultured bacterium
CGGCGCGTCGCAGAAACTTTTCTTCGACTCGGCAGCGGGCGTCTGGAAACTCGTCATCCAAGCCACCAAATTCGTCACCCACGAAGTCATCGAAGTCTGGTCCGGCACGAAGACCGGCGGCAGCGATCCGGTGGGCACCTACACGCGCGTCAGCGGCCTCGACCCCGTCGCCACCCTGACCGTGGAGGCGGCGCCGTGAGCCTTTGGATGGCGAATCTGTTTGGACTGCGGAAGCGACGCTTCGAGCTTCCGCTTTTCGTCAGCAAGCGAGTCCGCGAGCTTGCCCTCCTCGCCGGAAAGCTCGCCGATTCGCTTTCCGGCCCAAAGCGGAAGCTCATCCGAATTCGCTTCCGCAGTCCAAACAACGAATACCCCCGCACTTTCCAATCGTTGGAAACAATCCAGCCCGCCACTTCCAATGATTGGAAAACATGGAGTGACGGCGTCCCCGCCGTCACCGTGATGACGGGGACGTCATCACTTCATACTTTGCAGACGCACGAATACATGAGATAAACAGCTCGTGAACACCGGAGACATAAAATGAAAACCCGCATGAAGCAGATGACCGCTCTTCTGAATGTTCTTTTCCTCCTCGCCCCCGCAGCCCATGCCACGACCTACTATGTCGCCACCAACGGCAACGACTCCGCCGACGGACTGAGTTGGGCCACCGCCAGACAAACCATCCAAGCCGCGATAGACCTGACCGTCTCCAACGACACTGTCCTTGTCAGTAATGGAGTCTATGCGACGGGCGGACGACTTGCCGGCAGTATTACAAATCGTATAGCAATCACAAATGCGATTTCTGTGAAGAGCTCGAATGGAGCATCAGCTACGAGTATTCTCGGCCTTGGTCCGATTGGAAACGCGGCAATTCGATGCGCCTATGTTGGTGACGGCGCGATGCTCTCCGGCTTCACTATATCAAACGGATACACGAAATCATTCGTCGGCGCGCAGGGCTATGGTGGCGGAGTTTATTGCGCAACTGCTAATGGAGTTGTGTCTAATTGCATAATTTCAGGAAATTTCGCCTATGGCGGTGGCGGCGGTTGCAAAGGCGGGACAATTTATAACTGCACATTGATTGGGAATAATGGGGGATCTGTACTCGGAGGAGGTGGGGCATCCTCTGGTGTCCTTTACAACTGCCTAATTACGGGAAATACAGCGTATGGTGGTGGTGGCGCATATCAAAGCACGCTTTTCAATTGCACAGTGGCGGCAAATTACAGTTATGGTGGATCAGGCGGCACTTGGGATTCATCGTTATTCAACTCCATAATCTATTATAACATGGTCACGAACTATTCTGGTGGTTCAAGCAGCAACTGTTGTACAACTCCGATGCCGCCGAGCGGCGCAGCAAATTTCACGAATGCGCCGATGATGTGGAGTACAAATAATCTGCATCTGATGCCGGGCTCTCCCTGCATTGACGCGGGCAATAGCTCATATCCCAACTCGGGCATCGATATTGATGGTGACCCGAGGACAAATGGAACTGCGGTGGATGTTGGGTGTGATGAATTCAATCCTTCGAATGCTCTGTCCGTGTCTATCGCTGTTGTCCCCGGAACAAACAGCCAGATCGGGGCTTCATTGTACTATCAAGCGCTAGTTGTCGGAAATCCTCTAAGTATCGCTTGGCAATTTAGCGATGGAGCGGGCATGACAAATCAGGCAGAAGTTTACAGAACATTCACAACAGGTGGCATCTATTCGGTGATAGTGACCGTTACAAATATGGCCGTCACTGCGTCTGCGACAACATCGGTTCAGGTTGCTCCGTTTCCACTGCTCTGGGTCTCGACGAACAGTACAGCATGGGATTACGTAACGCCCAACTGGCTGGACCTCATCTCACTACAGGGGGGTGCCATATTTTCCACTGGCGCGGTAGTACGCTTTGATGATTCGACTCAGAATGTTCAGACAAATGTCGTCATCGGGCCGGGCATGGTATTTCCGGGTGACATCAAGGTGGATGCCTCTGCAAATTCCTATTCTATCACTGGAACCATGACGGGAAGCGGCGGCCTCTTCAAATCCGGGAGAAGCGTGTTGACATTGAAGAGTACCAATACATTCCGCGGCGGCATAACTGTGAGCAGCGGTTCGCTTGTTTGCGCCAGTGGCCGGGCCAATGGGCTCTATACGGGTTCTGTTATTCGGGTTGAGGCTGGGGCGCTGCTAGATTTTGGCGGACAAAGTCAGGCGATTGCCGGGTTGAGCGGCGGCGGGACCGTGACAAGTGCGATGTTCGCTCTGACGCTCACAGTGCCCACCTCCACAACGAATGAATTTGCCGGTCCTCTGGTAGGAGGATTTCAATTTACGAAGGTTGGCGTCACCAATGGCAGCGGTGGCATCGGCTTGGGGACACTTATTTTGAGCGGGACAAATACATTCATGGGCGACATGACCGTCAACGCCGGAACTGTTATGATCCGAAACAGCACGGCACTTGGCGTCGGTACAAAGAATGTTTTGGTAAGGAACGGATCGGCCGGTCATTCCCAACTCGCACTGGATGGAACCACAGGCGACATCAACTTGGCCACAAATCTGACGTTCTGGACAAGCTGGGTTGATGGGACGATATTAAATATTGTCGGCAACAATTCGATTAGCGGTCCAGTTCTCATGATGAGTGGCGGTGGCGATACGGCAATCATAGTCGCAGGCGGCAGCCTGACACTCGGCGGCACCATGACGTTCACGGCAAATGGTCGCAATTTGGTTCTCGCAGGCGCGGGAACCGGCACCGTCAGCGGTGCTATTCAGGCATCTGTTACCGGTCCGAACATGGGTGTAACGAAAAACGATGTGGGAACATGGACATTATCTGGCGGCAACACCTATCCCGGTCAGACAACCGTAAGTGGAGGGACACTTGTGGTTGCCACTCCGAACGCGTTGAGCACGAACTGTCCGGTTTACTTTGTTTCCTCCGGTGCGGTGCTTGATGCTTCTTCGCTTCCCTCCTTCAGTCTCGTGCCAAACCAGGCGCTCACAGGTGGCGGCATGTTGCACGGTTCGGTTGGCGGCAGTGGATCCATCCAACCTGGAGATTTTGGCACGGGCACTCTTTCTGTTTCGGGGGACTATTCGCCCACTTCCAACCAAACGCTCACCATCCGCGTCAATGGCGTAACGAACTTCACGTGCTTGAGCGTTGGAGGAAATGCAGCTCTGAGCGGAAAGATATCTGTCACTTCCACGAATATCAGCCAGATGGCAAGCGGTTCCACGTTTGTCGTGCTTCAAGCCCCGGCGATCCTTGGGACATTTACGGCGACAAATGTTCCTCAATTGTCGCCGTATCTCGCATGGCAGGTCGCCTATTCGTCTTCAAACGTCACGCTTTCAGTCCAGCCAAGCGCATACGGCCTCTGGTCATCGGCCATCACCAATGGCTTGACGAATCTGACCGACTGCGCGACGGGCGACGGCTATCCGAATCTGCTGAAATACGCGACGGGCAGCAGCCCGACGAACAGCGATAATCTGGCGAAGTTGAGCGGAACGCCGACGACCAACGGCTTTTTCGCACTGAACTTCAACCGCAACACGAACGCGAACGACATCACGCTGATTGCCGAGGGCAACTACGATCTGACGAACAGCGCGGCATGGAATGGAATCGCCACGAACATCGCCGGCTCATGGGGTGGAGCAAGCAACGTGACAGAATCCGGCAGCAGCACGCCCGTCGCCGTCACCATTCAAGACCCCGCCCCGCCCGCGACGAACCGCTTCCTCCGCCTGCGGGTGACGCGGCCGTAACTGGGAGCGGCGGCGTCCCGCCGCCGTTTTGGGCGATGGGACGTCGCCCCTCCCGGCCAATAACGAATTGATTCCTGTGCGTGACTCGGCCGTGAGGTAGGGCGGTGTGGCCCACACCGCCGCGGCGCGGTGAGCCACCGCGCCCTACCTGCGCACTTTCCAATGATTGGAAAACAGGAAGCCCGTCACTTCCAATGATTGGAAATTCCGGTCAGGGCTGCTTGCGGTTTTTCTTTCCGGCTTTCTTTTCCCCTTTGGCGGCGGCTTTCTTGGGGGCGAGGGCTTTGCCGGTGGCGGCGGGGTGGGCGTCGAGGACGGCCTGTAGTTTTTTGCGCGCGGCGAGGGCGGCTTCGTCGGTGGTGGAGGTGGTGTCGATTTCTTCGAAGGGGGCGTTCTTGAGGTCGAAGAGTTCGCCGCGGTTGGTGAGTTTATAGCGGGCGTCGCGGGCGTAGGATTTGCCGTTGAGTTCGACATAGATCCAGTCGCGCGGGGTTCCCTTCTCGCCTTTGATCTGCGGGGCGAAGCTTTGGCTGTCCATCGTGACGCCGGCGGGAAGCTGCGCGCCGCCGAGTTCGGCGAAGGTGCCGAAGAAGTCGCTGAAGTCGGTGAGGTCGTGGTTCACTTTTCCGGCGGGCGTGACGCCGGGCCAGTTGACGAGGAGCGGTACGCGGCTGCCGCCTTCGAGCATCGAGGCTTTCATGCCGCTGATGGGCTTGCCGTCCACTTTCGAAATTTCTTTTCCGAAGTGCGCGGTGCCGTTGTCGCCGGTGAAGATCACGAGCGTCTTTTCGCGGAGATGAAGCCGGTCGAGTTCGGCCATGAGTTTGCCGACGAGTTTATCCATGTAGACGATGTTGTCTGTGTAATGACGCTTACGCTTGGCGTCCTCGGACTCACCCTTCTGGGCCGGGGCGCTGTCCGGTGTCGGCAGGATCTCGCCGTGCACGTGGGACATGGA
>CAIVKH010000225.1 GCA_903906425.1 uncultured bacterium
CGCGGCCTGCCATCGAGGTCCGTGGAACCTTGCGCATAGGCGTTGTTGCCCGCGTTGATGCAGGGCGAGCTTGCCTTGAGATGAAGGTTGCTGTTCGCGGTATCCACGAACTGCGGATCGGCGGTGATGTTGCCTATGCCATTCGTCGGCATAGGCGACGTGCAACAAGAATTGAGAAGTGTGTTGCTCGAAAAGTTGGAGTCAACAGGCGCGAGATTGAAATAGATAATGCAGTTATTCTGCGTGGTGCCGTACACACCACCGCCATAATTATTCGCAATGTTGCCGACTACGGTGCAGTTGTTCAGTGTACCAGGATATACTGCTCCTCCGAGATTACTCGCAACGTTACCGACCAGACGGCAGTTGTTCATCGTAGAGAAGGCGGTTCCGCCGCCACTCACAGATGAGTTTTCCAAGACATCGCAGTCGTCGAGTGTGCAGAATGATGCTCCGCCACCTCCGATTTTCGCCCCATTGCTTATCAAGATGCAGTTTTGCAATGTGGCCATACGCGCCCCGCCGCTTGTCTGGGACGCCGAGTTCCCAACCAAGGTACAATTTGACAGGACGCCTCCGTAGGATCCTCCACCAACAGCGGCAACATTCCGTCCGAACGTACAGTTATTCAAAGAACAACCAGCAGGCGATGTCTGCGCATAGAATCCTCCTCCGCTTCCTGCAGAGTTTTCTGTAAGGCTGCAATTGTTCAAGGATACTGCCAGCTTCGAAAAACTTGCGAATACAGCGCCTCCCATGCTCGACGCCACGTTTCCGCTAAACGAACAGTTGCTAATCAAACCGCCGAATGCTTGAAAGAAACTCACCCCGCCACCATAAGTCGCAGAGTTCCCGCTAAGGCTGCAATTATCGAGATTTGCCCCGTACGCCCCGCCAGCATCATCTCCCGCACCATTACCAGTCAGCACGCAGTTGCTCAGCAAGCAACCATTCGCGAATACTCCGCCCCCGTCCGTATCTTTGCTTGGACTGCCTCCCAACAAAGTGCATCCGTTCGTAAGCATGAAACCAGAAAGTGCGGCATTTTTCTCCATATAGATACACCGGACTCCATTCGTTCCAATCGGCCCGCGTCCTTGAATCACGGTTGCAGCCGGGCCGTTGACGCTACTGACAGTGATAGAGTTTGTGATAACCACGCGATTGGACAAGGTCCCGCCCGGCGTGACGCGCCCGCCGGTGGCATAGACGCCGTTGCTGACGAGGACGGTGTCGTTGGAGACGGTCAGGTCTATCGCAGCCTGGATGGTTTGTCTGGCAGTGAACCAGTTTGTTCCCGCGGCGGTGTCGTCGCCGTTGGTGGCGACGTAATAAATCGTGGCGTTCGCGGTCTGGGCGAGGGCGAAAAGCAGCACGAATTTCAGAAGCGCGATTGTTTTCATGCATCCACGCTTCCCTTGTATCAGATTCGTCCGGCGCTTCCAATCATTGGAAGTGGCGAACTTCATGTTTTCCAATGATTGGAAAGTGCGGATGGAGGTGAAGACGGGCAAGGAGGGGCGACATACCGCCTCCACGGTCCGGTGGCGACGGGGCCGAGGCTGCGAAGTCGTGTGCAGGTTCCGGCCGGATCGCCAAAGCGCGGAAGCCGTGTATGTGCCATAAGTACCTCTGGCTGAACGCGCATATGCGGATGTTGCGTCGCTGCCTGCTCCGGCTTCCGCCGCGGAAGCAACCGCTGGAACCGTGGAAGCGGTCGCTGGAAAGCCGGAAGCGGTCGCTGGGAACGCGGAAGCGGTTGCTTCCAGAGTTCCGGCCATGCTTCTGCCGCGGAAGCGGTCGCTGGAAACGCGGAAGCCGTCGCTTCCCGAGTTCCAGCCGTGGCCGGGAAGCCGGAAGCGGTCGCTTGAGACTTGGAAGCGGATGCTTCCGCGGTTCCAGCCGAGTTTCTGCCGTGGAAGCGGTCGCTGGGAAGCCGGAAGCATGTGCATCCGGCGTTCCGGCCAGTGGTGCCGGCGCCCATCCAATGCTTCCCGTTTTGCAGCCAAGGCTGGAATCGTGGGAGCAAGCGCCACCGGATCGCGCGCTGCGGCAGGAAGGCGTGCGGTGCGGGCCGGATGGTTGGCGGCGGTCAGTTGTATGGAGGGGCGGCGTCCCGCCGCCCACGGGGATGCCCCCGCGCCCATAAGTTCCAATGATTGGAATTTTGCGCAGTGGCCTCTTCCAATGATTGGAAAGTGGCGCGGCGCTGGCTTCCAATGATTGGAAGTCTCGGTGTCCGTGGTGCGAGAATCGGGGCGGGGGCGGCGAACATACGGTGATCGCTGAAAGGCCGCGTTGTGTGACTGTGAAAATTAAAACCATTTCATTCGTTCTTCTGGCCGCCCTCATTTCGGGCGTCGCGGGCGCGGCACCGCAGTTCGTGCGCAAGGATACGTGGCTGGAGTCGGTGCTGGCTTCGCGCGCGGCGTTCGCCGACGACGTGGACCGGGAGCCGGTGTGGGAGTTGACGACGCAGTTTTTCCCGGACCAGCTTTCGTGCCGCGAGTGCCGGATCGAGCAGCGGTATGGGCTCTGGGGCAAGGAGGCGGGCCAGGAGGACTGGCCGACGATGGCGATGAGGTATGCGCGCGGGGTGGGTAAGGCGTCGCCGAAGACGCACGATCTGGTGGTGAATTGCAAGGGCCTCGACGATCTGCGCGTGATTCGCGATCTGTTCTATGCGGCGCGGGCGGAGTCGCGGCTGGCGCTGGCGGAAAAGACGCTGGAGTTTGTCGAGCGCAGCGCGCCGCGGCCGCAGTTCGCGGCGCAGCTCAAGGAGCTTCAGGGGCAGCTGGCCGATGCGGCCGCCGGGAAGATTTCCGGGGAGAAACTTTATGCGCAGGCGTGCGAGTTGCGGCGGCAGATCATCCTTTCGCATCCGGCGCTCGATTTTGCGGAGCTGCTGATCAACAAGCGCAGCGGGCATCTGCCGAATCACATGTGCGACCAGTATCTCGGCCGCCATTCGCAGGCCGCGCCGGGGCTGGTCGTGCTGGACGACTGGAAGAATCAGCCGCGCGAAAAGGTTCTGCTCGCAGGCAAGCTGCCGGTCGGCGCGATCCTCCAGCCGAGTTTATCGTTCGACGGGAAGCGCGTGCTCTTCGCCTATGCCGATCACGCGAACAAGGAACGCGGCGGCGATCTGCGCGGCTATTATATTTATGAATACGATTTCGATTCGGGCGGCGTGCGCCAGATCACCGGCACGGATCGCGATCCGATGGAGGGCCGCGAGGGGCGCGAGACGGTTTTGATCGAGGACACCGCGCCGTGCTATCTGCCCGACGGCGGCATCGCGTTCATCTCGACGCGCAGCCAGCAATATGGGCGCTGCCACGGCGCGCGCTACGTGCCGTCGTACACGCTCTATCGCGGCGAGGCCGACGGCTCGAAGATCCGCGCGCTGTCGTTCAACGAATCCAACGAGTGGGCGCCCAGCGTGCTGCCGGATGGGAACATCATTTATTGCCGCTGGGATTATGTGGACCGCCACGACACGATTTATCAGAGCCTGTGGACGATTCATCCCGACGGGACGCAGACGGCGCACTACTACGGCAACAATTCGCGCTCGCCGTGCTTGATCAGCGAGGCGAAGACGATTCCCGGCAGCTACAAGACTGTCGCCACCTGCGGGCCGCATCACGGACAGACATTCGGCACCATCGTCGTCGTTGATCCGCATCGCGGGCAGGAACAGGGCGAGCCGCTGACGTGGATCACGCCGGAATGCGGCTTTCCCGAGGCGGGAGTTCCCGAGGGAATCACCAAGGCGGCGATGCCGCCGGATGAGGACATGCATAACGGCCAGATGGCGACGCCGTGGCCGCTGAGCGAGGATTTGTTCCTCTGCACGGGCAAACACGGCGAACAATTCGCGATCTACCTCGTGGACACGCTCGGCGGTCGCGAGCTGATCTATCAGGACGCGAAAATTTCCTGCTTCGATCCGATTCCGCTGAGGCCGCGCGCGAAGCCGGCGGTGCTCGCGTCGTCCGTGGACACCAGCGGAAAAATCACGAACGGAATTTTCTCCGTCGAGGATGTCTATCAAAGCACGCAGCCGATTCCGCGCGGCACCATCGCGGCGCTCCGCGTGAACGAAATCATCAGCCAGCCAACGCGCGGCTCGCCGGGCCGGAGTTGCGTGGACACGGAAGTCGCGAAGAAAATTCTCGGCACGGTTCCCGTCAACGCCGACGGCTCCGTCGCCTTCGAAGCGCCCGCTGCCAAGGCGCTGCAATTCCAGCTTCTCGACACGAACGGCATGGCCGTGATGACCATGCGCAGCCTCGTCTATCTCCAGCCCGGCGAGCGCGCGTCCTGCGTCGGCTGCCACGAATCGCGCGAAGGCGCACCGCCGCCGCTCAAGCCGCCCGCGCACGGAATCTGCCACATCACGCCGCCGGCCGGGCCACAGGGCGAGCAGGGATTCAGCTTCGTGCGAACCGTCCAGCCCGTGCTCGACCGCTACTGCATCAGTTGCCACGGCGCGGAAAATCCCGCCGCCGGAATCGAACTCACCGGCAGCTTCGTCAGCCGCGAAGCCATTCGCATGAAAGTCGCACGGAAAATGGGCGGCTTCAGCATCGCCTACGAATCGCTCGTGACCGCGCACGCCATGGTGAAGCTCGCGAATCGCAACTCGCAAACTCCCGTCAGCAAGCCCGACGATTATTTCGCCCGCGCCGGCCGCCTCGCGCCGATGCTGCTCGCCGGTCATCCCGACAAAAACGGCAAACCGCGCGTGCAACTCGACCGCGAAAGCTTCCAGCGCATCGCCGACTGGCTCGATCTCAACGCGCAATTTTACGGCGACTATTCCCACAACCGCGTCGAGACGCGCCCGCAGGACGGCGGCGGCGAAAAAGTCCTGCGCGCCGCGATTGAAAAACGCTTCGGCGCGGAGCTGGCGAAGCAGCCGTTCGCGACGCTCGTCAACGTTGCGGAACCTGGCGAGAGCCGGATTCTGAAAGCGCCGCTGCCCGCCGCTGCCGGCGGATGGGGCCAGATCGCCGCCAGCGCGTTTCGCGGCGCGGACGATCCGGATTTTCAGGAAATGCGCCGCCTCGTCGAAGCCGCGATCACGCCGTTGAAATTTCACGACATCGCCGGCACCTGCGGTCGCGAGGAACAATGCAGTTGCGGCGACTGCTGGGTCCGCAAGGATCTCGAAGTCCGCCGCCAGAAACTCGCCGCGCTGAAATCGAATTCGCAGACGGCGCAGAAATAATCCGCCGCGCTTCGATCATGCGGCAGGCCTGGGCTTCGTCTTTCCCTTCAGGAATCGGCGCTCGACGAGAAAATACGACGCCGAGGCAATCGCGAACGACAGCGCCAGAAACAGCAGCCATCGCGGCGCGGTGTGGAGCGAGGTCTTGTTCAGGATGTCCTTGATCGGCGGATGCCAGAGATAAAGCCCGTACGAAATTTCGCCGGTGAATCGCAGCGGCCGGGCATCAAGCAGCCGGACGAGCAGCGATTCCGGCTTTCTCATGCAAATCAAAATCAGGAGGGCCGCCGCGAGCATCACCGCATCGCAGCCGAAGCCGAGCGAGAGCCGACCGTCGCGCGTCGCCGAGACGATGAAGAATGTCGCAAGCGCGAGCGCGCCAGCCGCA
>CAIVKH010000226.1 GCA_903906425.1 uncultured bacterium
GCGGCCAAGAGACCGATGATGGCCACGACGATCATGATTTCCACCAGGGTGAAGCCCGAGGTGCGGTTATTACGAATTTTCATATGTTTCCTTTATTTCTGTATCGCGGTGTGAACATCACGGCAGGCGGGTTTAATTATTACGGTTTTTGTTCACTCGTTGCCTGCCGCAACCGCACCTCGAACTCAGCAACTGGGATGCCAACCCTTCAGGTACGGTCAGGCCAAACAAAAAAAGACTGGGAATCTCTTCCCAAGCTTTTAACCCGAACTCCGAAGCCGCCCGGTTGCAAAAATCAGTTCTAACATCCCATGGGAATTGACCGATTTAGGGTGCGAAAACGTCGTTTTTATTGGCATTTTCAATACGCAAATGCTCGCAAGGACCAAAACCACCTGTTTTTAAAATACTGCTTTCACAACATACTTATTAGCATGGCTTTACTATGGGATAGCTGGGGGTGGTAACTCAGAGCCATTTGCGACCACGATTTGCAACGGGTGCGTCCGTGCGACTGTCTCGTGAACATGACCACCCCTGCCGGAAATTTGGACAGCCCGCCTGACCCGCTTGGGTAATTTGAGCCACCGCTTATCTTCTTTTCCATAAAAACCGCATTCTTGCCGGCGACACCCACACCCACTTGTCGCCTTAAACCGCTTGTCGGCGAAGTAACCGCCGGGTTATCGTGCTGCCCATGGAACTCGCCCGCAACGCGCGGATTTACGTGGCTGGTCACAGTGGCCTCGTGGGGAGTGCCATCTGGCGCGAATTGCACCAACGCGACTTCACCCATCTGGCCGGCCGGACGCACGCTGAACTCGACTTGCTTGATCCCGTCGCCGTCCGGGAATTTTACGCCAGGGAAAAACCGGAATTCGTCTTCGTGGCCGCCGCGCGTGTCGGCGGCATCCTGGCAAACGACCGTCGCCCGGCCGAGTTTCTTTACGAGAATCTGCAAATTCAAAACAACCTCATCCACGGTGCCTGGCGGGCCGGCGTGAAGAAGCTGCTTTTTTTGGGCAGCTCCTGCATTTACCCCAAACACGCGCCGCAACCGTTGAAGGAGGAGTATCTGCTGACCGCGCCGCTGGAGCCGACCAACGAGTGGTACGCCGTCGCCAAGATCGCCGGTCTTAAAATGTGTCAGGCCTATCGCCGCCAGCACGGCTGCGATTTCATCAGCGCCATGCCAACGAACATGTACGGCGCGAACGATAATTACGATCTACAGTCCTCGCACGTCCTGCCCGCGCTCATCCGGAAATTTCATGAGGCGAAAGTCCGCGGCGCGGGCGTGGTCACCTGCTGGGGCACGGGCGCGCCATTGCGCGAATTCCTGCACGCCGCCGACCTGGCGCGCGCGTGTGTCTTTCTCATGGAGAACTACAGCGACGAGCAATTCATCAACGTGGGCTATGGCAGCGACATCTCCATCCGCGCTGCGGCAGAACTCATCAAGCGCATTGTCGGTTTTCGGGGGGGAATTATCTGGGACACCTCCAAACCGGACGGTGCGCCGCGTAAGTTGATGGACAGCTCCCGCCTGTTCGCGCTCGGTTGGAGGCCGCAGGTGGACCTCGAAACCGGACTGCGTCTCGCTTACGAAGATTTTTTGCGCCCCAGACGCCAATCGCCAGCACACTCCGTGCTGGCGCAGGCTGATGGCAAAGCGACGTGAAAATTTACGCCCCCCCCAGGTTTCTTATGAGTGATTCTTCCCGGCAAACGGATTTTCCACTTCGGCTTCGCGTAAAGTTATGACACAATTTCGGCGCATGATGCCGAATGCGCCCGCGCCCGCGGAACAAAACCCGACGGATGAATGGTTCACGCCCCGGCGTTTTGCACTCCTGCTGGCCGTGTTGATTTGCGCTGGTTTCCCCGATGTGGTCAGTGGGCGGGGAACTTTTTTCCATCGTGATTTCTCGCTCTTCGGCTACCCGCTGGCGTTTTACCACCGCGAATGTTTTTGGCGCGGCGAATTGCCACTGTGGACGTCGCTGAGTTATTGCGGCCTGCCCTTTCTCGCGCAATGGAACACGCTGACGCTCTATCCGCTGTCGCTGTTTTACCTGCTGCTGCCGTTGTCCTGGTCATTGGGCGTCTTCTGTCTCGGCCA
>CAIVKH010000227.1 GCA_903906425.1 uncultured bacterium
CTGGTGCCGGCTTGCCGGGGTCAGCGACCCCGGCTACAGTCGGGCGTTGGAGGCTGGGGATCGAGGCGGCGATGTTCGGGACGTTCGAGGTGGTGGGTGTGTGGTCCGGCGTGAAGATCGGCGGCAGCGATCCGTCGGGAATCTACGAGCGCGAATCCGGTCTGGATCCGCTCGCGTCGCTGACGATCGAGGCGGTGTAGCCGCGGCGCTCTGTCGCCGCGAGCGACGCCCCGACGGAGCGGGGCGGCTACAACGGAGCGGGGCGGTGGACGGCTCAGCGAGCCGTCCCTACCAATGCGGCGCGGGTGTCACCGCGCCCTCCATCCCGAAAACTTTCCATGATTGGAAACAGGAGGGCAGCGCTCCCGGTTCGAATCGTTTGCCGACGACGGGACGTCGTCGCTCCTTTCGCGTTTTCCAATGATTGGAGAACCCGGGTTGCGGCATTTCCAATGATTGGAAGAATTCGGGGGCGGTCTTTTCCAATGATTGGAAGTTTGCGGCGGCGCGGGCGTGTCGCGGGTGAACGCAATCGGGGCGGCGTTGTCGGATGATGGATGTTTGTGTGGCGGGCCTTGCCGCGCGCTGCGGCGGCGGGTATGTTGCCGCGCTCGATATAAGGAAACATGATGACCGCGAAGTCGAAAGTTGCGATTTTGAAGACCACGCCGGCGACGGTGCTGGAGGATTATCACCGGCTGATGAATCTGGCCGGGTATCAGGACTGCCTGCCGAAAACCAGCGATACCGGCCTGAAAATCAACATTTCGTGGCACTTCTTTTATCCGGGAAGTTCGACGACGCCGTGGCAGCTCGACGGCGTGATCCGCGCGATGAAACGCGATGGCTACAAGAGCGAACTGATTCACGGCTGTCACAATCGCACGGTCGTGATTGATGCGCACCTCGGCGAGCGGGAGAACAAGCAGATCAATGTGACGCAGGCGCACGGGCTGAAGAATGTGCATCTCTACGAGGGCGAGGAGTGGATCCCCGTGCGCGACGCGGTCGGCAGCGAGATTGCGGACAAGTTTATCTGCCTGAACCAGGTTTTCCCGGACGGGTTCATGATCCCGAAGCGGTTCATCGGCGAAAACATCCTGCATCTGCCGACGATCAAGACGCATATTTTCACGACGACAACGGGGGCGATGAAGAATGCGTTTGGCGGTTTGCTGAACGAGCGGCGGCATTGGACGCATCCGGTGATTCACGAGACGCTGGTTGATCTGCTTTCGATCCAGAAGAAAATCCACAGCGGTCTTTTTGCGGTGATGGACGGTACGTTTGCGGGCGACGGGCCGGGGCCGCGCTGCATGATTCCGTATTGCAAGAACGTGATCCTGGCGTCGTCCGACCAGGTGGCGATTGATGCGACCGCGGCGAAGCTGATGGGGTTCGATCCGATGCGGGATTTGAAGTTCGTGCGCCTCGCGCATGAGCGGGGACTCGGTGTCGGCGATCCGCGCGAGATCGAAATTGTGGGCGATGTCGATGCGGCGAAGGAGAACTGGAATTTTGTCGGGCCGTTCAAAAAGATGACGTTCGCCAGCCGGATGCAGCACAAGATTTATTGGGGGCCGCTGAAGAAGCCGATTGAGTGGTCGCTCAAGACGGTGCTGGCGCCGTGGGCCTACATGGCGAGCGTGGCCTATCACGATTCGTTCTGGTATCCGACGCATCGGGAGCGCGTCCTCGAAATATTGAAGAGCGACTGGGGCCGGCTCTTCCATCACTGGGAGAAGATCGAGATTGATCCGAACGATCTGGCCGCGAAAGGCTGGAACAACATTCCCGATGCACCCGCCGAATTGAAGGCGGAGAGCATGAAGTATTTTCTCGAATCGTTGCGCGTGCTCGGTCTCTGCGTGCGGGAAGCGCCCGAGTTCGCGGCGCGAAAGAGGCGCAAGACCGCGGCCCCGCGCTGAACGGCGCGGCGGGGGAAACAGCGCGGTCAAAATCAGGGCGACGCGATCCAAAGTCCGCGATCGTCTTTTCCGGGCGGCGGTGGATGACGGATTGCAATTTCGGATGCGTTTGCCTGAGAAGCGAACGGTTAATGGGAAATGACAGATTTATCTGTGGCATTGTGCGGCGTGTGGAATAAGTTCGAAAAATTGGACTGAATAGCCGGGATTGAATTTGAGTGGATCCGATGAATCAATTGAAAGATCTCAAGAAGTACGAGTGGCTGCGAAACGAGGCGGGAGCGTGCATTGATGCGCTCGACGCCGCGCTCAACAGCTTTGTGCCGCGGAATCTCGAAAGCCTTATTTTCCTGCGCAGGCAGATACGCATGGTGCTGGACCGGACCCGCGCACTGGGCATGCCCGCGCTCGAGGCGGCGGCGGACAACGCGCTCGAATCGGGTGCGCTGAACATCCGCGCCAGTGTCGAGGCGCTGATCGTGCTGTTGCGCAAGGCCGCCCACGTGGGACGCAATCGCGCTCTGCCGGCACACGAACTTGACGCCCGCACCGGCTTGCTGAACGCAGACGGATTCGTGCGGAGGATCGCCGAACTCGAACACGATGGCGATGCGCAGGCCGCCGTGGGCGCGATTCAAATCGTGGATGGCGAAGCGATGCGGCAGCGTCACGGTGACGTGATCGTTGATTCGCTGATCGCCCATGTGGCCGGCATCCTCTCTCATCAATTGCGCGAAGAAGACCAGATCGCGCACATGGGTGCCTTTGAATTTGCCATCCTGCTGCCGCGCGAGGACCACGACGGTCTTCAGGCGGCGATGGCGCGGCTCGAAGCGGCCGTGGCGCGGGTGCCGTTCACATTTTCAGACGGCAACGCCGGGGCGGTCCGCATCACCGGCAGCGGCTATCAGCTCGGCATCGAGGCGAACACAACCGCGAGGGATCCGGGCAGCATCTCGTCGCAGACCATCATCGGCACGCTGTCGGGCATTGAGGCGCAGACCAAGGGCGACGCGCGATACAACGTGGGCGTTGCGATGCGCAACGAGACGACCTCCGCCGTGCTCGGCAGCCTGCTGGAGCGCGCGAATTACAAGGTCGTTCACGCGGATGGAACTGACGAGAACCGGATGGCGCCGTTTGCCAGCCACAAGCTGCATCTGGTGATCATTGATGAGGCGGCGACTTCGCTGGAGGCGCTTCGCACGGTGCTGGGCCGCCGGCGCACGCCGATTATTGTCATCGCGGAAGACGCGGAAACCGGACAGTGGGCGCTGGACAACGGCGCGAGGGAATTCTTGCAGAAGCCGGTGCGTACGGAGCAACTGCTTGCCGCGGTCAAGCGCCTGGTCCTCCGGGGCCGGCAGGATGCGGTGACCAAACAAACGTCCGCCGGCGGCGTGCTTGTCGCGAGCGACGAAGTGGGCCAGCTCATCGCGCTGAGCTCCTCCCTGCAAAAGCAGGGCGGATTCTTTGTTTATCTCGGCCGCGGCTACGATGACGCTGTCGCGCAGGTGAAGCAAAACGCGCCGGCGGCTGTGCTCATAGACATGTCACCGCGCCGGGATGACACGCGCAAACTGCTGGCCTTTCTCGCGGCCATGAATCCGCCGCCGGCCATCATTTTCATCGTGAGCGAAAGCGAGCGGCCCGATGTCGCCAAGATTTCGTCGCCCGCATTTGCCGGCGTGCTGCTCAAGCCGGTCGTCCTGCGAACGCTCCACACCGACGTACAACGCGCCGCCGGCCGGGTGCTGCCCCAGAACCCCGATGCGTCGCACGAATTTTTGCGCAACGAAATTCTGCGCATCATGCGCACCTCCGTCGTCGCGCCGCCGATGTCGTGACCGGGCCGGTGCAGATCGCGCATCCAGGCGGCAGCATCACGGCCGCAGACAGCCCGGTGGACGAAAAATCTCGCGCGGTTCTCACCGGAGCAAGGACCGCTGAAGCTGGAAGCTTCGTTCAGGATCAGGCCCATGGGTGTTGCCATGGCTGGCGATAGGCGCGGCGCAGCAACTTCGTGGCCTCGGAGTCGCCGGTGATTTCCTTTTTCGCCGGATCGTACGAGAGTGTGCGGCCGACTTTCATCGCGACGTTGGCGAGGATGCAACTGGCGGTGGAGATGTGGCCCTGTTCGATGTCGGCCACGGGGCGACCGCGCGTTTCGATGGTTGCGAGGAAGTCGAGCATCTGGCGGCGCGTGGCGGGCGCTGCGTTCAACTCGATGTCTTTCTCGGTCAGATCCTCGGGATATTTTTCTTTTTCGTAGAAGCAATCGAAGTGAATCGGCTTGGCCGTCTTGTCATTCGGGATGAAGTCGGCCCGCATCGTGCTGGCCTTGAGAACACCGTTCTCGCCATGGATCACGAGCGCCCACGGATAGTCAGGATCGGGCGCGTCGCCCCACGTGCGGTGCTGCCACGTGCAGTGGAAATCGTCGTATTCGAACACCGCCGTCTGCGTGTCGCTGATGTTCGACTTGCCGTCCTTCTGGACATAGATGCCGCCTGACGATGAAACGCGGCGCGGCCAGCCGACGCCGAGCATCCAGCGGGTGGCGTCGAACATGTGGACGCACATGTCGCCGACGATGCCGTTGCTGTATTCCATGAACGTCCGCCACCAGCGTCTGTGCGGGATGCCGTCGTAGGGGCGCAGCGGTGCGGGGCCGGTCCACATTTCGTAGTCGAGAAAATCGGGCACGGGTTCCACCGGCGGACTGCCGTTTGCGCGCATGTGGTAGTAGCAGCACATCTCGACGTGGCCGATTTTGCCGAGCAGGCCGGCCTCCACGATCTGCTTCTTCACATCGATGAAGTGCGGCGTGCTCCTGCGCTGCGTTCCGATCTGCACAACGCGGCCGAGCCTGCGCGCCGCCGCGAGAATCGCCTCGCCCTCGAGCACGTCCACGCTGATCGGCTTCTGCAAATAAACATCCGCGCCCGCTTCCATCGCGGCGATTGCGTGCAGCGCGTGCCAGTGATCCGGCGAGCCGACCAGCACGATGTCGCACTTCTGCTCCTTCAGCATCTGCCGGAAATCCGAGTACGTCGGCGGAGCCTTCTTCGAAACCTGCCGCTGCCGCGCGATCTCGACCGCGCCCGCGAGCATGTTCTTGTCCGGATCGGCGATGCCCGCGATTTCGACCGGTGCCACCTGGACGAGCCGCCACAGATCGCTCTTGCCGTACCAGCCCGCGCCGATGAGGCAGACGCGCCTCGGCTTTTGATTCACAAGGTCCGCGCCAAAACCACCCAGCGCGGAAAATGCAAACGCGCCCGCGGCAGTCCTGAGGAAACTGCGGCGGCTGATGTTAAACACGCCGGGTTCGGCGCGGGACGGCAAGCGGATCATTGACGTTGTTTTCATGAGGCGACCCTAACGATGTCGGCAATTTCGCGCGACTCGAAAAAGTGGAGGCAACGTGAATTCCAATCATTGGAAAAAATGGATGGCGCAAGTTCCAATCATTGGAACTTGCCGGTCCCGGCACTCGTTTCACCGCTGCTCTTCTGGCTTTGATCGCTGGGGCGAATGCCAGTTCATCCTCACGGTCGCCCGGGTGATTTCAGTTCTTGGACCAGAAAGTCCCAGACATCCTTGTAGCCATTCGTCGGATGATCGGGAAATTTTGCGTAACACTCGACGCCGGCTTGCTGCGCGAGCTTCTGGAAACCGAGCGCGAAGACGGGCGAGTGAACCTTGTAGTCCATTTCCTTCACGGCCGCCGGCTGGGTCAGCCCCCAGTTGTTTTCGAAATAAATCGGAGCGGCACCTTTGTGCAGCAGATGATCGGGTGACCACTTCTGAATCATCGGCAGCAACTCATCGCGTCGCTTCAACGACTCCTTAAAACTGCAACCCAACGCGGGCGCGCCCCACTCGACGGCGGGATCCCAATCGTGGATGCGCTTCGGATCAATGCTCGGCTGGCAGCGGTGCGCCGCGACGCATGTGATCAATGTCGAAAGCCGCTCGACGGGATCGCTCGATTTTGGATCGGCGCGGTCGCCGGCGCAGCCGACGTACAACGCGGGAAGCGCGCCCTGCGAACTGCCGCCGACGGCGATCCGTTTCGGGTCAAGGTTCCACTTCGCGGCATTCATTCGCACGAATTGCACCACGCGGCAGGCGTCGTTCATGAGATACGAAACCGGCGCGGCAACCTTATCGGCCATGCCGTCGTTCAGCGTGCGCGTCTCGACGCCGATCACCGCGATTTGTTCCGGGAGGAAGTGATTGAGATCGGGCACATGTTTGGCCGCAACCCAGACTCCGCCGTACCAGATCAAAACCGGAAACGGCCCGGCGCCGTTCGTCGGCACATAAACATCCATGAGCTGGTCCGGACTCGGGCCGTAGGAAACATCCGCGAGCGTCGGCGCGGAAGGTGGCGCTGCGTGCAACGCAGTCAGCGGAGCCAGCAGCAAGGTTGTGCATATCATGAACAGAATAATTTTCAGTCGGTGTCCCCCGTCATTTCCAATCATTGGAAAAATGCGCGATCGGAATTTCCAACCATTGGGAAAGTCGCATTTCGACCGCGAAAAGATTGTCCTGTCAAGACGCGATCTGTTGCCGCGTCGAATGCGCAGATGGTGTGATACGATGGTTCGCGTGAAGAATATCTTTTGCAGGCTGGTCGTGCTCTGCATCGCCGGAGCGCTGAGCAGTTGTGCCGTGACCGTGCGCGCCCAGATGGTGCGCCTGGAGTTTACCAGCACTTCGGATTGGGCGAAGCTGTTGCCGGAAGATCCGAAGAACATCGCAGCGATTGCGGTCACGGCAACGGAAGGCGATCCCGGTTTCATCAATATGTCGCCGGCGCGTCTCGGTCTTTATCAATCGCTCGACGATGCAAAGGCAGGCAAGCGGATCGGCGTAACCGCGACCATCGTGCTGTCACCCGACGCGCTGAAACAACCGCTGCGTTTCACGCTGGAAAAAGGAGCGCTCAATAACTGCGTAATTCGCGCATTCGATGGAACGAATCTGCTGTGCGATTTCCACCACAACGGTTCAGTGACGACAAATCAGATGAGCAATCCGAAAGGTTTTGAAATCAATGTCAGTTCTCTCGCGCCGCAGTCCCTGCTGATGAAACGCGCAAATGTCGGGAAGAAGGTGCTCGCATTTTATTATCCGTGGTACGGCACTAACGATTGGAACAAGCCGCTGCTCGAAGACGATCATCCTCTGACGCGATATTCGTCGGACGATTCTGCGATCATCGCGAAGCACATCGAAATGGCGAAGACCGCGGGCATTGATGGATTCGTTTCATCGTGGTGGGGACCGGACAGCTATTCCGACAAAAATCTGCGGACGCTGCTGAACCTTGCTCAGAAGAAACATTTTGCCGTCACGATTTATTTCGAAACGCTCACCGGCCACGGCCCGCGCGACGCCGACGAAATTGAAAAATGGCTCGCCTTCGCGATTGAAACATATCGCGGCCATCCTGCGTGGCTGAAGGCAAACGACAAGCCGGTAATCGTTTTATGGGCCGCGCACGATGTGTCGCTGCCAACGTGGCGCGGAATCTTCGCGCACTTGAGGGCGCGCGGGCTCGATGCGTTTTACGTCGGTGAAGGTTTGTGTCCCGCGAACCTCGCGGTGTGGGACGGAATCCACAGCTACGCCGTTTTCAACGATACCGATCTGGCCAATAGTGAACTGATCGCACAGCGCTCGACGCGCCTCGCCGCCTCGCTGACCGGCGCGACAAAAATCTGGTGTGCGACCGTCCAGCCCGGTTACGACGACACGCGAATCCCCGGACGCGGCGGCGCGGTTCAGCCGCGCGACGGTGGCGCATTTTATCGCAAAACATGGGACGCCGCTCTGGCCAGCGATCCCGACTGGATTTTCATCACGACGTGGAACGAGTGGTGGGAGCACACGGAAATCGAGCCGGGCGAAAAATTCGGCGATGCCTATTTGAACATCACGCGCGATTTCGCGGCGCGGTGGAGAAAATAGTTTCGAATATTACGGGGCAAGATTTCCAATGTTTGGAAAATTCGAGGAGTGAGACTTTCGACGATCGGGAATTCGAATGAAACGACGACAGTCCGCGAAGCGTACGGTTCCTCAAAACGTGAGCGGCTCTCGACACGAAATCAATCGACTCGAAGGGCGCGGATAATGGGCGATCACGTGAGTTCTGCCTCACGCAATTTGTACACTTTGCATCACGTAGTCTGTACGTGTCCCGAATGTCGTCGAAGCGAGTCAGATTACTGATCGGCATCCCGCGTATTGAGGTAAGCCAATGAAATCAATGGTTTCATCGCGGTTGTGAATGATGGGAAAAATCACTGGAGCAGGAGAAGGGATTTGAACCCACAAATTGTAAACTCGCCATGTTGATAATAAGCCATTTACAACACTCGTATTGCAAGTGGTACGAATCTGGTACAAATTCTTGACAGTCTAATTCGAATACGTGTGAAGACGCGATAAAAGTAGAACGCATTTCGTCACGAAGGCGGCATCATTCGCCCTCGTGGCAGCAGCTTTCTGGCGGAATACAATATCGGTTATGAACGTCGACGCAAGTCACACCGCACAGTTGATCAGGCCAAATCATGGATTGAGGAGCAAAATCGTCAACTGCTTCAAAAAGGACTCGCCAGACTCCGACTCTCGGCGCTTCTCCGCCAGTCGTTTCATTGCGCGACATCGGCCAAGCGGTACGGGTGAACGAGTATGGTGGTTTTTATCGGCGAGATGGCGCGGGTTTTTTGTTCGGGCCGGTGGGAAAGCCCGTCGCGTATGTGAATACGCCTTTTGCGCATGCGAGCAACGGCGCGGTGGCGATGTGCGTGACGGCGGATATGGAAGGGGTGCGCGTCGGTCCCGGGGAGGAGCGGTGGGGACAACAGTTCGTTTTGCTTGCGGAGTCGCCCCGACAGGCGCTCGCGCATTGGGCCGCGTGGGTGGCCAAATCTCATGGCTCGCGTATCCACGAAGGCGCGCTGTCCGGTTGGAACAGTTGGGAGTTCATGGGGCGACAAGTCAGCGGCACTGATGTGCTGGCCGTGGCGGAGGCGGCATTGAAGTTTCCGGATCAATTGCGGCCCGCCGTCATTCAGATTGATGCCGGCTATGAGGATCCCGCCGGGATGGCAAAAGCGAACGACAAGTTTCCGGAAGATTTGTCCTTTTACGCTCAACGAATCTCCGCCACCGGCGCGCGACCCGGTTTGTTTCTCGATTTGCTGGACAAGCCCTCGCGAACGTTTTCGACCGCGGAACGCACGCAGCATATTCATCGTCAGGAAAGGTTTCACGTACCTGAAGATTCTCTACCGGCTCGCCGACAAGGCAACCTACGGAAAGCGGACGAGGCTCGAAATCCATCGCGAAATTACGCGGTCATGCGACAGGCCGCCGGAGAAAACGTTTACCTGCTGGCCGCCAACAGCGAATCGGATCGGGCGCAGTTGGGTTCTGTGGATGCCTGCCGGACAGCGGCCAACATCCATCGCCAGAACGTTCGCTCCCGGATCAACGGCGTACTGCGCTCCTATCATCTCCAAAGCCGGTGGTTTGCCATTGATAACGACACTTATTTCATGGGGACCGACATCGCCAACGTCAGCCAAATCGCCGGCGGCTGGCCGTTGGTGCGAACATGGATGAGCATGGTTGGGTTGTCGTGTGGCGCGGCGATCACTTCCGACCCGTGGCATTGGGAAAGTTTCCGGCCCTACCGGCGCAACGTCGAGGTCATGACGCCGCCGGCCAAAGAGCGGACCGAAGTACTGGATCTATGCACGAGCGAGGACTGGCCCCGGCTCGTCGGCCACGTCCACCGGGACTGGGGCGAGTTCACCGTCGCCTTGTTGTGGAATCCCGGCGACAAGGAACAAGCCATTCACCTCGATTTTTCGCAAGCCGGTTTGGACCCGCATCGCCGCTATGCGGTCTGGTCGTTCTGGGATGACCGCTACCTCGGCGTTGCGAAAGAGTCCTGGACGACGCCGCGGCTTGGAGCTTCCGCATCGCAGCATCTGGTCTTTACGCCGCTGGACGACTCGCCGTCGCGGCCGGTCCTCATCGGTTCGGACCTGCATATTTATTGCGGTGCCGCGGAAATCCAGCGGGTGCAAACTTCGCGCGCGGCGATGACGATTGAATTGACCGATGCCGGCGCTCGTGACGGTGCGCTCTTTGTGTACAGCCGCTATCCGCCGTTGTTGAGATCGGCGAGCGGTTGCGTGGCCGATGGCATCGCCAGCGCCGGGGAAAATGTCTGGCGGATCAGCCTGCATGGCCGGAAGTCCGGCGTCCCGCAACGGATCGAAATGGCGGTGATGCTGCCGTTGACAAGACAGGTTTGGTTCTGGCTACTCATCGCAATCGTGTTGGCCAGTCTCCTTTTCGCTGTCTGGCGGTATATCATGTGGCAGCAGGCGCAAGTGCGGCTGGCGAAACTGGAGCAACAGATTTCCCTGGATCGCGAGCGCAGCCGGATCGCCCGCGATATCCACGACGAGATCGGCGCGAATCTCACGCATATCTCGATTCTAAGCACGCTGGCAGCCAAGCCCACGACTGAACCGACGGTGGCGCGCGAACGGAATGCCGAAGTCGCCAGCGTGGCGCGCCAGACGATCCAGGCGTTCGACGAAATCCTCTGGTCCATCAATCCGCGCAACGACACCTTGCAGAATCTAAGCCACTACATTTGCCGTCGAGCGGAAGAGATTCTGGCGCCAGCGAATGTTGTCTGTCGCTGCGAATACGACGAAGTGTTCCCGACCGGCGTGGTTTCGCCGCAGGCCCGGCATGGACTGCTCTTGGCGGTGAAGGAAGCGCTTCACAACATCATCAAACATTCCGACGCGCAACGCGTGGACGTGAGTTGCCGGATTGATGGCCCGGATTTCGTCGTGACGGTGAGTGATGACGGCAAAGGATTCGTTGAGGCGTCGTTTCCGAAGCAGGCGCGCGCGCGGCGCGGGCACGGGCTGGATGGGATGCGGCAGCGGATGACCGAATTGGGCGGGACGTTTCGCATCGAGAGCCGGCCCGGCGGCGGAACCCGCATCGTTTTCCGACTGCCGGTGGTCGCGGCATAGTTGTCGAGGAAGAGTTGACGCATGAAAAAAATCAAAGTGGCAGTCGTTGAAGACAGCGAGAAATTGCGGCGCGCGCTTGATGCGCTCATTCGCGACACGCCGGACATGCAATTTCTGAGGGCCTGCGCCGATGCCGAGGATGCGCTCCAGAGCCTGCCCTCAGAAGCGCCGGACATTGTGCTGATGGATATCCGCCTTCCGGGCATGAGCGGAATCGAATGCGTCGCCCGACTGACCCAACTGCTGCCGAGTGTCCGCGTGCTGATGCTCACCGCGTATGAGGACAGCGACGACATCTTCAAATCGCTGGAGGCTGGCGCATACGGTTATCTGGTCAAGAGCACCGAGCCGGACCGGCTGGTGGACGCGATCCGCGAAGTCGCGTCCGGCGGCTCGCCGATTTCCAGCAGCGTGGCGCGCAAGATGATTGATTACTTCAGGCCGCGCCGCACGGAGCGGACCGATGTGGACTCGCTCGCACCGAAGGAGCGCGAGGTGCTGCGGCTTCTGGCGGAAGGCTGTCCCTACAAAGAAATTGCCGGTGCCATGAGTGTCCTGACAACCAACCTTCCATCCATCGGCACTAACGCATGGGCAGTCTCCTACATTGCGAATACATCCGTCGTCCTGTCCGTAACGAATCGCCCGCCGATCATCGGCTACGATCTTTGGGCCGGAGCCATCACCAACGGCATGACCAACTACAACCAGAGCGCAACACAAGACGGCTATCCGAACCTGCTCAAGTACGCCATCGGCTCCAGCCAAACCAATTCTGACAACCTCGCCCGCATGAGCGCGACGCGCGCGGCAGGCGGCATCGCGTTGAACTTCAACCGAAACACCAACGCAACCGACGTGACGCTGATTGTCGAAGGCAGCTATTCGGCAACGAATGGCGCGATGTGGACCGGCATCACAACAAACCGCGCCGGCGCGTGGAATCCGACAAACGGCGTGACCGAAACCTCCGGCTCACCCGCGAGCGTCAGCGTTAAGGACAACGCAAGCTTTGCCACAAACCGGTTTATGCGAGTAAGAGTTTCGCAACCATGATTGTTTCCAAACATTGGAAATTTGCGCCGCGATTTCTTCCAATGATTGGAAGTGCCGCAACTGAAATACGAAAAATGAGAGGCATTGCGAGATGAAGCGGAAACCACGGTTTGCCGTGCTGACAGCCTTGATGTTCGCAGCGATTTCTGCGCGCGCGGAAATCGTGATGCAATGCAGCGAGAAAGTTGCGTTTCTCGGCGATTCGATCACGGCGCAGGGATGGACGAGTTCAAATGGTTATGTGCGGCTCGTTGTCGCGGGACTTGAGGCGAATGGCGTGAAGATCGTGCCGGTTCCGGCGGGCGTCGGCGGCAATACGTCGAAGGACATGCTGGCGCGGCTGAAACGCGATGTGCTGGACAAGAAGCCAGACTGGGTGACCATCAGTTGCGGCATGAACGATGTCATTCACGGAACGAACGGCGTGCCGCTGGATCAATACAAGGTCAACATGGCTGACATCGTCAAGCAGTGTCAGGCTGCAAACATCAAGGTCGTGTTGTTCACGACGACGGCGGCGGGAAAATGGGACAGCGACAGCAGCAAGAAGCTCGGCGAATACAGCGCGTTTCTACGCGATCTTGCACACGAGAAGAAATGTCTGCTCGCGGATTTGTATCCGGTGTTCGTCGAGGCGCTGAAGCCAAACGACACGTTGCGCGGGCTGACGGGCGACGGCGTTCACACGACCCCGGAGGGAAATATTCTGATGACGCGGACGATTCTGAAATCGCTCGGCTGTACCGACGCGCAAATCGAAAAGGCGTATCAGTCGTGGCTGGACATTCCACATGGCGGCGACATTTCCGCGCGAGTTGATGTTGTATTGAACAAGCGATTTTTCCGCACGAGCTGCGCGCTGACGTTGCGCGAGCGCGAGAAACTACTCGCCGCCGCGCAGGCCGCGAAGAAACCGACGCTGATGCATTGGTCGAAAGATATGCTCGCTTCGCTGATGAAGAAAAAAGTGAAACCAGCCGGCCCATTCGACTCGCTCGACGCACTTTTCGATCAGGGAAAAGACAAGCAAGTTCAGGACGAATTGCAGGTGGAATTTGAAAAGGAACTTCGCGCCATCACGGAGGCGAAATGACAGCACGTTTTTACGCTTGGAACGTTGCGCGGTTTGATTCTTCCAATGATTGGAAAATTGCGAAGACGAGATTTCCAATCATTGGAACTGTCGCGAAGGTCATGGCAGCCGCTATCATCACTTCGTCACAGGCTGCGGAGTTATATGTTTCACCATCGGGTGACGACGCGAATCTGGGAAGTGCGGAGAAACCGTTTCTAACTGTCCAGCGCGCGCGCGACGCGGCGCGCGGGGACAAGGCGTCAACGATTCATCTTTCGGCAGGCACTTATCCGTTGAGCCGGACGTTTGATTTGTCTGAACAGGATTCCGGGACGCACTTCGTCGGTGACGGCGGGATCCGACTTACCGGCGGCATCGAAGTTCTTGCCGGCAATGTCAAGCCGGTTGACGACTCCGAAATACTTCAGCGTTTGTTGCCGGAAGTTCGCGGCAAGGTGCTGGAGATTGATCTGCAGGTTTTGGGAGTTACTGACTTTGGCGGAATCGGGCCGCGTGGTTTCGGGCATCCGTATTTGCCCGCGCCGGTCGAGCTGTTTGTGGACGGCGAGCCGCTCTCGCTTTCGCAGTGGCCGAAGCATGGCCAGTCGGGCGAGCCGATTGGCAAGGTGCTGGACGATGGGACGAACAATCTCGCGCGCGGTGAACGGCCGCATGGCGGAACGTTCAAGTATGCCAGCGACCGGCCTGCGCGCTGGACAAAAGCGGAGGATGTTTGGATTACCGGATTTTTCTTCAACGGTTATGCCGACGATACGCTGAAGGTGAAATCGTTCGATGTGACGAACAAGACGCTGACGACGGTGCAGCGGCATGGGTATGGCTTCAATTCCGGCAAGCCGTGGAATCGCTGGACTGCGTTGAACCTTCTCGAAGAAATTGCGCAGCCGGGCGAATACGCGCTCGATTCGAAAACCGGCAAACTGTTTTTTCTTCCGCCAGCCGGCAAAGACATCGCGAAGTGCAGGCTGGCAGTTTCGGTGCTGCAAGAGCCGATGGTCTCGATCAAGGGCGCGACGAATGTGGTGTTTGACGGAATTGATTTTGAATGTTCGCGCGGCATAGGCGTGTACATCGAGCGCGGCGCGAGCAACCGGATCCAGAACGCGACGCTGCGCAATCTCGGCGAACTCGCGGTGTGCGTGGGCATGGCCGTTGATCTTGATCGCAAAACAATTTCGCCGGCCGGCGGTCCGTGGCGGCCGAGCGGCGATCCGCTCTTCAATCGCAACGCCGGTGCCGGTCACGGAATTGTGAATTGCAAAATTTACAACGTCGGCGCGGGCGGCATCTCGCTCGGTGGAGGCGACCGGCGAAGCCTGACGGCGGCGGGAAACTTCGTCGAGAATTGCGAGATTCATCATTTCAATCGCTGGGATCGTACGTATCGCGGCGCGATCAATATGGACGGCGTCGGCAATAGCATCCGGCATTGTCTGATTCACGATTGTCCCGGCGTCGCGATTTATCTGCACGGCAACGAACATCTTATCGAGTACAACGAAATCCATCACGCGATCATGGAAGGCGACGACATGGGCGCGTTCTATATGGGCCGCGATCCGACCGAACGCGGCACGATCGTTCGTTTCAACTACTGGCATGATCTCGCCCCGGCTCACGCCACGCATTGTTTGTACTTCGACGATTCGGGGGGCGACAGCGCGAAGGTGTACGGGAACATCTTCCGCAAGGCGGGCAGTCTTTCGACCGTGAATATCAATGGCGGCAGCGACATCATCGTGACGAACAACATATTCATTGATTGCAAGAAACCGATTCGCATGGGCCACGGCGGCAATGAATGGCGGACCAAGCAGGGCCGCTTCGAATCGCTGATCAAAAACATCGGCTGCGACAAATCGCCATGGCGCGAGCGCTATCCCGAATTGCTGACGTATCTCGCGGACCGTCCGCAAATGCCGCGCGGAAATCGGTTCGCGAACAACGTGCTTGTGAACAGTCCGGCTTCCGCAACCAATGGATTCAGGATGGGAAACAACTTCACTGTCAGCAAAGAACCCGACGCGAAAAATGCCGGCATTCCGGACTTCGCGCCGATCCCGGCGAACAAAATCGGGCTTGAGTTCCATCAAACGCATTAACTTTGGAAAGGAAACAAATGAAGTATTCAGTCCTGATGGCCATGCTCATGCTCGCGCCGTGTGCCTTCGGCGCGGACACAAATACACAACAGCCCTCTGAACAACGACTCGTCTGGTGGCATGAGGCGAAGTTCGGAATGTTCATTCATTGGGGGCTTTATTCGCTGCCTGCTGGCGAGTGGAAAGGCAAACAGTACGACGGCATCGGCGAGTGGATCATGTACAAGGCGCGAATTCCGATCGCCGATTACGAAGAGCTCGCGACGCATTTCAATCCGGTGAAGTTCGACGCCGAGGCGTGGGCGCAGCTCGCGCAGGACGCGGGGATGAAATATCTCATCATCACGTCGAAGCATCACGACGGCTTCGCGATGTTCGGATCGAAGGTGGACAAGTTCAACATCGTGGACGCGACGCCGTTCAAGCGCGATCCGATGAAGGAACTTTCCGCCGCGTGCGCGAAGCGCGGAATCAAATTCGGATTTTATTATTCGCAGGCACAGGACTGGTCCGCGCCCGGCGGCGCGATCTGGGAAGGCCGTCACGAACATGATCCGGTCTTTGCCGATCCGCATTGGGACCCGAAACAGAACGGCGATTTCGAAACGTATTTCAACAACAAAGCCATGCCGCAGGTTCGCGAAATCCTCGGCAACTACGCCCCGGTTGCCGTCGTCTGGTTCGACACGCCGTTGAAAGTCATGACCGACGAGCGCGCAGGCCGGCTGGAAAAACTCGTCCACGAATTGCAGCCCAACTGCATCGTCAGCGGCCGCCTCGGCGGCCACGCCAGGAGCGATTA
>CAIVKH010000228.1 GCA_903906425.1 uncultured bacterium
GTTCCTGGGAAGGCATCTCACCACCGAGCGCGATGAGCAGCCCGCGCGAAAAAATGATCTGCTGCCCGGGGAGACCGCGCGCTGCCGGCTGGCGGTGCCGCGGATGAACGTCACGGTGTAGCGGTGCGGAATGTGTACGTAGATGGAGCAGGGCGTTTTTCTTTATCCGTTCGTTTGTCAGCGGGTGGGAACTGGCGAAAGAAGAGGAGAGGAAATCTGCTTGCAATCTGCTTGCAATTTATGTGCCTAAACATGCCTAAACGTGCTCAAAGACGGAAAACGGGCAGTCCGACTTTCAGTGAGCGACGTATTGATTCTAGGCCCGATTCTATTGGGGGAAACGGTGGAGCCAACGGTCGGATTCGAACCGACGACCTGCTCATTACGAATGAGCTGCTCTACCAACTGAGCTACGTTGGCTGCGGAAAAGTGTCGAGCAATCTAGCCATCCTCGATTTCAAGTCAAGCGGACGCTTCATTCCCGGCAGTCCGGCATGGGCAGAAATATTTCTCGCAAGCTCCAATGATTGGAAACTCGCGGGCGGGTAACTTCCAATCATTGGAAATTCTCGACAGCTATTCTTCCGGTCCCGGATCAGGCGATCCGCTCCGCAATGGCTGCAAAGGCGATGGCTTCTCGACGGCGTTCGTCGGAATGCGAGGAGCGACGCGTGTCGCATCAGGCGGTGGCTGCACGGGCACGCGCCGCGGTTCGAGCGGTTTCACAACGGGACGCGCGGCAGCGCCTGTGATATTTGTCGGGCCGCCCTCGATCCAGATTTCCCTCCCGCCGAGTTCGATCAGTTCCATCTTTTTTTCTGCGGCATGAAATCCCTGCGCGGTGTCGGCTTTGTGGAAGTGCAACAGAAAATGCGTGATGTCGCGCCCCGGCAGCTTGACGCGCGTCGAAACAAGGTCAGCGCCGTCGGCGCGCGCAATTTCAGAATCGGCGATGACCTGCCAGTGGACGAGTGCATCTTTCATTTCGACGCGTTGCTCGGCGAACAAATCCAGTTCGTCTTCAGGCACGCTGTTCGTCGCCGCTGCTCGCGTGACGATTGAAGTGTAGCGGTTCAGGTCGAACTGGAATTTCCCGGCGAACCAATCGGAAATCTGGTTGAACTGCGCCGGTTGCCAGCGTCCCGCTGCATCCAACGCGAAATGAAGATCACAATTTTCGGCGTGCAATTCGCGAAGAGGATCGCCGCCAAAAAGCAGTTTCGACCAATTCCAACTGATCACAACGCGTTTTGCCGCGACACCGGCCTTCAGCGAATTTTTTGGCACGGTGCCTTTCACGTCTTCGAGCACCAGCGCGAACGACGGCGTGAGCGCGGAACTGCCGACCTTGAATTCGAGGCCGATGTGTTTTTCCAGCTGGCCACGGACGATGTCGGCGAAACCGGCCGTGCGACTGAGCAGCAGCGCGCCGATGTAGAGGATTGCCAGCAGGATCGTCAGCGTGCCGAGGATGCCGGAGAAATGTTCGAGCGGATTCCATCGCCTCCGTTCGAGCGGAAGCATCTGCGGGGGCTGGATGAATTCTCTCATTCGCGATCAGGTAGCGGAAAGTTCCTTGGAACGTTTTTCAGCGGCGAGCACGGCATCAACGACGGCGTCGAAGACTTTGCGCTCGCTCATCACGGCGAGCGCGGCGGCGGTGGTACCACCTTTGGACGTGACACGATCGCGAAGGACCGACGGCGCATCGCTGGTGCTCATGATCAGTTTCGCCGCGCCGCAAATTGTGGCGGCGGTGAGCTGCCGCGCGACCGCACCATCCATCCCCATGCGCTTCGCGGCTTCGAGCATCATTTCGGCGAGATAAAAAACGTAGGCCGGCCCGCTGCCGCTGAGCGCGGTCACGGCGTCCATCATTGATTCTTCGGTACGGACGACGAGGCCGACTGCGGCGAGTAATTTTTCTGCCGTCGCGAGATCATCCTCGGTCGCCCACCGTCCGCGACAAATCGCGCTAGCGCCCGCGCCGACAAGCGCTGGCGTGTTGGGCATAACGCGAATGACGTGCGTTCCGTCGCCGATTGCGGTCTCGAACGTCGCGCATTTTTTTCCGGCGGCGATGCTGATGACGAGCGCGGTTTTCGGAAGCGACGCCTTGAGTTCGGCCAGTACATCGGTCATCTGCTGCGGCTTGACCGCGAGCACGATGACGCTGGCATCGGCGACGGCGGCGCGATTATCGCGGCTGGTGAGAATGCCGAATCGCGTTTCCATTTCGGCCAGCCGCTCAGCGCGGACATCGGTGGCGGTGATGCACGAGCCCGGCAAAACGCCCTGGCCGATGAGGCCCTTGATAAGCGCCTCGGCCATGTTGCCCGCGCCGATAAAAACGAGTTTAGATATCTTCATTGATGACCGGCTCCTTCTTTGCGCGCTCGCCGAAAATCGCGGTGCCAACGCGAATCCAGTGGGTGCCTTCCTCGATTGCGATTTCAAAATCGTGCGACATGCCCATCGAAAGTTCCGGCAGAGGCACACCGGTTTCGTCCTGCCAGCGGTCGCGCAGTTCGCGCAGCTGGCGGAAAAACGGACGGACTTTCCCCAACTCATCGAACGGCGGCGGCATCGTCATCAGGCCGCGAATTTCGACACGCGGCAGCTCGTTAGCGGCGCGCAAAACTTCCGGAACCTCGTCCGACTTCAGTCCGAATTTCGTGCCCTCGCCAGAAACATTGATTTCGAGCAGCACTTTCACCTGTTTGCCGAGTTCGTCGCCGGCGCGGTCAATCGCCTGCAGCAGCCGCAGCGAATCCGCGGAGTGAATCAGGTCGAACATTTCGACGGCAAAACCGACCTTGTTACGCTGCAGATGTCCGACGAGATGCCACGACAAATTTCCGGGGCAGTCCGGAATTTTCGCGCGGGCTTCCTGGACCTTGTTTTCGCCGAAGACCATCAGCCCGGCGCGCGCCGCCTCGGCGACAGATTTCGGCGGGTGCGTTTTCGAGACGGCGATGAGATGCACATCCGCGGGATCGCGTTTCGCGCGCGCGCAGGCCGCGGCGATCCGTTCCCGTATTTTCTCGATTCGCTCAGCAATTGTCTCGTCGTTCATCGCGGCTGTTTATAGGCCATCGGCGCTGGCAGCGTCGAGGAAGATGCGGATCGCAGCCGCAGCGCGCGCAAAGTCGTTCGCATTTCCGCGCCACCTGCTTCGCTGATGCGCAGACTTCCAATGATTGGAAAACAGCGAAGCGTGGATTTCCAATGATTGGAAAATTTCTTGATGCGCCGGCGGCTTCTGGTCCGATTCTTCCGGCCGCGAACGCCGAGTCACGGTCGGCGAGAGTTGCAAGAAAGAAGAACGTGAGGATTCATTTCACCCGGACTGCGTGGCGCGCGGATCGTCGGTTTGCCTGGTGTTCGATTGATGCGCAGGCAACAGGATGGTGAAGCACGATCCCTTGCCCGGCTCGCTATCAACCAGAATCCGGCCGCCGTGGTTGTCAATGATGCCGTAGCTGACGGAAAGGCCGAGGCCGGTTCCGCCGACGCCGGCGCTGGGCGCCTTCGTCGAGAAGAACGGATCGAAAATGCGGCTGATCTGGTCCGGCGTCATTCCCACGCCTGTGTCGGCGATGGCGAGCGAAACCATGTCGCGGCCTTCGTCGCGGATCATCGAGGTGCTGATCGTCAGTGCGCCGCCCTGCGGCATCGCCTGCACGGCGTTGATGACCATGTTGATGATCACCTGCTTGATCTGGTTCGCGTCGGCGAGGACGGCCGGCGTGATCGGATCGTAATGCGCTTCGACGCGCACGCGACAGCGGTTGGTTTCCGGCTGCAGAAACCGCAGCGTGTCCACGGCGATGTCACTGAGTTTGGCCGGGCGGAGTTCAGGTTTGTTCTGCCGCGCGAAGGCGAGCAGCTGGACGATGATCTCGTTGACGTGGCCGACGCCTCGCTCGATTTCCTGAAGGCTCTCCATGAACTCCTTCTTGTCGCACGCGGCGAGTTCGCGCTGGCGAAGCGTGCCGAGAAGATCCTGCGAGTGGCCGAGGATGATCTGGATCGGGTTGCGGATGTCGTGGACGATGCCCGCGGCAAGCTGGCCGATGCCCGCGAGTTTTTCCGACTGCACGAGCCGCTGGTGGGCCAGCTTGATCTTCGCGTTGGCGTCCGCGAGCGCGCCTTTTTCGTGCTGCAGTTTTTCGTACAGCCCCGCGTTGTCAATCGCGGCCGCCGCCTGCAACCCGACGATAGAAAGAAGCCGCAAATCCGGCTCGATGAAGCCTGCGTTGTCGGTGACGCAGTCGGCGTAGATCACGCCGCGCAGCCCGATCTGCGTCTGCACGGGCACGCAGATGGCGGAGCGGATGTTCTCGGCGATGATCGTGTCGCGCTCGGCGATGCGCTCGTCGTTGACCGGATCGCGGATGAGCATGGCCTGCTGCTGCTGCATCGCGAGGCGCGCGAGCGAATGCCGGTACAGCGTGTCGGTGATGCGGATCGAATTCTTGCGCGCCTGCGAAATCTGGACCGTCGGCTCCGCGCCGTCTTTTTCGCTGAGCAGCAGCGAGCAGCGGTCGGCACGCGGAAGCTCGGCGAGCACGACCTCGATGATCTTGGGAAAAATCTCGTCGGTCGCATGCAGGCCATTCAACGCCTGGCCGACGCGGAAGATCGCGGCCATGTCCTCGTGAGCGCGCACCAGTTCGTCAAATTCCACCGGATCGAACCGCTGCGACGTCAGCTCGCGCTGCAAATCGCGCATCGTGATCGTGGCATCGGTGTGAAAATCCCCGCTGCCGGTCGCGGAAGGCCGCGGCTCTTCCTTCTGATGAAAGCGCAGCGTGTTCTTGCCGATCATGATCATGTCGCCTTCATGAAGCGGCTTCGCCCGCATGATCCGCTCGGCGTTGACGATGGTTCCGTTGCCGCTGCCGAGGTCTTCGATCTCGTAGCTGGTTCCGCGGCGCAGGACGCGCGCGTGCCGGCGCGATGCCGAACGGTCGCTCAGCGACATTTCAATGTCTTCATCCCGGCCGATGACCGACAGATCGAGATGCGAACGAAACACCTGCCCCTTGTCCGGCCCGCTGATGACAGTCATTTCAAACACGGCAGCACTCCTGAAAGATCGCGCACGTTATGACGTGCGCCTGCCAAAGTCTAGCGCGACATCACAATCAAAACGGCGGCGCCAAGAAGATTCCGGCGGCGATGGCTTCCAATGATTGGAAAATTGCCGGCGCGGAATTTCCAATCATTGGAAACGGCGGTCACGCCAGCGTCAGCACGGCGACTTCGGGGCGGCAGTTGAAGCGGATGCCGTAGACGTTGCCGATGCCGCGCGTGACGAAAATCTGGCGGCCGGCCCAGTCGTAGCGGCCGCTGATGAAGCGGCTGTCGCGCACCGGTGCGAAGATCCTGCCGCCGATCAGCGGCAGCGCAATCTGTCCGCCGTGCGTGTGGCCGCAGAGCATCAGGTCCCAGTTGAAATTCTTCAAATCGTCCTTGCTGTCGGGATTGTGCGACATGACGACGTGAACATCCGCAGCGGCATCCTGGTTGCGAAAGGCCGAGTCGGGATCGAACTCGCCCGACCACAAATCTCCGAGACCGGTCAGGCGCAGCTGCGTGCCGCCGACCGGCAGAACGATCGACTCGTTGTGAAGGACGCGCAGTCCCGCGCCCGCCGCAAAATCGCGGATTTCCTTTGTCGTCGCGAGACCGCGGATCGCGCCCGCCCACTGGCCGCCGTCATGGTTGCCAAGCGACGCAAATGTCGGGGCGGCTTTCGCGAGCCTCAGCAGTTCCTTCGCGAAGTCGTCCTCCTGCTTGAGATGCTGCGTGATGAAATCGCCGGTGACGCAAATCACGTCCGGCTTTTGCTCCACGCCGAGACGGATCGCGCGCGAGATCAGCGACAGCGGCACTTCCTTCGAAAGATGAAAGTCCGAAAGCTGGACGATGCGCACGGGGCGGGGCAGCGGCTTTTTGCCGGCAGAAATTTTTGTGTGGGTCACTTCGAGCCAGTGCGGCTCGCCGAACGCCGCATAACCGATGCCGCCCGGCACGGCCACCACGGCAGCCTGAAAAAATCTCCGCCTCGAAATGCGCATGGGGTCATCTGACCATTGCGCGGCCTCCGCGTTCAACCACAACTTCATGAAGCTGGTTTCATCTGTTCGCCGATTTTTCTTTGTGGCGCTGCGCGAAAATGGCACGAACACGGCGAATGTTTCGCGAGTCGCGAAGTCATGAAGGAACCGAATATGAAATGCTGGAAATTGTTTTTGCTGGTTGCGGTGGCGGCTGCACCGTTGGCGCGCGCGGATGGCTGGAAGCCCGTGACGACGCACCTGCTGACGCAGTGGGCCGCGAAGGTTGATCCCGCGAAACCGCTGCCGGAATATCCGCGGCCGCAACTCGTGCGCACGAACTGGTCGAATCTGAACGGGCTTTGGGACTACGCGATCGTTTCCTCCAACGCGCCGCAGCCGTCCGCCTGGGATGGAAAGATATTGGTCCCCTACCCCGTCGAGTCCGCGCTTTCCGGCGTCGCAAAGCCGCTGAACAACGACCAGAAACTTTGGTATCGCCGCACGTTCGCAAAGCCGGATGTCACCGGCGGCAAACGCGCGCTGCTGCACTTCGAAGCGGTTGACTGGCTCGCGACCGTCTTCGTGAACGGCAAGCAAATCGGCGAACATCGCGGCGGCTACGATGCGTTCGCGTTCGACATCACCGACGCGCTGAAGGATGGCGACAACGAACTCATCGTGGCGGTTTATGACGCGACCGGCGGCTACCAGCCGAAAGGCAAGCAGCACCGGCCCGCCATCGAGAAGCCCGGCGGAATCATGTACACGCCGTGCTCCGGCATCTGGCAGACGACGTGGCTCGAAACCGTGCCGGAGAAATTCATCAGCGACGTGAAGATCACGTCGGACGTAGATCAGGGCAACGTGGAATTCGTGGTCACACCGGCCGCGAAGGAAGGCAACCACAAGATTCATGTTCACATTCTGGACGACGACGGAAAAATTCTCGTCATCGGTACGGCCGACGCGGGCGAGAAGATCGTCATGCACATTCCGCAGCCGAAGCTGTGGTCGCCGGATTCTCCGTATCTCTACAAGGCCACGGTGAAGATGGGCGATGACCTGGTCGAAACCTATTTCGGCATGCGGAAGATTTCGCTCGGCAAGGATGACAAAGGTTTCACACGGATGCTGCTGAACAACAAATTCGTTTTCGAGGCCGGCCCGCTCGATCAAGGATTCTGGCCAGATGGTATCTACACCGCGCCGACCGACGAGGCGCTGCGCTTCGACATCGAGCAGACGCGCAAGCTGGGCTTCAACATGACGCGCAAGCACACGAAGGTTGAATCGAAGCGCTGGTATTACTGGTGCGACAAGCTCGGCCTGCTCGTCTGGCAGGACATGCCGGCGGGCGGCGCGGGCAAGGGCGCGCACAAGGACAAAAAGACCGGCGAATATGCTGATGGCACGCCCGCCTCCGAGGAGGCCGGAAAGAATTTCGATGCCGAACTCAAGGCGATGGTCGAGCAGCATTGGAACAATCCCTCGATCATCATGTGGATCGTATTCAACGAAGGCTGGGGCCAGTACGACACGGTCCGCCACACGAAGTGGGTCAAGGAATTCGACCCGTCGCGACTCGTCAGTTGCGCCAGCGGATGGAACGACGTTCCCGTCGGCGACATCATGGACATGCACAACTATCCCGGCCCCGGCTGCCCGACGCCGACCGACGGACGCGCCGCGGTGCTCGGAGAATTTGGCGGTCTTGGCCTGCCTGTTCCGGGTCACACGTGGGTTGAGAAAACCTGGGGCTATCGAGGCATGGCCGACAAGAAAGCGCTGACGAAGAAATATCTCGATCTCTGGCGCAAGACCTGGCAGCTCTGCGAAGAAAAAGGACTCAACGCCGCCGTTTATACGCAGCTCACCGATTGCGAAATGGAAGGCAACGGCATCTTCACCTACGACCGCGCCGTCCTGAAAATTGACGTCGAAGATTGCGTCGCCGCCCACACCGGAAAATTCAAACCCGCGCCGGTGTACGAAACCGTTGTTCCGCTTTCGCAGGAAGCACCCGCGCCGTTCACGTGGCGCTACACAACCGAGACGCCCGCCGACGACTGGTTCAAGCCCGGCTTCAACGACTCGTCATGGAAGGAAGGCCCCGCCGGCTTCGGCAAAGGCGACACGAAGGACGCTGTGCAGCATACGAAGTGGGACACGCCCGACATCTGGGTCCGCCGCACGGTCACCCTGCCCGATGCGAAGCTGAAAAATCCCGCGCTGAAAATTTTCCACGACGAAGACGCCGACATCTTCATCAATGGCGTCGCCGCATTGAATCTAGGCGGCTTCACCACCGAATACGAAATCCACGACCTGAGCGACGACGCCATCGCCGCGCTCAAACCCGGCGCCAACGTCATCGCCATCCACGTCCACCAGACGATGGGCGGCCAGTACATCGACGCCGGCATCGTCCAGGAAAAATAGTCCTGGCCGCAGCGGCGTTTCCAATCATTGGAAATCACGCAGCCGCATTCTTCCACTCGTTGGAAATGGCGGAGGAGGCACGCCGCCGTGAGCACCGTCCGGCGAAGCGGATCAAAATGACGGCAGGATGAGGTTGTCCGGATCCGGCAGGCCAGCTTTCACGTCGGGCGGAAGATCGGGCAGATCGCGCTTGCCGTCGCCATCGAAATCGCCCGCGCGAAATGCAGGGATGTTGATCGGCGAGCCGACTGCGCTTCCGTCTTTCGCGAGTTTTGCGCCGGGACTCTCGGGGCGCAGACGCGTGTCGAGAATGAAGTCGGCCTTGTCGCCCCAGTTCGCAACGAGCATGCCATCGGAATAAGGCCTCACAGGCAGCGGCGGTTCGAAGGTGATCTTCTTTCCGTCCACCGCCGTGATCTTCCGCACGATGCCGTCCCAGTTGATCTCGATGTGGTCGCCCTGCTTGAAAGTTTTCGGATCGCGCAAAACAATTGCGCTGGCCGTGCTCTCGTCGGCGTTGCCAATCGCGCTGTGACCGATGGGAATGCTGATCATCTTCGGATCACCTGCGGCGGAATGTTCTTCCTGTCCGGCGGCCTTGAAGAAGGATGCGATGCTGTCGTGTTTCTTCCATCGCGGGCCGATGGGAAGCTCGCTGCCGTAAAGATTGTAATCGCCGCGATAGACCGGCGGGACGACGACGGAGCCAAGAAAAATATTTTCGCGCGCGTCATAGTTCGTGCCGGTGAAGCTGAAGATTCCATAGCCGGGGAAGCCGAACGTATTCTTTCGCATCGTCCAACTGCGGCTGTTGCCGTGACCGAAGATGATGAGATTTGCGCCGCACGACAGAAACACGTTTCCGGTCAGTTCGCTGCCATCCACTTCCTCCGTCATCAAGCCCTGCCCGCCACCGAGCGCGAGGTTCTCGATAAAGCGAACGTTTCGCACGCCGCGATACATTTGAAAATTATCGGGATGTCCCCAGAGCGTGTGGTGGTGAACGTAGTTGCGGCGCACGATCACGCCGTCTGTGATTTCTTCCGGCTTCGCTTCGGGCTTGCCGTAGCGACCGGAGACGTCGCCCGCGATATCCACGCCGTCCATCTGGTTGAACGCGACTTCGTTTTCCTCGATCGTGACGTTTCGCACGCTGCGCGTCGAAAGCCCGTTCATGTTGTGCAAAATGATGCATCGCGAAACAGTCGTGTCGGTGTCGTGGCTGAGATGAATGCCCGTGTTGGCGTTGTTGTGAACGATGCAGCGCGTGACGATCACATCGGACGAATTCGAAATATCAATCCCGTCGTCCACGCCGCCCGCAACCTCGATGCCTTCGAGCCGCACATGCTGGGCGCGATCCGCCATCACGACGCGCCGGTCCTGCCGCCGCGCCTGCGTCGCCTTCAGATCGTCTGCGTGCTTCGGCAGGAAATAAAGTTTCCACGATTTTCCGTCCGCCTGCGCCTCGACGGCCCACTCGCCGGGCCGATCAATCAGGCACGCGCAATTCTTCAGAAGGTAGCGGTCGCCCGTTTGCGGCTTTGCCCACTGATTGTCCTTCTTCATCGTCAGCGTTCCCGCCGCAGCATCGAGTGAAGCAATCGGAAAACTGAAAAAGATGTTCCCCGACTTCTGGTGAAACTGGAGACTGCCGCCGGTCAGATCATCCGCGCGATTCGACAGATGTTTCTTGTCGGTGATCGCGTTGCCGGCCGCCGCCTCCATCGAGTACCAGCCTTCCTTCGGCTCGCGCGACATCGGCTGCGCGGTGAAGTCCACGTAGAGCGTCTCCGGCCGCCAGTTCAGCGTCGTCACGAATACGCCGCCTTTGTGTGGCTGCCATCCGGCGATCTTGTCGAAGCCCGAAACGATGACGCGCTGGACCGCCTCCGCCATCAGCGTCACCGGCGAGCCGGCAGCGCCCGACGGAACCTTCACGCTCTCGCGATAAACGCCGCCGCGAACCACGACGCCATCGCCCGGCTTCGCGATCTTCAATCCGTCCCCAATCGTCGCGAACGGCTTCGCGCTCGAACCATCCGCGCCCTCCGCCTTCGCGGCCGCGTCAACCCAGATCGTATGGGCGAACGGTTGCGCGGCCGGCGACGCCATCGCCGACAGCAACACCACAACAGCAAGACAACGAACGGACGTTTGCATGACTTCGTCTTCTCCAATCATTGGAACTTTTCGGTCGCGATCATTTCCAATCATTGGAAACACCACGCACCGCAAATGCGGGAAATCTTTACAGCATCGCCCCGCGAATCCACAGTGGAAACCCGCGAAAACAATGAAGGATGATTTCATGCGCTCGATCAAGCTGTCGTTCTCACCAGCAGTCATGTTTGCCGTCGCGTGGCTTCTCGCATTAACCGCGGGCGCGACGCAGCCGGGGCAATATCGGGTGACGCTGCGGGCGGATCAGATCACATCGAGTTCGCCGCACGCGGATTTCTCCGGGCTGGTGGACGAGCAACTCGAAGTCGGCGATCCGCCGGCGGGCGAGGCGAAGACGGGATGGAAGATGCCGTCGCAGTTCAACAAGGAATTCCCGGTTCAGGCGACGATTGATCTCGGCAGGGAAATCCCGCTGGCGACGCTCTGGATTTACGACAGCAACAACTCCGGCGATGTCGTGATCAACGCGGGGAAGCCGGGCGAGTGGAAGCCTGTCGCGACGTACGACTGCAAGCGATACAAAAGCTGGGCCGCGGTGCCGCTCGATGTCACGACGCGCTATCTGATGCTCGAGATCAAATCGCCCGGCGCGATCTTCAACGAGATCGTTCTCGATGCCTATTCAGATCGCGGATGGGAAGCGGTGAAGCAGGCGAAGGCGGACGCCGAGCGCAAGGAAGCGGAGCGTCAGGCAGCGCTGGCGAAGGCGCGCGAGGAAGCGCTGAAGCGTCCGGTGATCGAACTTGCGCCGTATGGCCGGTTGTCGCTCGTGGACGAAGTCAAATGCGGTGAGGCCGATCAGGGACACGAGATGCGATGCGATCCCGCGAGCGCGGTGCGAACCGAAACGATTCTGGGGCGGCCCTGCCGCGTGCTGTCCCCCACCCCACGCGAATGCGCGTACATGAGCTTCCGCATCGGGCAGCGCAAGCTGCTGCGGCCCGGCGCAACGTATGTGCTCGCCGTTGACTATCCCGAGGACGCGCCGCGCAGCATGATCGTGATCAACACCGGCAACGAAACGTCGCGCGGATTCTACACGGGCCGCGCACTCGGCGATGCGATGCATCCGAAGTACGTGAACAACTTCGTCGAGTCGCTGAACATGCCGCTGTCGGGCAAGTGGGAAACGTGGACGTTGCTGATGCGGTTGCACGATCGCTTCCCCGAAAAAGGTCTCGTGCGCGGATCGGACCGTCCGCGAACGCTGACGCCGGAGGACGGCTTCGATGTGACCATCGCGCAGTTCTCGGCGGAGAATGATCCGCTGTCGAAAGGCGCGGCGGTTGCCAGCATCCGGCTCTACGAAGTCGTGGACGAGGACAAGCTCGCGATGAAGATCAACTTCCCTCCGGATGATCTCCCTCGGCGGCACCTGTTCTGGCGCGAGGAAATGTCGGACGGCGTGATCGGCGGCAAGAAGCCGGCGGATCGCGGCGTGGACAATCCGATTGATTGGTTCCGCAACAAGGCGGAGCTGATGCGATTCCTCGGCATGAACACCTATTCGAAGGACCTGCTCGAATTCGGCGCGTGCCAGCATTGGGACCCGACGGAATACGGCGGCAACAAGTGGGTCTATTTCGACGCGGGGACAAAAGATGTCTGGAAACAGGTCGTCGAGATGATGGGCAAATACGGTCTCGATGTGATGCCCTACTACGAATACAGCGGCAGCAAGGGTCAGGAAGGACTCGGCCCGCAGCGGCGCGCGAAGCCGCTCACTCGCGATGACGCGTTCACGCACATCGGCTGGATCGAATCGTCGAACGCGGACATCACCGATCCCGACACCATCGCCGACTTCAAGAAGATGCTCGATCTGACCGTGATCAATTTGCAGAGCAAGGCGCATTTCCCCGGCATCTGGATTCGCCCGCGCTCTCAGCTCCCCGTCGGCTTCGGCCCCAACACGCTCAAGCGATTCGCCACCGAAGCGAACAGCGGCGCCGCGATCACGCGTGCCGACATCAAGGCCGACAAGAAACTCTATGCGCGCTACATCGCATGGTGGGAAACCAAGCGCCGCGACTTCTTCACGGCGATGCGCGATTACCTCCGCGAAAAGGGAATCGCGAACGCGTTCGTGCTTTTCACCGGATGCCCCGGCGAACCCGGTCCCGGCTTCGGTGATTTCGGCGAGCGCTTCATCACTGATTCGCCGGAAGTCTGGCAGCCGATCCTCGCGCAGGAAGTTCACAAGCCGCCGAACGATCGGAAGTGGGAAGTGCTCACGCCCGACCAAGTCGCCTCGTCCGATCTATATCTCAAGGGCCTCCTCGCGCCTGGCGCGAACTGGGGCGGCTGGGAAATCCACCACGCACAACCGGCCAACGATCCGCAGACCTACAAGCAGGTCGACGGCGTCATGCTCTCCCACGCGATCAACCGGCTCTTCACCGTGAACTCGCCGAAGACCTTCGACGCCTTCCGCGCGCCCGCCGGCCTCGCGCTCGTGCGGCACCACACGCTCAACGAAAACATGATGTTCGACGCAAATGACAAGGAGAAGCTCGGCTACTTCGTTGCCGACGTCGAGCGCGCCGGCCCCTTCTGCATGCAGGCCGAAGCCGTCGCGATGGCCAACGGCGATCCCACCATGATCGGCTACCTCGTCGGCGGCAACTTCGGCCGCGGCTTCCCGCAATACGCCCGCGACTTCAACGCCAACTTCCTCGCCCTGCCCGCGCTCCCCAGCAAACTCATCGCCGACGCCGCCAGCGATCCGGCCGTGGTCGTCCGCACCATCGACGCCAGAAAGCACGGCACCTACATCACCGTCGTGAACACCTCATGGCTGGACCACAAACAGGTTCACGTGCGCCTGCCCGGCAGCGGCGACATCACCGCCCTCGCCTCCGGCGCGAAACTCCCGCGGACCGGCGACGGCCTGACCATGGATCTTCGCCCATATCAGCTCCTCTCCCTGCGCCTCGCCGCGCCATGAACCGAGCTTCTTGGACTCGGACCGTCCCCTTCCGCGCCGCCCGCCGGCGGGCTTCGACGGCATCGCAGGGTTCCAATCATTGGAAAAAGCCGGCCCGGAGGCTTCCAATCATTGGAAATTGGCGAAAAGCGCGCTGATCCGCCCCCTCCATCCACCCCTGAAATCCGGGACGATGCCATCATCATGGCACCCGGCGGATGCCTCCACAACCTGTAAATACCGCATTGATGTCCGGTAACAACAGGTGTCATTGCGGGTGTCTACTGGCGAGACTGCCCGCAATCGTGGGTGGAATTGCCCGCAATCGCGGGTGGGATTGCCCGCAATTGATGGTGGCAGTGCCCACAATTGATGGTGGAATTGCCCGCAATTGATGGTGGCAGTGCCCGCGATTGATGGTGGCAGTGCCCGCAGTTGATGGTGAAACTGCCCGCAATTCATGGTGGCAGTGCCCGCAATTGATGGTGGCAGTGCCCGCAATTGATGCTGGGATTGCCCGCAATTGATGGTGGCAGTGCCCTCAATTGATGGCGGGAGTGCCCGCAGTTGATGGTGGAACTGCCCGCAAGTTCGGTCGCACTTGCCCGTAGGTTCGGTCGGACTTGCCCGCAAGTGTGGGTGGACTTGCCCACAATCCCATCCGGACCTCCCCGCCGCCGAAATCAACATTGACCCGCAAACACCCCCAGCCCTACAGTCCTCCACGCAAATGGGCCGTCGCCCAACTCTGGCTTTTCAGTCGACGATGGCTCACAATCAGTGAAAGGCGGCGCAAATATGAATAGCAGACAAAGAGCAAAGCAATGGCCCTTCCCTCGTCACAAATATTTTACACGAGACTTGCGCACAGCGGCGGCGGCCTGGTTTCGCGAAAAGCAACTTACCACTCACCCGCGAATGCCATACTGTCTCGCCGATTGGGCCAACTGGAAATCGAACATCATTCTTGAAGAGGTCGCTAACTACATAGAGAAACAAAGCGCGGACGCCCAAGCGAAGGCAATCCCGTTTCCTCTGCACAAATATTTGCATCATGGTCTAAGCAGCCAAGCGATGGCATTCAATCTTATGGGCCCGCTCATCACCAGTGGGGACTACTCCCCTCTATCCGAGTTGCTCCGCTCGAAACAGATTCAAGGCGCAGACGAAATCCGGACGGCATCATTTGAGTACGAGGATCGCGATGTATTCAATGAGGACGCGGGACAACCAACCTCAATAGACATCGTACTCAAAGATGCTGGAGGACAACCTCGCATCTTCATCGAAAGCAAACTGGATGAACCAGAGTTCGGTGGTTGTTCGGTCTTCGGCGACGGCGATTGCAATGGGATGAATCCGATCGGATGCGAAGACAACTGCTTCCTGCATTTTATCGAGCGCAGGTATTGGAAGCTCATGGCTAAGCACGGAATCACCGAATCTGTCCGGCATGATCGCCAATGCCTGTTCGTAGCGCACTACCAGTTCTTCCGTGAAGTTATCCTAGCCATTGAGAAGGGTGGGACGTTTGTTCTGCTGAGCGACGAACGAAGTCCTGTTTTCAAGTGCCGCTCAGGCGATCGCGAGAAAGGTTTGATGCCTTTCCTGACTGGACTCCTGCCGGAAAATCTTCGTGCATCTGTCGCCTCAATCAGCACGCAAGAGCTTCTAGGCTCAATCAAGAAGCACGAGCGCCACCAGAAGTGGGCATCAGAATTCGAAAAGAAATACGGAATGGCCTAGCTGCGCCGCTGAGACAGGATCATCTCACGTCTCCACTTCCCTTCAGCGGCGGCGTGTACACGCGAACGGTGGCGGGGGCGGTGAGTTCGAGGACGTGCTTGGTGTTGGGCAGTCCGTTCGCAACCGTGACGGTTCCGCCGGTGGCTTCATCGGCGAAGTGTGGCACGACGTTCCAAGTGACGGTGAACTTGGCGGGGATGGGTTTCACACCGGCAAGAACACTCATGGCGAAATCCACGTTCCATGCGTCCGGTTCGATGACGACGCGGCCGGAGTCGGAAACGAATTTCTGGTCGGATCGGCCTGATCCATCGGGGCCGGTCTTCGATCCGGCGACGGTGAAGTCGAAGAGCTTTTCGCCGGTCTTGGTCACGTCCATCGTCCAGTCTTCGAGCACGAGCGGCTTTTCCGATTTGATCGGCGCGACAGGCGGCCACTTTCCGCCGGGCTTCGGCTTGGCGCGGGAGAAGCCATAGAGCGCGGGGATTTCGGACGGCTTCTTTCCGTCAATCTTCACGCCGAGCTTCTCGCCGGGCTTCGCGATCACGTCCACGCGGCTGCCTTCGAATTCGAGTCTGCCGTCCTTGCCGACCTCGTACTCCTTCACCCACTGCTCCGCGGGCGATGGGCCGAGCTTGGGGTCGTAGCGCAGATAGGCCTTCACGCATTCGGCCATGAGGAATTCGCCATGCGGATTGAGATGAACGCCATCGCGCAGCAGCGCCTTCGGTTCGAGGTTGTTCTCCTTGAGATAGACTTTCCACAGCGCGCGCTGGTCGCAGAGTTCCGTCCCGTATTTCTTCTGCAGCATCGGCAGCCAGCGATGGTTCATGAAAGCGTCCCACCGTTTGCCGTCCGGCGGCCACAGCTTCGCCGGGTCGGTCTCCTCGGTGAATGCCTCCGACTTCGTGACGTGGTCGTTCTGCATGAGGATCTCCGCGGTCGTGCGCTCGCGGGTACGGAGGATGATGTCCTCGTATTTGTCGTGCGCGCCATAGACATAAAAGATCAGCAGGTCCGGCTGGAACGGATACAGGTCCGTCTCCGCCGTCTTCACGAGCATCTGCGAAGCGAACCCCGCCAGCGCCCGGTTCTCGATGACGAGGTCCGCATTCGGGAACCGCGTCCGCAGATCTTCGGTGACGAACTGCGCCCACTTCTGCTCGGTGATGGACTGGCCGTAGAACAAGATGCGGACGGTGTTGCGATGCTCCGGCGTGCACGTCGCCAGCAGCCGCATTGTTCGCTGGATGTTCCTCCCCCACCCGCTCGTGTCGCCCGGCTTCAGCGACGGATATGCAGTTGTTTCGCATCGCGCGGTCGCGGCCAATGACGCCAGCGACAATATCAGCAGAAATCTTTTCATCTTGTGTGGCCTTTCATCTGGTAGCGGGACTTCCAATCATTGGAAGTTTCCCTACTCGATCTGAAGAACAGCCCACAGGCCGAGTTCGGGAATCGTGACGCTGATGCCATCGGATTCTTTCCTGATGGGAATGATCGCCTCCGGGGAATTCGCAACGAGCATCCGGCACTTCGTCGGCGCGAGTTTGTCGAGCAGCGCGGCGCGAAGATGCAGGACGACATTTTGCCGCGGCTGGATTTTGTCCGTTGCGAAATCATAGTTGCGATTCATGAGATGCACGACGACCGGCGAGTCAACTTTGCCCGGCAGCTTTCGCGGCAGCGCCCAGACGTTCGTCGCGCCTTCGATGGAAACCCACGGCACGATGCCGGCCAGCGAGGCCGCCGCATTCTTCCACGCGCAGATGGTATCTTTCGGGACGCCGTCCAGTGACTTCTGCTGCGCCGGGTCCACCATCGGATCGGCAGGAACGATGACGCGATCAAACGACCGCAGGCGCGCCGCGTCGAGGCGCTGGTCGAGAAATTCATCGCCGGCGGCGACGAGCGCGAAAGGAATGTTCGCATTCAGCAAAGCCGTCGCCGCTGACTGCGGATCCTTTTTATTCGCGCGCCACGCGGCGTGGCTGAAGACGACGCCGACCTGCGCGGCCGATTCGTAGCCGTCGAAGAGCGCGGAGTTGGCGCGGACGAATTTGTAGAGGTCGGCGTAGTCTTCGGGTTTTGCCTTGAGCCAGTGCGTGCCCTTCTCCTTTGAATAGGCCCACTGATGCTGGCTCGGTGCCATGAAGCAGTGGCCGAAGGCGTACGACTCGGCGATCCAGTAGCGCGTGAGATTCACCGTCTGGTGATCGATGACGTAGGCCCAGTCCTGGCCGCTGGCCGTGCCCGCGATTCCGCGACGCACCATGTCGCCGCATTTGTACGTGAAGGCCGCGCCCGTCGTGAACTTCAGCCCCGGCGCGCCCATCCCGACCTCGCAGGAGAAATGATCAACGTGCGGACTGACGACGAACGCCTGCAAACTCGGCGGCTCGCCGTTGACGGAGCGCGCGAGCGGCTTGCCGCGCAGCTTCGCGGCATATTCCTGCAACTGGCGGACGACTTCGCCCGCGGACTTCGCCTGAAAGGTTTTGAACTCCGCGTCGAGCGGAAACTTTGTGCGCGAATTCTTGAACGCGACGCTGTTCGTCGCGCCCTTCGCGCGCAGCCAGTTTCCGTAATCGAAGTCATCGAGCTTCCCGATCCCGAGCGAGCGAAGTTTTTCTTCGGCGACATTCGATTTGAGCCACGCGCGAAACTGCGCCATGCACGACTCGCAAAAACATCCGCCGTTCCACATGGCCGCGCCCGCCGTGCCGCCGTAATCGTCAATGTGAAATCCGTCCGGCTCGCCCGCCATCGCGCGCGCGGTCAGATCGCGGAGATACTGCTGATACAGCGGGCTGTTGCTGCAAAACCAGTACGCCTTGCCCAGCTCGCCATGAACCTTGTGATCCCACAGCCACGGCACCGTGATCGGCTTCCCCTCGATGTCGCGGCAGATCGCCTTCTCATGTTCGGGGCAGCTGTCAATCATGCCGAGAAATTCCGTCAGCATGCCGATGCCCGCGTTGTATTGAATGCCCAGATCCTGCGCTGCCTTCACGCGCGCCCGAAATTCCGCTTTGGGCTTGTCCTCGTTCTTCCCCGCGTGGCCGCCCCAGTCCACGACCGTCGCGCCATAAGCCTGATAAGCCTCCTTGCTCGAGCCGCCCATGAAGACGACGTCCGAATGTTTCAGCGGCTGCGGCGCGGCATCCATCTGCGCGAACGCGGAGACCGATGCGAAACACAAAACCAAAAGACCGGCCGATAGATTTTTCATGGCTTCAACTTGTACGCAAAAATCGCGGTCTCCCGCCAATCTTCAGCGCACAAATTTCGAGCATGCTTCCGGGCCGCGGCGTCCGCCCGTGTTTTCCAATGATTGGAAGTTTGCGTCCGCGGAATTTCCAATCATTGGAACTCACATTCCCGGTTCGGCCCGGATTTCTTTCACTTCGAAGCTGCCGCCGGCATTGCGGATTCGGATGCCATGCGCGCCTTTTGTGAAGTGTGCCTTGAAAGACGACGGTGATGCCGCGGCAGATTTGCCGAGCGACTGGCCGTCGGCTTCGAGCATGAATTCGCCCGTGCCGGCCACGGTGACATTGAATGTGTAGGCGGCCGTCGCGGGACAGATCACGATCCAGCTCAGCCAGTCGCCGCGCGCAGGCAGCTTCGCGTTCACCGCGCCCCAATGCCATTGCATCGCGTTGGTCACGCTGAGCACGGCGGGAACCGCGATGCCGTTGTCGGGTTCGGCGGGCAGGCGCTGGCTCGCGGCGATAATGCTTTTCATGATCGGGAAGTCGCGGCCGTCGGTGAAATTGTCGGGCGGCCAATAAATGTAAACGCCCCACACCGGAAGATCGCCGCCCGATTTCGCGAAGATATCAATCGCGGTGTCGTTGATTTTTTCGCCGCGCGGATCCTTGAACTTCGTCCAGTTGTGGATCGGCTTCTGGTAGAAATCGCCGCCGAGCGACCAGCCGGTTTCGTAGCTCACACGCGGCAGGCCGAACGCGAGGGCGAACTGCGAATCCTTGCGCTGCATGTCGGCCCACTTGTTCTCCGCAGGCTGGCCCAGCGCGGAACCCGCCCCGAATCCGCTCTCCATGATCGCGTCCGCGCTGGCGATGCGGATGTTGTCGAACACGGTGAATCGCGTGGTGTCCTTGCCCGCGCCGATGAAGCGGACCGTGTGCGCGCCCGGCTTCGCGATGTGGAAGACCGCGCTGCCCCATTCCTCCTTGAATCCGTTCTGCCGGCCCCAACCGCCCATCGCGGCATGGCCGTTTTCATCGGCGATGCGATAGTCGGATTGTTCGCGCGGGCTTGCCTTCTGATCGTCCACGAGAATGTCGAACGGCGCGTAGCCCGGCCAGCCCTTGCCATCGCCGGTGCCGTTGAAGACCAGCGCGTAGTCGCCGGCTTTCGCGAAGTTCACCTGCTGCGAGAACTCGCCGCCCGCCCGCAGAAAGGCCGCCTGCTGCCCGTCCGGCGGCTGCGGAAATTCCGTCTTCACGTCGGGCCGCGTCGAATAGAAGAACGAAACGGGACCGAAGATCTTCCCCGCCTTCGTGTCCTCGATCTTCCACGACGCGGGCTTTTCGGCATCGGCCATTATCGCGCGCGCCGCGTTGAGAATCGTGATCCCCCCGCCGGCTTTCGCGGTCGTGTCGTCATCGGTCATCTGCGATTCGCCGGCCTTTTCGGCAGAGAGAACGTAATACGTCGTATTCGGGTCGAGTTTCACCGGCGTCTTTTCCTCGGGCGAAAGATAGTAGCCGAACATCTTCGTCAGCCAGCCGCCGGCCTGCGCCGTGATAGCCTGCATGACGACTTGCTTGTCACTTTCGCGGATGATGGAAACCTTCGCGCCCTCGCTGCCGCGCGTGAACACGCGGCCGACGCGATAGACGAAGATCGGCTGCGCGCCGGTCTTGAACTTGAAACCGACCGCGGTTCCCTTCTTCTGATTCACGGACTTGCCCGGCGGGTAATCCGCGACCGCCGACGTGAGGTTTCGGAACAGCCCCGCATCGCCTTTGAACTGCCACGCGCCGTTCGCGACGGAACTTTGCGTCGAGCCATCGGCGATGACCGGCTCCTCGAAGCTCGCATCGCGAAACGCGATTTCGTTTTGTTCGCCATCGGGATTTCCGACGCCATAGTACGCCGCGCCGCCGCCACCCCAGGTGAAGTAATTCGCCGGATGAGGTTCTTTCACGTGATCGCCATCGCCGTTGTTGAAATACGCGTCCAGAAATCTCAGCGACTGAAACGCCGTGTCCTGCGCGTTCGCGTACTGGTATTCGCAGAGCAACCGCACGCGCGCGCCCATCGCGGCATCGCCGAAGACGCGCCGAAAGGTTTCGCTGCACCGCACCGTCCGCAGCGCGTGCCACGTGCGATAATTTCCCTTGCCGTCGTAGTTGAAAATCTTCGCCTCGGCAGTCTGCTCCTTGATCTCGCGATCCGCGAAATCGCGGCACTGCGCCGTTGAACCGAACGCCCAGTTCCAGATTTCGTTTCCGACTTCGAGATAAACGCGGAGGTTCGGATTCAGCGGCGGATAGGCCGAATTCTTCTGCGGTGCCGAATATGGCTCGCGACCGTCTGAGCCGAACTTCAAGAGTCGCGCGAGCTTTTCAAAATATTCGTTGTCGGCGGTGATCGGCGTGCAGAGATACAAATCGCGGCCGGTTTCGTTCGCCATCATCACGAGGTATTCCCAGTTCTCGCCAAACTCCTGATCCTTCCTGCCGTGTTTGGTGAAGTGCATGAAACCCGGCAGCGTGCGGTCGGCCCATTTTCCCGAGTGCTTCACATTCGCGATGCCGAGCCAGCGGATGCAGGTGAAACACTCGATTAACTTCTTGATCGGGCGATAACCGATTTCGTCTGGCGCGTGCGGTGTGTCCGATCCGGTGGCGATGGGCCGCATCAACCGGATGTTCGTGAGGCCTGTGCCCGTTGTGTCCGATCCATCGCGGCTGGTCTGATTGAATTTCAGCCACGCGCCGCCCTCGGGAATTGAGACGACCAGTTTTGTTGTCGTCAGATTTTTCTGCGCATCATAGCCAATGCCGCGCGGCAGTTTGTTCGTGAACGTTTTCCCATCTGCGATGAAAACGGCGGAGAAAAGATGAACCCCCACTTCGGCTTTGCCGCTGAATTGGATCAGCCACGTGCCGTTGAGACTCTTGTGGCCTTCCGACAAAATGTATTCGCCATCGCCCTTTGGCCAGCCGTTCTCGTCGAACAAATCCGCGGCGGGTTCTTTTCCGTCCACGCGCCACCAGCGGCTCTCCTTCGCTTTGTCGGCCCAGCAGTAATTCGCCCACGACGCCAGATTCAGCCCGCTCTCTGCGACCGGATCAATCACCTCTTCCGGCGTGCTCGGACTCGACCAGCGCAACGCGATTTTCGCCGCCCCGGTTTTGTGCGCGTATTCGAGTTTGATGTCGTATTTCTCGCCCGCCTTCAGCGCGGCGCTCGAAAGCGATTCCCATTTGTCGCCGCACTTGATGAAAAGCTTCGCGGCGGAATCCGACTCGAACTTGAATAAATATTTCTCCGAAAAACGCGGCAGGATTTGTCCGGTCCATTGCACCGAAAAATTCTCGCGCGGGAACGAGCGATACGGTTCCGCGGTCGAACCGCCGACCGGTAGCGCATCGCCCCAGTCAAATGCGATGCGAACATCCTTTCGCGTGAACGCGGGCTTGCCGGTGAATTCCGCGTTCGCGAAATATTCGCCGCGCAATCCGCCATCGGTGAAGCCGCCGCCGACCGGCACCGGCGCGGCCGCAACGGAGAACACACCCGCCATCGCGAACGCAAAGAATGAAATCAACTGTTTCACGTCATGCCTCCTCAATTTGTCGCCTGATTCATCCTCACAGAACATCGCCGCAGGAAAATTTCCAATCATTGGAAATTATCGCCTGCGATCTTTCCCAATGATTGGAAAACCGGCGGAATCTCTGCGCCGCAGTTGGCCGACCATCAGACTTCGCAGAGGCGCATCATTTTTTCCAGCGTCTCCAGCGGTTCCTTCGTCGGCGTGTATTCGTGGGCGATGTAGCCTTGATAGCCGAGGTCGGCGATGGCCTTGGCGATGCCGACGTAGTTCAGTTCCTGCGTATCGTCGAACTCGTTGCGGCCGGGATTGCCGGCGGTGTGAAAATGGCCGATGTACTGGAAGTTCGCCTTGATCGTGCGGATGATGTCACCTTCCATGATCTGCATGTGGTAGATGTCGTAGAGCAGCTTCACGCGCGGCGAGTTCACGCGCTTGCAGACCTCGACGCCCCACGAAGTGTGGTCGCACATGTAGCCGGGATGATTGACCTTGCTGTTCAACAGTTCCATGCAGATCGTCACATTTTTCTCTTCGGCCAGTCCCTTGATGTTGTTGAAAAATGTGACCGTATTTTCCAAGCCCTGCTCGTCGGTCAGCCCCTGGCGGTCGCCCGCGAGCGCGATGACATTCGGCGCACCGGCGGCGCTCGCGGCGTTGATGGCCTCGCGCATCTTCGGGTCGATCTCGGCGTGATTGGCCTTGTCGTTGATACCTTTTTTGATTCCGCTTCCACCGCTGACCATCGTGGCGATCAGCCCGTGTTTCTTCAACGTTTCGAACTCGGCCGGGCCGACGAGGTCAATGCCGTAGGCGCCGAGGCGGGCGGCCTCCGCGCACTGGCCGTCGAAATCAATCTTGAGTCCCTTGAACACGCCTCGGCAGAGCGCCTGCTTGAGTCGGCCTTTACGCGACTCCGCGCTGGCCGTGAGCGGCAGCGCGCCGCCGGCGAGCGCCGCGACGCCGAGTGTACCAAGAAAATTTCTGCGCCCGATGGAAGGAAACGATGTTGTTTTCATGCCGCGAGAATAGTTTGACAGCTTACGAATTCAAGAACTCGCTGATTCCGCAACCCTCGCCGTCGCGCGGCCCATCTCATCGCGATGAATCGGAACCGCGCGGGAAAGTCCCACAGATTCCAATGATTGGAAAACTGCTACGGCACTGCATCAGGCGAGCGACGGCTTCGGCGCGGGCGGACCCAGCAATGACGGGGCGTCTTTGTGGGGCGGACCCGCAGGGGTCGCCGGCGCTGATGCGGTCGGAGGCGTATCACTGGTGCTGGCGGGCGGCTGGCGCTCGGCGTCAGTGAGGAGGCAGCCGTGTTTGATGATCTCGGCGACGTCGCGGCCGTCGAGCGTTTCGCGCTCGATGAGGAGGCGCGTCATCGTTTCGAGTTTGTCGCGATTTTCGGTGAGAATCTGGAGGGCGCGGTCGTAGGCTTCGTTGAGCAGGCGCGAGACCTCGGCGTCGATCTTGCGGGCGGTTTCGTCACTCACGTCCTGGTTGCGCGCCATCTCGCGACCGTGAAAATAAAATTCTTCGCGATTGCCAAAATTCTGCGGCCCGAGGTCACGGCTCATGCCCCATTCGCAGACCATCATGCGGGCGATGCGGGTGGCCTGTTTGAGGTCGTTTTGCGCGCCGGTGGTGATGTCTTTGCAGGCGAGTTCCTCGGCGGCGCGACCGCCCATGAGGCCGACGAGCATCGCGACGAGCTTCCGGCGGCTCTGGGTGTACATGTCTTTTTCGGGAAGCTGCATGGTCAGGCCGAGGGCCTGGCCGCGCGGAATTATCGAGACTTTGTGGACGGGTTCAGCATCGCCGACGAGCGCCAGAACGATGGCGTGGCCGGATTCGTGATACGCGGTGAGTTTCTTTTCGTCGTCGTCGAGAACGCGGCTGCGGCGCTCACGGCCCCAGCGGACTTTGTCGCGCGCCTCTTCGAGATCCTTCAATTCGACGGACTCAACTCCGCGACGTGCGGCGAGCAGCGCGGCTTCGTTAATGAGATTGGCCAGATCGGCGCCGGAATAGCCGGGCGTGCCACGTGCGATGATGCGGAGATCTGCTTCGTTCTTCAGTTTGATTCGCCGCGAGTGAATCCTGAGGATGTCAAAGCGACCGTCCATGGACGGCATGTCGAGGGCGATCTGCCGGTCGAAGCGACCGGGGCGTAGAAGCGCGCTGTCGAGTATGTCGGGGCGGTTGGTCGCAGCGATGATGATGACGCCTTCCTGCGTGTCGAAGCCGTCCATCTCGACGAGCAATGCATTGAGCGTCTGCTCGCGCTCGTCGTGTCCGCCGCCCATACCGCTGAAACGGTGGCGACCCACGGAATCAATTTCGTCGATGAACATGATGCACGGCGCGTTTTTCTTGCCCTGCTCGAACATATCGCGGACGCGCGATGCACCGACGCCCACGAACATCTCGACGAAGTCGGAACCGCTGATGCTGAAAAAAGGAACGTTAGCTTCGCCGGCGATGGCTTTCGCGAGAAGCGTCTTGCCGGTCCCGGGCGGGCCGACGAGCAGCACGCCTTTTGGCAGCCTGCCGCCGAGTTTCTGAAATCTTTTCGGATCCTTGAGGAATTCCACGATTTCCTGAACTTCTTCGCGCGCCTCGGTGACGCCAGCGACATCTTCAAATGTGACCTTGTTTTTCCCGCGCGTGAGCAAACGCGCGCGACTCTTGCCGAAATTCATCGCGCCGCGCCCCGCGATTTTCATCTGGCGGACAAAAAGAAAATACAAGAGGCCGATGAACAACAGAAGCGGCAATGCCCAGTTCAGCACACCGACGAGCAGCGGATTCTGCCGTTCGACGCGAAAATTGACGCCCTTGTCCTTGAGCGTTTTTTCAATGTCTTTCAGATCGGCGATCTTGACGAGGAATCTGGACGGCTTGCCCTTTTCCACCGACACCATTTCGCCTTCGATATGTGCGTAGCCGGATAACTCCTGGACAATCGCGGCATCGCGAATGCGGCCTTGATCCACGAGTTGCCAAAAATCCGGATTTTCCTTGATCGTTTCGACGCGCTGCTGCTGCTGTGAAAAAAGCTGGTACGTGAATATGACGCTCGCCATCAGCAGAAACCAGATGGCCATACCGCGCAGCGGTAGCTTCTGGCCGCCCTGTCCTTGATCATTCTTTCCTGTTGATGGATCCATGCTGATTTAAATACTCCAATTTCTTCTAACTATACGCCCTTATAGAAACGACACAATGTAACAGCAACCACGCCGCCGCACAATCCCCACTTCATTATTTATATGTTTTCATGCCTTCGCTCATGCATTGGATAATGAGCAACGATTTTGATTCGGCCGATTTGCATCTTGCGTCCTGATACCCACATTTTGCATCTTATACACGCGAGGGGATCAAACTATGACTGGTCTTGCAAAAGTCTTGTCCGGCGGCGTCTATGGCGTCGATGCGTTCAAGGTGGAAATCGAAGTCAACGCCGGACACGGCGATCCGAAGGTTGTCATCGTCGGCCTGCCCGACGCCGCGGTGAAGGAAAGCAGCGACCGTGTTTGGACCTCGCTGATCAATTCCGGGTTCGCCCCGCCGATGGGCCGCACGACGATCAATCTCGCGCCCGCGGACGTAAAAAAAGAAGGCCCGTCGTTCGATTTGCCCATCGCGCTTGGTATGCTCGCCGCACAGGACATGATCCCAAAAGAGTCGCTCGACCGCTGGTGCGTGATCGGTGAACTCGCGCTTAGCGGCGAAGTCCGCAGAGTCCGTGGCGCGCTTCCGATCTCGCTCATGGCCCGGCACGAAGGTCTGCGCGGAATTCTCGTTCCGGCGGACAACGCAGAAGAAGCCGCCGTCTGCGGCCTGCCCGTTTATCCCGTCGAGACGTTGCGCGCCGCCGCTGATTTTCTTGCCGGCACGCTCGAACTCTCTCCACGCCGTGTTGAACTCGATCAATATTTCGACCAGCATTCGAATTACGAAGACGATTATTCCGATGTGAAAGGACAGGAGTACGCGAAGCGCGCCGTCGAAGTTGCCGTCAGCGGCGGACACAATCTGATCTGCATCGGCCCTCCACGCTTTCATTCAAATCATATATTCGATTTTAAGCAATAGGGGTTGGGTTTTATGGCCATCAACCCCTCGGCCAAATTTTCCAAAGCAACCACCCTGGCGGACTCCCCAAACCGTTTTGAAATTGATCTCAACCCAGTGGTAGGCCAAAAAATTATTCCCAAAATGACGGCCCATGATCGGTTGTCCCGATGGAACATAATCGTGGAGATGTGTTCAGGATTTTGAATCGAGATTTTCGGTGCGAGGAATCTCCGATTCCGTAGCGACCGGAATCTTCTCAAATATCAGTGCGCGCAAAAAAGGAATCTGCGCTCAGGATTTTCAAATCGTTCACAAATTGATCAAATAAAACTGCACCGGATATGGCATCGGATTTGCGATCAAGTTGTGCAACCACTGTTGGAATTCCATCAACAAAACTCAACCGTGAAACCGACAACCGCTCGTTGATCGTCGTAGCGTTCTGTATTTGCTCATCAGTGAATTCTGTCCGTGCCGGGATGGTGCATTCGAATGTAAAATTATCGCCTTCGTCAGAAACCGTGATCGGATGCGCAAACGTCGGCATCGAAAACCGTACACTCCCCTGCTGGTCAGATTTCAGAATTGTTCCGCCATGCTTCAAAATCCACGATTCGATTGCTCGCAAAGTTCCGATGACAGATTTTGAATTCTGTGTTTCCGAAATTTCGTTACGAATAAATTCGGTGATTTCATCAACCAGTTGGGGATTCGATCCACTGACATGCACCGATTTATTGCGGCTCTCCGGCCACCAATCAATGTTTGCACCATCAATGATGAACCGTGTTTTGTCTGCCAGTTCTCGAAATTCAACGGGGCGGCCAATACGTCGCAACAGAGTGAGGAATTCAGATTGCGATCCTTGAAATGACAGCCTCTCACTCATCAATTCAATTCTCGCTAACCAATTTTTTCCACAGACATTCCATGAGCCACAAAATCTGCTGACGAATATTTTTCATATTTTTGGCCCCGAACAAGAATCAGACTTGCCAATTCCTGTCCAGAGATCGGTATTGAATCGCTTCACTGATATGACCTGTCTGGATGTCCGCAGATTCGGCAAGGTCAGCAATTGTCCTCGCAACTTTCAAAATTCGGTCGTACGCGCGAGCACTAAAATTTAGTTCATTGATAGCCATTTTGAGGATCTGCTGTGCATCCTCGCCGAGCTTGCAATGTTGGTGAATCTCTTTCGAGCGCATGTGAGCATTGCAATTGACACGAGGATTTCCCTTGAAACGCTCATGCTGAATTTTCCGAGCCCTCACAACTCGTTCGCGAATTTGAGCCGAAGTTTCACCTTTTTCGAGTGACGCGAGTTCATGATATTTCACGCTCGGCACCTCAACATGGATGTCGATCCGATCAAGCAATGGTCCCGATATTCTCGCTCGATACCGTTGAACCTGTTGCTGCGTGCATTCGCATTTCCGTTTTGAATCACCAAAATAGCCACAGGGACACGGGTTCATTGCTGCGACGAGCATAAAACGGCAAGGAAATGTCACGCTGGCAACGGCACGTGAGATTGTGACTACACCGTCTTCAAGCGGTTGTCGCATGACTTCAAGTGCGCTTCGTTGGAATTCGGGAAGTTCATCCAGAAACAACACCCCATTATGAGCAAGGCTGACTTCGCCTGGCATCGGATGCGAACCACCACCCAGAAGACCTGCATCAGAAACTGTGTGGTGTGGCGAACGAAATGGTCGCTTTGCAACGAGTGCGGTGTGAGGAGGCAAGCATCCGGCAATGCTGTGAATCTTGGTAGTTTCAAGCGATTCATCGAGCGTCAAAGGAGGAAGAATTGTCGGTACACGTTTTGCAATCATGGACTTGCCTGTTCCGGGCGGACCAATACAAATCGCGTTGTGACCTCCACTTACGGATACTTCTATTGCGCGTTTTGCATATTCTTGACCCTTCACATCACAATAATCGTCCTCGTAAATTGAGTGTGAATCGAAGAACTCCTGCAACTCCACGCGATGAGGTTGAAGTTCGAGATTGCCAGCAAGAAAGTCAGCAGCGGCACGTAGCGTTTCGACAGCAAAAACCGGAATACCACAAACGGCCGCTTCTTCTGCATTGTCAGATGGAACTAGAATTCCGCGCAGTCCTTCACGTTTCGCCATCAACGCAATTGGAAGCACTCCACGTACGCGACGAACTTCGCCGCTCAATGCTAGTTCACCTACTACGCACCAGCGATCAAGCGATTCCTTTGGGATCATGTCCTGAGCAGCGAGCATCCCAAGTGCAATCGGAAGATCGAATGACGGCCCTTCTTTTTTTACATCGGCAGGAGCGAGGTTGATTGTCGTTCGGCCCATCGGTGGCGCGAAACCGGAATTGATCAGTGAAGTCCAGACGCGATCTTTGCTTTCTTTTACGGCTGCGTCTGGGAGACCAACGATGAAAATATTCGGATCACCGTGACCGGCATTGACCTCAATTTCCATTTTGAAAGCGTCAACACCGTACACGCCACCTGAAAGAACTTTTGCAAGACCGGTCATAATTTCCACGAAAATAAACTCTGAGCGCATCAGATGAAAGTCAGAATTTGCCGCTAAATTTCGACCGCATCACTGCAAGACTATTTTTCGCGGAGCAATTTTTTCCACGGACATTCCAGCGCCGATTGAATCCGCATTGCTGTTGTGACCAGAATATTGATCCGACCAGCCTCAATTTTCTGAATCGTTCGCAAATTCAAATCTGCAAGCTCTGCTAGGCGTTCCTGAGTGAACTCTTTTTCCATCCGTTCACGACGAATGTTCGCGCCGAGTTCTCTCAAGTTCTCATGGATATTTCGATTCAGCATCACGCCCCATTAGGGCGCAAATACCACTTGACGTGTACGGCCTAATGGGGCGTAAATAAATTTGTTCCAAAGATCGGTTTGGAACGAATTCTGTCAGATTTCTTGTGGAACGGGAACGATGAAACCAATGCTCACATGGGTCGTCAACTTGACTCACAAGTCGATTTCAAAACCCGGCACCACGGAGCAAATCGGAAGGGCGGCACTTGAACGCCACGGCCACTCTGTTGAGCGTTTCGACCGTCAGGTTTTGTTCACCGCGCTCAACTCGCCCCATATAATTCCGGTGACAATCCACAAATTCAGCCAATTTCTCTTGGGAAATATTTGCAGAATCTCGTCGCCGTCGAATTTCCAATCCGAGACGGCGCTGAAGCAGAGTTTTCTTTTCCGATGCAGTCACGTCTCAAAGACAGCACCGGAAACGATCTTTCGGCCACACCCTTTAGATGTACATTATTCCCTTGCAAGGACTGAACGGATTTCTCAAAATATCTCGGAAACAGGCTGATTTGATCCAAAACAAAATAGAAAGGAAAACAATGTCAGCACCAACAGTCAGAGGTTTGGAGCAGTTCACATGTGCCATGTGCGCCAAGAAAATCAACGGATTGCTCATTGATGAGGACACATGGGAAAAACTTACGCTTGATGCGGATGATGACGGCGAGTGGGAAAAAATCGCGCTGCAATGCCTGAAATGCAAAGTCGTTTTGTGTCTGGATTGCTGCAAAAAGCACATGAAGAAAAGTCTTTGGAGCGGATATGAGAAATCAACCTGCCCCAAATGCCAAGGGACATTCGGACCTCCACCGTCAATCATATCGACAGAAAAACTTGCAATCTCATCAATAAAGATTCTCAACCTGAAAGGATACTCGGTGTTGCCGATTTCCAATCGTGAGGAAAACAAGCAGCAACCCGATCAGAAGGATGCCGCAACAATTCTTCGGGAATTAAAATCACTGCATGACGCCGGAATCCTCTCCGATGCCGAATATGAAGAGAAACGCAAAAAACACTTGGCATCACTTTGATTCAACCCGACGACCAACAAGCATAACAAATACAGAGAATCAAAATGGAAAACGAAAAATTGGCAAAATGGAGTTTGGGTTGCGGTATCGCTGCGATGTTCTGTGTAGGCCCATTTGCTGGGATTCCCGCCATAATCATGGGGCACAAAGCACGGAAGGTGAACCGTAGTGGA
>CAIVKH010000229.1 GCA_903906425.1 uncultured bacterium
CGCAGTCGGAATCGATTTCGACACCAAGTGCGCTTGCATAACCGGCGAGTTTTGCCGCAAAGCAGAGAACACCGGAACCGGTTCCGACATCGAGCAGAGCGCCGCCGTGTTTTCGCGCATTACTCAGAATCGCCTGCGCCGCAAGTTTGCCGCTGGCGGTTCCGGCGTAGGCGTCAATGATCTGGCCGTCCCTGAAGATGAGTTCGGCAACATGTCCGTTGGTTTCGATGATCGTCATCCGGCCGGATTCATGGGCCGAAGAGAAGAATTGCACGACCTGCGGCAGGATGTACCCGCCCAGCGTGCCGCTGAGATCGCCGTGCGAGGAAAGATGGTTCTGCAAGGCTTCCGGCGTGACGGATTCGCCGACGGTGGAATAGGTGAAAACTTCGGATGACGAGGCCGAGGCGGTGCCGCCGGAGTGTCCGGCCTGATTCTGATGGCCACCTGCGCGGCGGACGTTCATGCGCAGCACGAGTTCCAGCGCGAGGAGAAGGACAATGCCCATCAAAAGGAATGATGCGGCGTTTTCGCGAACGTAGAGGAGGTAAACGTCTTTGAGGCTGTAAATGCCGGCGGGTTCCTGCGGATAACTGACGCGTTCGCCGGGCCTGGGTGTTGCGGCGGCGGCAACGGTCGGAACCGCGAGGACAGGGGATGCGACTGGCGGTTTGTCTTTCGCGGCCTGGTCGTCAATTGCTTTGGCGGACGCGTCAAAGACGTGGTCCTTCTTTGCCTTCTCGAGTTTGTCGAGAATCTCCTGAAGCATTTGTTCCCTGATTTTCGCCAGTGCAAGTTCGGGCGAGGATTCGATGGCGGCGGTCGTTTCGATGACAAACGGCGGAGGACGCACGACGGCTTCGGCGGATTCCGCAGATTCTGCCGGCGGCGGTGTGGCTTGCGCGGCGGAGACCGGGATGCCCTTCGTCTTCTTCGCCGGCGGCTTGTATTGCATGGGCACGAGCACAACGCCGGGCGTCGTCTTCGAGACGGTCATTTCCACGCGGCGGTTGTTACGCAGAATTTCGACCGTGTAGGAATCCGAATTCTCACGCACCAGCGGCACCACCTCGTTTTCGTCGAACACAAAACTGCCGCGAATTGACGACGTGCGCTGGGCGAAAACCAAAATATGCTCGATGCTGACCCACGCCGCATTATCACCGCCGGTGTATCGCGGGAAGGCGCACAACCGGTGTCCGCCATCGAGCGTCGGGACCATCGCGACATAGGATTTATCGGTCTGCTGGAAGAGCGGCAACTGGCGGCCGATTTCGCAGACCACGGTTGGATTCTCGAGTTCGACGGCAACGCGGCCGCCCATCTTGACCATCCACTTGATCGGCGGCGATTCGACTTTGACCGTGTTTGGGCGCTGCTTGTCAGCCGAAATTGTTGCGAGTGCCTGACCGGAAAAAATAGTTGAGCCTAGAGCAAAAGAGACGGCCAAACATGTCACATTTGAGAATGTGCTTTTCACGATCCGCCCATGTTTTGAACTTCGCATCATCGCAACGGCACCAGCGATTGAGTCCTGAGCGCCCTTATCCACAATTGCTCGCGGCAAACAACCTCACCCCGGCCTTTTCCTGTTTGCCCGGGGCGTATGCTTCATAATCCCGAATCTAAATAACGCAGAATTCATGCCAGCCGGCGGCGCAGCGGCTCCATACTTTCGTCGCAGCCGCCAGCGCGATTGCGAAAAAGCCAGACGGCTCGCATCGCGGCAATGAGCTTTTGGAGATCATCAGAAGTTTCTTTTTCACCGGCCGCGCGACGGCAGCCGGTATCGGCCATCGAAATGCCGAGCGCGATCTCGCTTTGGATTTGCGCTGCGTCATCGCGCCGAATTTCGGAACGGCGAAGCTGTGCAGAAATTTCACGGAGTGCATCGCGGATGCCATTCAATTCGGATGCAGAAGTTTTATCAGCGAGAATCGCGATGTCGTCGCCGCGCAAAAACCAGAAAAGATTTGAGCCGTTCGCGCGCTGAGAACTCAACTGCCGGTAAACATCGCCAAGCGCAAGAACTGCGGCACCGGTGACGTGCGCGGTGTCACGGAAAACGTGCGCGTCGAGTTGCACTGCAAAGTCCGCGTCGCGATTCGATTCGACGCACCACGACATCGCTGCGCCGGTGGCGAAACCCGGATAACTGAACGGCAAAGTTTGCCAGTGGCCGTTGTCGCCCCAGTCGGTGGTAATAAATCCTCGTGCGGAAAATTTGATTCCGTTTTCAGCGGCGTTCCGAATGTTGCCAAGCATGTTCGCGGTTCGACCGACGAGCGAATTCCAAGACGACGTTCCGGGACAGACAAAAAAGGGAAGGCCAGATTTCGCGAACGCAGCGCATTCCTTGTCGAACGGATGAGCCGCCTCGTAGCCCCAGACCAGCGCGACGGCATCGCGCGGAAGTTCGGAAATCAATTCAGGGTGATGCAAAATGATGTCGCCCCAGAAATGCATCGTCCGCCCCTGGCGTTTTGTCAGTTCATAAATCTTGAGCAGAAAATCCAGATAAACGCGGCCCTTTCCGATCCGCTCGCATTCGGATTTGCTGCGGCCCTGGCCGAGGTCCACGGTTTCATCGCAGCCGACGTTCACGTTGCGGCTCGAAAAATTCGGCAACAATTCGGAGAGCATTTCGGCGACAAGTTCGATGCTTCGCGGATCGAGTGGATTCAGGCTGCACGGATAATTTCTGAACTCGCCCCACGCCGTGTGCCCGTTCGGCGTTTCCGCGAGATCGCGATATCGCGGGTGTGTGAGCCATCGCGCGAGGTGGCCGAAGCAATTTTGGTTCGGCACCAGCTCGACGAATCGCGCGCGGCAAAAATTATCCAACTCGCGGATCTGCTCCGCCGTCATCGGGTCCGCGTGCTGCCAGACTTCGCGGTGATTCCGATAAGAAAAAGTGTGCTCGGTATAAAGTTCGAGCCGGTTGATTTTCCATTCCGAAAATTCGTCAACGAGCCTGAACAGCGTCTCCATCTTCGGAACCTTGCAGCGGCTGATGTCGAGCATGATTCCGCGCACCGGAAAATCCGGCCAGTCCTCGATCGTTCCGCAGGGCAGGGGACCGTCGCAAACGCGCCGCAGTTGCCGCAGCGTCATCGCCGCGTAGTGCGCGCCCGCGTCGTCGGCCGCGGCCATTTCGATGCCGTCCGGCCGGATCGCGAGCCTGTAACTTTGAGCCGGCAGCGAGCCATCGCGCAGTGTCCGCAGCTCGTCCGCGCCGCAGCAACCGCAGCCGCGAACAATTTTTCGCGGCTGCGGCAGCAGCACAAACTCATCGAGATTTTTCGGCCCGGATTGCACGGGCCGCAGTGAACCACGCCCGACTTCCGGCGACAAGTCGCGCGCGCCGTTAATACGAAATCCTGCGCCGCGCGATGGCACTCGAATCGCAACTTCCAATCATTGGAAATTACGAAAGCGCAGACTTCCAATCATTGGGAAAATCCGCACACTTCGCGCATGAAAAGTTTTGCCGGTCTTTTGGCGTTCGTCGTCGTTTGTGTTCTCGCCGTCTGCGACAGCAACTTGCTTGCTGCGGAAAAAACGCAGCGGCCGAATGTCGTGATCATCCTCGCTGACGACATGGGCTTTTCCGATCCGGGTTGCTACGGCGGCGAAATCGCGACGCCGAACATTGACGCGCTGGCCGCGGGCGGTTTGCGGTTCACGGATTTTCACAACACGGCGCGTTGCTGGCCGTCACGCGCGTGCATCCTCACCGGATACTACGCGCAGCAGGTTCGTCGCGACACCGTACCCGGCATCGAACGGCAAACCGGCAACAACGGCGTGCGGCCGTCGTGGGCGCGGCTGCTGCCCGAAATGCTGCGCCCGCTAGGCTACCGGACGTATCATTCCGGCAAGTGGCACGTGGACGGCCCGGTGCTCGCCGGCGGCTTCGATCATTCGTATTCGATCAACGATCACAACCGCCATTTCAATCCGCGCGAACATACGCTCGACGACAAGCCGCTGCCGCCGGTCGAACCGGACAGCGGATATTTTTCGGCGACCGCCACCGCGCAGCACGCGATCGAAATGTTGCAGGATCACGCGAAGAATTTTTCGCAGGCTCCGTTCTTTTTGTACCTGGCTTTCATCACGCCGCATTTTCCGCTGCACGCGCCAGCCGAGGACATCGCGCTTTTCAAGGACACCTACACCGCCGGTTGGGACGTGATGCGCGCGGCGCGGCACGATCGGATCGTGAAGATGGGCCTGCTCGATTGCGCGCTGCCGCCGATGCAGCCGGATGTCTGGCCGTCGTGGAATCTCGGTGAGGACAAGCTCAAGGAAGCCATCGGCCCCGGCGAGTGCGGCCGCGCCGTGCCGTGGAATTCGCTGAACGACGAGCAAAAGAAATTTCAGCCCGTCAAAATGTCCATCCACGCCGCGATGGTTCATCGCATGGACACCGAGATCGGCCGCGTGCTGGATGAAATCAAAAAGATGAACGCCTATTCCAACACGGCCATTTTCTTCCTGTCCGACAACGGCGCGAGCGCCGAACAAATCATCCGCGGCGACAAACACGACAAGACGAAAGCGCCCGGTTCCGCCGGAACTTTTCTTTCCATCGGCCCCGGCTGGTCGAGCGCGGCCAACACGCCGTTCCGCCTGCATAAATCATGGGTTCACGAAGGCGGCATCACGACGCCGCTCATCGTCGAGTGGCCGCAGGGAATTTCCGCGCGCGGTGAATTTCGCCGGAATGCCGGCCATGTGACCGATCTCGCGCCGACGATTCTCGATCTCGCGGGCGGAAAAATGCCGGACAGTTTCGATGGCAAGCCCGTTCCCGCGCGGCCCGGCAAGAGCCTCGTTCCCGCTTTTGAAAAAGACGGCACCGTCGCGCACGATTATTTCTGGTGGTATCACGACGGCAACCGCGCGATCCGCGCCGGTGACTGGAAGCTCGTCGCCGATCACGCAAAGCCGTGGGAGCTTTACGATCTCTCGCGCGACCGTTCCGAAATGCACGATCTCGCCAAGGAGAATCCGGCGAAGGTCGGCGAACTCGAAAAGCAGTGGACGCAGCACATGGAAGAATTCAAGGCCGAGGCCAGCAAGGATCTGCCGGCGGTTCCGGCGTCGAAGAAAAAGAACAAGCCGATGGCTGATTAGAGGACGGACGTCGGAAAACAGCCCGTCACTTCGCCGGCACTTGCTCGACTTTGTAAGCCTGCAATTCGGTGACGATGTTCGCGCTCATTCGCGATGGCGCCATGACCAGCTTCACCATCGGATGCGTTCCGTCCGCGGCCAGGTACATCTCCAGCGGCGGCATCAGCGCGGAAATCATCGCCGACTTCGCCGTCACGCGCAGATGCCGGCACTCAAATTTGCCGGCAGGCGTCGTCACCGATTCCTTGCCGAGGTCCTCCACCTTGCCGTCGGCAACTTTCAGCGAACCGTCCGAAGTGACGTTCACATTGTGCAGCGCCGACGGGAGCGAATTCTTGTCCAGCATCTGCGCCAGCGAAAACTTGAACATCGGCGCGATGCAAAACGGAGACGCCGGCATCGCAACCGACGCCGAATTCTTCAGCGTCTCCCCCGCATAGGTTTTGCTTTCGATCTTGCCGTCCGCCACCCGCACCTCCGTCCGCGTCGCCGCATCGCCTTCGCCGGTGATGCGCGTCCATGACACCGGTTGAAGCGTCGCCGCGTCGAAGGTGACGTCGAACTTTTGTGGCGACCCCTTCTGCTTCCGGTCCTCGGTCACATGAACCCGGCCCGGCTCGCGGCGGATTTCCGAACTCATCGAACCCTGCTCCGCGCCGCTGCCTTCCTCCGCGACCCGGTACGCAAGCGTTTCCACCGTGACCGCGCCCGCGTCTGCCGCGCGGCAAGTCGCGCACAACCACACCAGCAAAAGACCTGAAAGAATTCTCATGACGACTCCTCCGTTTGCCACGCAGAATATCACGCCCTCACCAGCCTGCAACCCAGGCGAATGCCATCCCGACCGTCGCGAAATTGCCGGCGTACGAAACGATGTTGAAATATTGCGTCCGAACAGCTCGCAGAGATCGGCGTCAGGTTTCATTTTCTTTTTCGCATCTTCCAATCATTGGAAGTTTGCCGGCCCGGAATTTCCAATCATGGAAAAATGTGGCTGCGAAAATTTCCAGTGATTGGAAGAACATATCTGTTGGCTTGCGCGGAACGGTTCGGTAGTGTTCGCAACTCGAAAGCCGCCGCGTGACGCGGCGGGAAACTGTTCAACAAAAAAACGGAGATTGAATCATGCCTAGAGCTGTTACGTTGTTTACCGGCCAGTGGGCCGACCTCTCGATCAAGGACCTCGCGCCGTTGGCGAAAAAAATGGGCTACGACGGCCTCGAACTAGCCTGCTGGGGCGATCACTTCAATATCGATGAAGCCGCGAAGAGCGAGAAATATTGCAAGGATCTCTGGCAGCTTCTCACGAAAAACGGGCTGACCTGTTTTGCGATTTCGAACCATCTCGTCGGCCAGGCGGTCTGTGACAACATTGACGAGCGTCATCAGTGCATTCTTCCGCCGGATGTCTGGGGCGATGGCAATCCCGAAGGCGTCCGCCAGCGCGCCGCGGAAAAAATGAAGCTCTCCGCGAAGGCCGCGCGTAATTTCTTCAACGCAAAACCGGGCGGCGACAAGAAAGCCGCTGCGCAGGTCAACGGGTTCACCGGTTCGAGCATCTGGCATTCGATCTACGCATTTCCTCCCACCAACCAGGCGTATTACGACAAGGGCTTCGCCGATTTCGCGAAACGCTTTCTTCCGATCTTGAATGAATTCGAGAAACAGAATGTCAACTTCGGCCTCGAAGTTCATCCGACAGAAATCGCGTTCGACATCGCCTCCGCCGCGCGCGCGGTCGAAGCGGTCAAGGGCCACAAGCGATTTGGATTCAATTATGATCCGTCGCACTTCGGCTACCAGCATGTTGACTATGTGAAATTCATCCGCACCTTCGGCGCGCGTATTTTCCACATGCACGTCAAGGACGCGTGGTGGGGCCACGGCAACGGCGAAGTCGGCGTATTCGGCGGTCACACGGATTTCGGCGACGCCCGTCGCTATTGGGATTTCCGCTCGCCCGGTCGCGGTGACATCAACTTCGAAGAAATCATCGTCGCGTTGAACGACGTCGGCTACACCGGCCCGCTTTCCGTCGAATGGGAAGACATCCGCATGGACCGCATCCAAGGCGGAACCGAAGCCTGCGCATTCTGCAAGAAACTGGATTTCGGCAAGAGCGCCGTCGCGTTCGACGCAGCGTTCGACAAAAAGAACCAATAATCGGGATCTGAAATTTCAAATCTCTAATCTGAAAACTGAGGAGAAAAAATGAACCGTAAATTGAGAATGGGCATGGTTGGCGGCGGTCCCGGCGCTTTCATCGGCGAAGTCCACCGCAAAGCGGCGCGCATGGATGGCGGCATCGAAATTGTCGCCGGCGCGTTTCACATTGATCCGAAATTGAGCCACGAGCAGGGCAAGTTGCTTTGCATTGACCCGGCGCGTGCGTACGACAATTTCGAACAGATGATCGCGGCGGAATCGAAGCGCGAAGACAAGATTGACTTCGTCTCCGTCTGCACGCCGAACAACTGGCATTATCCGATCGCCGCCGCGTTCCTGAAAGCCGGCTTCAATGTCATGTGCGAAAAACCCATGACGATGTCGCTGAAGGAAGCGAAAGATCTGAAGAAGATCGTTGAGAAGTCCGGAAAAGTTTTCGGACTGATGCACAACTATCCCGGCTATCCGATGGCCAAACTCGCGCGCGACATGGTCCGCCAGGGCGACCTCGGAAAAATCTACAAGATCGTCGTGCAATATCCGCAGGGCTGGCTCGTCCGCCCGATTGAGAAACAGGGACAGCAGCAGGCCTCGTGGCGCACCGACCCGAAGCAGAGCGGCGCCGCCGGCTGCATGGGCGACATCGGCACGCACGCGGAAAACATGGCCCACTACATCACCGGGCTTGAGATCGAAGAAGTCTGCGCCGACCTGACGACCTTCATCGAAGGCCGCCGCCTCGACGACGACGGAAACGTTCTCGTCCGCTGGAGCAAAGGCGCAAAAGGAATTCTTCACGCCAGCCAGGTTTCCATCGGCGAAGAAAACGGTCTCGCGATCTGGGTCTATGGCGAGAACAAGGCGCTCGAATGGCATCAGGAGCACCCGAATTATCTGTACGTGAAAGTCATTGACGGTCCCGTGCAGGTCTGGCGTCGCGGCAACGGTTACGTCAGCGCGAAGAGCGCTGCCGCCGGCCGCGCCACGCGCATTCCGTCGGGACATCCCGAGGCGTTCCTCGAAGCGTTCGCGAACAACTATTGCAACTTCAGCGACACGATTCGCGCGAAGATTGACGGCCGCAAGCCCACGGAACTCGAACTCGACTTCCCCGGCGTCGCCGAAGGCATCACCGGAATGGCCTTCATCGAAACCGTCGTCGAAAGTTCTGCGAAGGGCGCGAAGTGGACCAAGATGAAAAAATGACGCGAATCGACGCGTTTAATTGATTCAACCGCCGGTTGCGCATGCAGCCGGCGGTTTTCTTGCATCCTATCAGCGCGGCTCACCCCGCGACTGCAACCTATGGAGAGGTTGACAGAACAACTCGATATCCGATGTAGCCGCTGCGACAGACGGGGAAATTGTGATCGCGACCGGATGATAACAGATCTTGCGAATCATCATAGTGCCACGATCCACCGCGCAATACCCGCCATGCATTAAAGTCGTCATATTTGTCTTCGCACCATTGCCACACGTTTCCGCCCATATCAAACAAGCCGTGCCGGTTTGCGGCAAAAGACCCGACTGGTGATGTTTTTTCAAACTTGTCCACGCTCAGCGAACCCGCGTAATTCCCTGCGCCTTCCGAAGGTGGCCACTGCGCACCCCACGGATAAACGCCTGTAATCCTTCCGTTTTTATCTTTCGGAGAGCTTCCGCTCTCGGTCGGCAAACCGACGGCGACGCTCCATTCTGCATCCGTGGGAAGGCGATAGAGTTGATTCCTGTCGAGCTTCCCTTCGTTGTGTTCTTTCTTTGTTATCCATTCGCAGAAGGCCTTGGCATCATCCCAACTCACCATCACGGCCGGATCATTATCGGTTTGCGAAAATGGTGGTTTCTCCCATTGACTTCCCGTTGCATCTGCGAATGCGCGATGATCCTTCACGCGCACATCCCAGATACCAAAGAGCACGTTGCTGAGGCCGTTCACGGGAATAAATTTCATTTCCAGCGAATTATCCCACGCAAATCCGAAGTCGGGAAACTTCTGCTCTTCCAGAATCACATGGTTTGTTTGCATCCCGTGCCAGTCCGCCCTCATTGAAATCGTCGCAGGTTTCCAACGCTTGTTGCCGCCGGCATACGTGACGCTGAAAGCACACGACCCATTCATCTCAAGTTCCAACGTGGCGGGTGTCGGCCAATTTTTCTTTCCGTCCCAAACCGTCGCCTCGACGGCGCGACCGGCTGCTTCTGCGACGATCTTGAGGCTTGGGGGCGGATCTTTCTTCGGCTCGTCCCGCAAAATTCGCGTATGCACATCCTGAGTCTCGGCAGGCCCCGGGAAGCCGGCAGGTCTAATGCCCATTCCGGCTGTATTTTCGTGCGCACTGCCAGACTTGTTCACGGGTGGCGTGTCTGTCGCAGCGAGTGTGGCGGAATGATTCGTCGGTGGTTTGTCGAAGCCTTGCTGTGTTTTGGCCTGGACTTCCGAGGATTGGAAATCTTTGGCGGAATTTTCCCAGCAAGTCGAGGCTTGGGCAAAGTCGGCCGCCTCATATGCTTTATTTGCCTGATCGTTCAATTGGACGGCTCGAGACCAGAGGTGAGTGGCTGCCACGGCAGCATTCACCCGTTCAGCCTGACTTCTGACATTGTCGGATGAACCGCGTGCCACGAGCGCCGCCGTGCGATCCTTGTCCATCTTCTGAATGTCGGCGGCGAGGATTTTCACCCTGTCGAAGGATTTGACGGCCAAGCCCCAACTCTTTTGTGTTCTGGCCCCCTCCGCTTCGCGCCATGCGATTTCCATCTCATCAATCTTTTTTCCGATGGTCTGGCCGCCATCAATTTTACGGGTCTTTTCGTACACCAGCGATGTTTCGGCATAGCGCTTGATGATGTCGTGCTCCCCGGCTTTGGATTCACAACGAAAGCGCAAGTCCTTCGCCACATTCTCAGCGGTGCCGACTTTCTCAAGCTCGGCAATTTTTTCGCAGGCTGTTTTAAGGTCATCATGCTGAAGCAAGTTCTCAATCTCGGAAGTTAGCGCGGCGATCATTTCCTGCCGCTCCATGTCCATTTTCGCCTGTTGTATGCGGGCGGCATGCTGGTGTTCCGATTCCGCCAGCATCGGCTTCACGACTTTCCACCACACTCCGGCGATGGCCGCAGCGGCGATGACTGCGGCAACGGCGAACCGTACACTGCGCGCCTTTCGTCGCGACGGAGGAACATGCGATGTCGCGAGAAATCGCGCTGAAGCCGTCGTGTCGAGGGCATTGATGAATTCGGTGCAGGTATTGAAACGATGGTCGCGTTTCTTTGCAAGACCGCGAGAGAGCGCCGCCCAGATGGCGCGGGACATTCCTTCCGGGCGCTGTGGCGTGGAGTGAAGAACCGCGCTGTGCAACACCGTGCTATCCATGCCTTCGAACGGGAGCCGTCCGGCCAGCAACTCATAGACGACAACAGCAAGCGAATATTGATCGGACTTGCCGTCTTGATACTTCCCTTCCCACTGTTCCGGGGCCATGTAGGGCGCCGTCCCGCTGACGCTGTGGAGCACGCGACTCGCGCGACTCATGCCCGACTGGATTTGTGCGGCGATGCCGAAATCGAGCACTTTGGCCACGCCGCCGGCGGTGACCATGATGTTCGACGGCTTGACGTCGCGATGGACGATTCTCAGGGTATCTGCGAAGTCGAGCGCCGCGGCAATCTGGTGAAACAACGGCAGCAACTCGCCGAGGCTGCGTTTGCCGCCGGCACCGCCCCTGGCCCACTTGCGAAGGTCCTCGCCCACGACGCACTCCATCACCAGATAATAGTCGCCCGAGGCCGGCTCGCGCTCGAGCGTTCGGATCTGCGCGATGTTTTGATGAACGAGTCCGGAGACGAGCTTGAAGTTCTCGCGGATGGATTCCATCTCATACTCGTTGTGCGAAATCTCAGGCGGCAGCGCCTTGAGCGCCACATCAATGTCACCAACCTGATCGTGACAACGATAAACCACGCCCATGCCGCCGCGTCCCAGCTCTCCCCCCACGGTGTAGCGCCCCAGAATCACGTCGCCAGCCTTAAAAGAATGGTATATCAGCGGCGTAACTGTCGCCAGCGTGGCATAGGAACGCTCGGACTTCTTTGGCGGCGGATTCGGATTCGAGTCACCCATTTCGTCACCCGATGGAAAGCATCACCCTCATTCTCGTATAATGAACATCAAGTCATATCAGTCAAGCGTGCCGCTTCAATACGCTCATCTAATTCATCTCGTTGCGACGCCCCGACGAAGAAACACGAGCCGTCGCCGAAACCAGCCCGCCGCGCCACGATTTGGGTAGTGAAGGGCGCGACCGCAAGCACGCGCAACGCAATTTCCAATCATTGGAAAAAAGCGCCGCGCAAATTTCCAATGATTGGAAATCTTCCTCAACCACGGCGGCCACTTTGTGCCGGCGGTTCCTACGGCTTCAGGTGCTTGTCGAAAAATTCGAGGACCTGCGGACGGAGATCGCGCTGCTTGGGCTGGAGATCGAAGGTGTGCGGCGCGCCTTCAATGATGACCAGTTCGTGCTCGACGCCCGCCTTCGTCATCTCGGCATCCAGTTCACGGGATCGTTCGATGTCCACAATCTTGTCGGCGGTGCCGTGCATGATCATCACCGGCGGATCGTTTTTGTCGAGATAGGTCAGCGGCGAGGTTTTCATATCGCTGTGGCTGTCAATCGGACCGGTCCTCATCTGGATCGGGCCGTACAGGTCCACGACGCAGCTCACGTTCGCGGGCACATCGCCAAACGGTTCCTTCGGATCAAGTCCGTCGGCCGGCTGCGTCACGCAGAGCATCGTGGCAAGATGACCGCCCGCCGAACCGCCGATCGCGCCGATGTGCGCCGCGTCAATCCCGTAGCGGCCTGCATTGACGCGCAGCCAGCGCACCGCGGTTTTGCAATCGTAAATATTCTGCGGCCAGGGCGAATCGCTGCCTTTCTTGCCGAGAAGGTAGTTGATGCTCAGTGCCGCGTAGCCGTGCGAAGCGAGCGTTCCGCAGATGTTCAACTCGCGGCCCGAAGCCTTGTCGCCCCCGGTCCAGCCGCCGCCGTGGATGACCACGACCGCCGGGATCTTTCCGCCCGCGGGCGTTTTCGCGGGCAGATAAAGGTCCGCCTTTTCAGCGCGATTGGTGCCGAGATATGCGATGTCATGTTCGACGCGCACGTCGGGCGGAAGCGCGGCAAGTGCGAGAAGTGGCAGAAGAAAGATGGGACTCATGGTGGTTAGTCTCTCGAATTGTTCTTGCGCAAAATCTATTTCGGCGGCAGCGGCTGGCCCTTCAAAATCGCCAGGCGCCACGCGGTCATCCGGTCATACATCGTTTTTTGCGCGTTGTTTTTTCCGTGGTGGTCGCTCAGCGGAAGTACGACGATTTCGCGCGGGCCTTGCGTCTGGTTCACGGTCGCGATCACGCCGGCGGGCGGGCAGGTTTCGTCAATCATCCCGCAACTCACCAGCAGCGGGCATTTGATGTTCGGCGCAAAATTCATGCAGTCGAAATAGCGCGAGACATCGAGAGCTTTTTTCTGCTCGTCGCCCTTGAGCCATTGTGCCAGCGCGGGCCAGCCGCACGCGCGGCCCACGAGAATCCCGGACTGATCGCAGCCCGCGGGAACATTCGCCATCGCCGCGGTGACTCTCGGGTGCAGCCCGGCCATCATCAGCGTTTGCAGCCCGCCCTGGCTTGTTCCGGTCACGACGAGATTTTTCCCGTCCCAGTCCGGCCGCTGCGTTAGATAATCGGCGGCGCGATAGGCGGAGAGATACATGCGCAGGAAATAATCTTTCTCGCGGTCGTCCTTTCCGATGGCCGTGTAATTTTTCAGCGGGCCGTCATTCTGCGCTTTGTAGAACTCCGGCTTCTCATCAATCGGCAGATCGTGCGCCTCGATGTTCAGAACCAGAAAACCTTCGCCCGCCGGCCAGACCGCCCAGCCCTTGTCGAGCGCGTAGACGCCGGCCCACTGCACAACGAGCATCGCCGGAAATTTTCCATCGCGCTTCGGGCGCGCAAGCTGGCCGTGGATTTTCGAATTCCGAAAACCGTCCATCGTGATCTTCGAATATGTCACGTCCGCCTTGCCCGAATCGCCCGTTTCGACAACCGGGTTGATCGGAGCGGAATTCAGCTCCTTGATCTTGCCCGCCCAGAATTCGTCGAAGTCATCCGGTCGCGGTGCCGAGCGTTTGATGCCTTCGATGGAAAACGCAGCGCCGGCGAGGCCGCGCAAATCTTTTCCCGCAACCTTCGCCTTCACTTCGGCGAGGATTGTCCCCGGTTCGTTGAGCGATGCCTCGAAAGTTCCGGAGCCGCCCGCAAGCGTGACGGTTCCCTTGCCCATTTCCGTGAGGCCGCATCTTTTCAGCACATAACGCACACTCGTCGCAGCGTCCGCGCTGCCGCCGGAAAGCTCGACGCGGAACTTCGCCGTCTGCCCGGGCTCATATTTCGCGTCCGCACGGTCCGCGCGAACTTTCAACTCCTGCGCGCGCGCGCTGGCGCACAAAAGCCCCGTCGAAAAAACAAGCAGGGCAAGCCGCCCGGCGATCAAATTCGATTTCATGTTCAGCTCCATTGCACAATTGATGACAAACGTTCCGCGAAACTCACGGCATATTCTGCGCGGATCGCGAAGTCAGCTCCTAATTTTCCAATGATTGGAAAATTTGGTCCGGCAGTTTTCCAATGATTGGAATCCACGAACGTCCCGCAGAAAATAGAAGCTGGAATTTGAATTCGAACTCCGCCATCCGGCGGAGATGAAAACAAAAACAACCCCGCAAAGTTTCCGCGTCCGATTCCCAAGAAGTTCAGCAATTTGATTCCGCCGCATCTGGTGGTCAAACCGGCACGGGATCGTCGCCACGCACGGGCGAAAATCGTTCGCGAGAAGTTCGCCCGAATGGCGAAGAAATAACGAGGGACAATATGAGAACTTGGTCTTTTGTTCAGTCGGTGACGGCGTGAAGAGGGCGATATGCTCCCAGCCACGGTCGCAGCCGGCAGCGGTATTGCGTTCACTTTCAGACAGGAATATTCTCGCAACCATGAAATCGCTTCGTCGGGCAGATTCGACGGGACATGCCTTCGTGACTCCCAGCGTGAAGGCATTTTGGATTGTAGCCGCCCTTTGTTTGCTGGCCGCGAGCAGCTTCGCGGCGACGCCGGCCACGAATATTTTCGAGAGCGCAGCGTGGACGACGCCGGAGACCAAAATTGACAGGATGGTTTTCAAGAAATTGTCGAAGCTGGGCATCCAGCCGGCGCCGTGCTCGGACGCGGTGTTCGTGCGGCGCGCGTTTCTCGACGTGATCGGGACGCTGCCGACGGCTGCCGAGGTGCGCGAGTTCATCAAGGACCAGGACCCGAAGAAGCGTGAGGCGCTGATTGACCGGTTGCTGGCGCGCGAGGAATACGCCGATTGCTGGGCGATGAAGTGGAGCGATCTGCTGCGGGTGAAGGCGGAATTTCCCGTGAATCTCTGGCCGAATGCGGCGCAGGCGTATCATCACTGGATACGGACGTCGGTCCGCGACAACAAGCCGTACGACCAGTTCGTCCGCGAGATGCTCACGGCCAACGGCAGCAATTTCCGCGTCGGGCCGGTGAACTTTTATCGCGCGATGCAGAACAAAACGCCGGAGGGTATCGCGACGACGGTGGCACTGACGTTCATGGGCACGCGCACGGATTCGTGGCCGACGAACAAAATGGCAGGGCTGACGGCATTCTTTTCGCAGGTCAGCTACAAGCCGACGCGCGAATGGAAAGAGGAGGTTGTATTTTGGGATCCCGACAAGGAACTCAACGATGCGATCGCGAAAGCCGCGGCGCAAGCCGCGAGCAACGCGGCTGTCCAAGCGACCGTGCTTTCGAACGCGCTGGCGGCGGTGAAGGCGGCGACAACAAACCCGGTGGCACTGACGGCTGCAAGGGAAACGCTCGCGAAGCTGACCAATTCGCTGCCGAAGGCTCCGACAAACGCGGCCGCGCAAGTGTCGCAGCCAATCAAGCCGGTCCGAACGGGGCCGCTGATGGCGGAGTTTCCAGACGGAAAAAAGATCAACCTGACGGGGGATCGCGATCCGCGGGAAATTTTTGCCGACTGGCTGATCACGCCGAAGAATCCGTGGTTCGTCAAAAATATTGTGAACCGCCAGTGGTCATGGTTGATGGGGCGGGGGATCATTCACGAGCCGGACGACATCCGTCCGGACAATCCGCCAGTGAATCCGGATCTGCTGGAATTTTTGCAGAAGGAGTTTGTTTCGTCGCATTACGACATGAAGCATATCTTTCGGCTGATTCTCACGTCGCGTGCGTACCAGCTTTCTTCGGTGACCCCGGCGTCGTTCAAGCCTGAAGCGGCTGCGAATTTCGCATTCTATCCACTGCGCCAACTGGACGCGGAAGTGCTGATTGACGCGATTGACAAGATCACCGGCTCGACGGAACTGTATACCAGCGCGATTCCCGAGCCGTTCACGTTCATTCCCGAAAACAAGCCGGCGATCGCGCTGCCGGACGGCAGCATCACCAGTTCGTTCCTCGAATTATTTGGCCGGCCCGCGCGCGCGACGGGCATGGAGAATGAGCGCATCAACCGGCCCAGCGCGCCGCAGCGGATGTATCTGTTAAACTCGATCCAGATTCAGCGTAAGATAGAGGAAAGCGCGGGACTCAAGGCGATGATGGCTCCGACGCGGAAGCCGCACGACATCGCGGAAGATTTGTACCTGACGATCCTCTCGCGCCTGCCATCGGACGACGAGGCGAAGAATGCCGAAGCCTACGCCAAGGGCGGCGTGGCGAAAGGACGCGAGGCGTGGCTCGATCTGGCGTGGGCGCTGATGAACACGGATGAGTTTCGGCTGAAACATTGATTCGATAAAGTCGTGTTTCGCACTTCGGATTTGAAAGCACATGTGGAGATGAAGTCATGAACAACAAGATGAATTCGGAAATGATCACGGCCTCATTGCTTGGCGCGCGCATTTCGCGGCGCGAAGCTCTGGGCCGCGGCATCGCCGGCGCAGCCGGTTTGATGCTCGCAAACAAATCGCTGCTCTCGTCGGCCGTCGAAACGCCGCCGGCGAAGGCCCTCAAGGCGAAGGCAAAATCTGTCATCCAGGTTTTCCTCTGGGGTGGCATGTCGCACAGCGACACATGGGATCCCAAACCGGATGCGGGCTACGATTACACCGGCCAGTTTGCGGGCACGATCAAATCGAACGTGCCGGGCATTTTGCTGAGTGAGCTCTTTCCGGAAATGGCAAAATGTGCGGACAAGTTCTCGATCATCCGCAGCATGACGCATCACAACAACGGCCATGAAACGGCGGCGTATCTGATGCAGACCGGCCACATGCCCGGCGAGCGTCTCGCGTATCCGAGCATCGGCGCGGTCTTCGCGATGTTCAAAGGCTACAACGCCGGCTACAAGGGCGTGATCCCGCCGTACGTCGTGCTGACGCAGCCGCAGGGACGCTTCTCCGAGGCCGGCTTCCTCGGCCCGAAATACAAGCCGTTCGCCACTGGCGGCGATCCAAACGGCCTGAAATTCGATGTCGAAGGCGTCGTCGGGCGCGGCATCACCGACGCGCGGCAGGAAGCACGCCGCGAGCTGCTCGGCAAGGTCAACACGATGAGCGCCTCGATGCAGGGCAACCAGCAGATCGCGCTTTCGAAGGAGGCCGAGGAGCAGGCGTACAGTTTGATTCTCGGCAAGGGCCGCGAGGTTTTCGATCTCTCGAAAGAAGACGCGAAGCTGCGCGACCGCTACGGCCGCCACACCTTCGGCCAGGACTGCCTCGCCGCGCGCCGGATGATCGAAGCCGGCGTGCCGTACGTCACGATCAACTATCCCGGCGGATGGGACACGCACTCGAATCATTTCGCGACGATGCGCAAGCAGGCGCCGCAGCTCGACCAGGGTTTGGCCGCGCTGTTCCAGGATTTGTCAGCGCGCGGCCTGCTCGATAGCACGATCGTCTGGTGCAGCGGCGAATTCGGCCGCTCGCCGAAGGTTGACTGGCAGCCGCCGTGGAATGGCGGACGCAACCACTACGGAAACGTCTTTTCCGTCGTCGTCGCCGGCGGCGGATTCAAAGGCGGATGCATCGTCGGAGAATCAACGGAAAAGGGCGAGGAACCCAAGACCCGCCCCGTCTATCCGATTGATCTGCTCGGCAGCATCTACGAACTGGCCGGCATTGACGCCGATGCGAAACTCCCGCACCCGATGGGCTTCGACGCCCACGTTTTGTCCCCGAACGAACCCGGCGCAAAATTCACGACACGCCTGACGGAGATCATGGGATGATTCGCAATTTCCAATCATTGGAAAAACACGCCGCCGTGATTTCCAATGATTGGAAAGTCGGAGGGCGGAAGTCGTAAGTCAGAGGTCGGAAATCGGAATGATTGTGATTTGAAATCTGCAATCTGAAATTTGAAATCAGGAAATCCAGCAACCAGCATCAAGTATTAAGCATCGGGAATGACCGGTCACATGAATAGAATTTCGCGGCGAATGATTCTCGCGTTCACCGTCCTGCTTGCCGCCGTGTCGGTGGCGCGGGGCCAAGCCTACATCGGCTATGTCTATCCCGCCGGCGGACAAATCGGCACAACGTTCCAGGTCCTGCTCGGAGGGCAGGGCTTTGAAGGCATCAGCAACATCTTCGTCTCCGGCAAAGGCGTGACGGCGCGGCTCGTCGAATACAACAAGCGGATGAACAATCAGGAGACCGCGCTTATCAACGAGCAACTGCGCGAACTGAGGAATCCTCCGAACAAACAACCGGTCGATCCGAAATACACAAACCTCATCGCGCGCATCGAAAAACTTCTTCGCGACAACGTCGAAACGCCCGCGAGTGCGTCCATCGCAAACCTTGTCATCGCCGAGATCACGATCGCTTCCAACGTGCCGCCCGGAAAGCGAGAGATCCGCGTGGGCACGAAAACAACGCTTTCAAATCCGATGGTTTTCATGCTCGGCGAATTTCCGGAATATGCCGGGCCGGCCGTCCCGCCCAGTCGTCTCATCACGCTCGGCAAGGAATCGGCAAGCCTGCGACGGAAAGTCCGCGGCACAAATGCGCCGCCGGTCGATGAGATGATGTCCATGATGATGAATGCGCAAGGGCCGTCGGCCCTGCCCAGCGATCTCGACGACGACGTTGTCAAAATCCAATTGCCCGCCACCGTCAACGGCCAGATCACCTCCGGCACCGTTGACCGCTATCGTTTCTTCGCGCGCAAAGGAGAGCATCTCGTGCTCAGCGCCCAGGCGCGCGAACTTATTCCGTACATGGCTGACGCGGTTCCAGGATGGTTTCAGGCCGTCATCGCGCTGTGGGATTCCAAAGGAAATGAAGTTGCCTACGATGATGATTTTCGTTTCAAGCCCGATCCGGTGGTGTTCTACGAGGTGCCGGAAGATGGCGAATACATGTTTGCGATCTATGACTCGATCTACCGCGGCCGCGAAGATTTTGTCTATCGCGTATCCATCGGCGAACAGCCGTTCATCACCAGCATTTTCCCGATCGGCGCGCCCGCCGGTACGACGCCGGACATCGCGATCAAAGGCATCAATCTGACCGAAACGCACGCCGCGCCGCCTCCGAAGGACGCCGCGCCCGGCGTCTATACGGTCAGCACGCGCGGCAAGGGCGGCTACTTTTCCAATCGCGCTCCGTTTGCTTTCGACTCGCTGCCGGAAATCACGGAAGAAGAGCCGAACAACACCGCTAAAAAAGCCCAGAGTGTCAAACTTCCCGTCATCATCAACGGACGCATGGACAAACCCGGCGATGTGGACATCTTCAAATTCGAAGGGCACGCCGGCGATCAGGTCGTTGCCGAAGTGTCCGCGCGCCGCCTCGATTCCCCGCTGGATTCTGTCGTGAAACTCACCGACGCAAACGATCAATGTCTCGCGATCAACGACGACAACGAAGACCTCGCGACGGGACTCAACACGCATCACGCCGATTCCTACATGCGCGCCACGCTGCCATCGAACGGAACCTATTACGTTCATATTTCCGACACCGAGCACAACGGCGGCGAAGAATACGCCTATCGTCTTCGCGTCAGCGCCCCGCAAATTGACTTCGCCCTGCGCGTTGTCCCCTCGTACATGATCATCCGCAGCAACTCCCCCGCGAATCCCAAGATCTATATCATCCGCAAAGACGGCTACACCGGTCCCATCAAAATCACACTCAAAGACCCGCCTCCCGGCTTCGAGATGCCTCCTGTCACCATGATCGGAACCCAGGCCTCGACCTATGTCACCATCAAGGCCAACTTCCTCGAAACCACAAATCCGGTGCCGCTGACGATCATCGGCACTGCAACGAATCAGACCGAGAAAGTTGTTCGTGAGGCTATGCCTGCCGAAGACCGTATGCAGGCATTTCTTTGGCGGCATCTGGTGCCGGCGCAGGAATTGCTCGCAATGGTAATTCCTCCACCACCCAAGGCCGAACCCGTGAAACCCGCCGTGAAACCTGCAACTCCGGCTCCCGCAGTCCCGCCCAAATCAGAACCTGCAAAGCCGGTAACCGTAGCCCCGCCAAAATCGGCACCTGCAAAGCCGGCGGCCACGACGGCGGTCAAAAAGAGCAAGCCCTGACATCGAGGAGGCTGGTTGGGGCATTATTGAAACTTGCTCAATGAACTGCCTGTAGTCTTTGTCATCGTCCTTCACCCTCGTCCGCGAAAGCTCCCGTCGCATCGAATCGAGGGCATGACGTGGATGATGAAATGCCGCCAGTCAATTACGGCGTTCAATAGAAAGGTGACAGGGAAAGGACCCGAATTGGCACCGAAACTTTCCCGGAAGATGCGCGCTGATCACTACTGATCCGTCTGGCATTCCTTGACCTTGCGGTCATAGAAATCCTGGAGAATCAGCCCGCGGTCCAGAAGCTCCTTGAGTTCGATGAGGCGCCGCTGAACTTCATTTTTCGAAAATCGCGGTTTGAGCGATGCGATCACGGCCGCAACTTCGTCGCCGCTGATGGCGTGGTTGAAGATCATGACCTCGTCCAGCGCACCGCCGAACGAATTTCCTTTTTCATGGGGCGTGGGACTGGACTTGTTCATGCCCATGACCAGGTCGTTGGTGTTCGCGGAAATCTCGCCGCGCAGCGGCACGGTCTGATTCTGGAGCCGGCCGTCAACGTACAATTTCAGATTCTCGCCGTCATAGACCGCCGCCGCGTGATGCCACACCCCCTCGGTTACGTTGCTGTCGCCGATGCAGGTGTGGCCGTTGACGGCGAAGAAAACTTTCCCTTTGGCCTGCGGCGTTGTCGAATCGCCGGCGACGCCCAGCGCAAAACCATTTGCCGGATTCTTCTCGCAGATATAGCGGGCATACGCCTCCGATTTCGAAGTCTTGAACCACGCCGTAAACGCCGCCTGTTTCAGATTCAGCGCCGGCCGGTTCGTCACCGTGATGTTGCTGTTGGTCGCCGCAAACTCGCACGCGGCCCCGCGCCTGCCCGGCGACGCCCAGGTGCAACCGGTCCCGCGCCCGTCGTTGCCGCGGCCGGTCCTGTCTGCGATGTAACTGACCGATGACTCGTCGAAATCGAAATGCAGCAACATCCCCTGCGGAAATTCGACCGCCATCGCGCACGCGGACAATGCGAAGAACAGTCCCGCCGCCATGCGCGAGTTGGCGCCGCGAATACCCCGGCCTGATCGGAAAAATTTGCGGAACGTAACGCCGTGTTGATTGGAGTTTTTCATTCGTCGCTTCCTGTGAAAACCTCGGTCTTCTGCCTCTGATTCACCGCGCGACGATAATTCTCCCGCCCCGACGCGGTCAAGTTGCGATCAGCTTCGGCCCGCGCCGGAGAGTTTCCAATCATTGGAAAATCCGGCCGCGCAAATTTCCAATGATTGGAAGTTGCGCGGCGAATCACTGGCAATCATATGAAATATATTTTTGCAATCGCGGTCTCGTTCGTTCTGTCTTCGCAGCTTCGCGCGGATGATCCGCCGGCGATCATCGTGATCGAGCCGGCGGCGGCGACGAACGTGCTTTTCAATCCCGGCAAGGGCTGGTCGGTGATGGGAAACGCGGACTGGCAGCCGAAGGAGCTGGTCGAATATGCCGGCATGGGCGTGAACCGTTTCAACTGGCTGGACCTGGAGCCGAACGAAGGCGAATACCATTTCGAGAAGGTCGAAAAGTTTCTCGCGAGCTGGGGAACGCTCGGCAAGGTCTGCAACGTCGGCGTGATGTGCGCGAACACCCACGGGCACGACACCAACGGCTATGTCACGCCGAAATGGGTTTTCGATGCGGGCGCGAAGAAGATCGAAATCAACCTTGATCCGAAACGCGCGACCACCGGTACGCCCGGCCACAAGATCGCGCCGGTGTTTGACGATCCGATTTTCCTCGCGAAGTTCACCGCGTTCATCCGCGCCTTCGCCGCGAAGTTCGATGGCGATCCGCGCATCGCGGTCTATGACATCCGCTCCTATGGCAACTGGGGCGAGTGCCACATGTCGCCGTTCGGCAAGGCCGACATCGCGCCGGAGAAATTCCGCGAGCATGTGCAGATTCATCTCGATGCGTTCAGGAAAACGCAGCTTTGCCTTTCGCGAAACTCGCACCTCGGACATTACGGGCCGCTCAAGACGGTCATGGATTGGGCCGTGCTCGAAAAGCACATCGCCCCGCGCCGCGACGGCATTTGCGGCAACAGCGACGGCAGTGAAACGGCCATCGGCTTCGGCATCGCGCCCGGCGTCTTCGAACTGTTCGGCGATTATCCGATGATGAAGCAGCTCGGCTGGTGGGACGGCAAGAAGGACAAGGACGGAATGGGATTCACGCTCGAAGAGTGCGTCGAGAACGGCAAGCCCACGTGGGTTGATCTCGGCCGCGGCGGAAAATCCGGGATGCAGATGCTGCAGGAGAATCGCGAACTGATCAACCGGCTCAGCAACCGCATCGGCTATCACTTCCATCTCCAGCGCGCCGCCTGGCCGCGCCGCGCATCGGGCGATGCCGCGCAACTCGAACTGACGTGGACCAACCGCGGCGTCGCGCCGATCTACATTCCGTGCGCCCCCGCCGTTGCGCTGCTCGATGCTGCCGGCCGGCGCATCGCGACCGCATGGCCCGCGGAATTCCAGCCGAAAAACTGGATGCCCGGAAAATCCGTCACCGAAAAGTCCCTCGTGAAATTTGCGAATATCGCGCCCGGCACTTACCGCCTCGCCATCGCCATCACCCGCAAGCCTGGCGATGCCGAACCGTTCATCCGATTGGGAACGCAACTGCCCGCCCGCGACGGCTGGTACGAACTCGGCCCCGTCGAAATCCTGAAGCCGTGAACATCTGGCTAACCCCTCGTTTCGGGGGCATTGATATGACCCTATCGTGTGCAGGAATGAAGGTTTTTCATAACTTTTTTCGGGGCAGGCTTGGGAATCTGAAATTCTTGATTTGAGATTTCAGATGCGGCCGAGCCGGCGTTCGCAGGGTCGCGTAATTCCTGTGAAATGCCGGGAAGTCGTCTTTTTGGTCATGTGCGCGGCGGTTGGTGGCAAAAAAGGCTTTATCTGGTCATGTGCGCGGCGGCTAGTGGCAAATATGGCTGTATCTTGTCATGTGCGCGGCGGCTAGTGGCAAATATGGCTGTATCTGGTCATGTGCGCAGCGGCTAGTGGCAAATATGGCTGTATCTGGTCATGTGCGCAGCGGCTAGTGGCAAAAGAACGTTTTTTTGGTCGTTTTCAGTGGGGCCCGTCCTCCATCAGCATTTCCAATGATTGGAAAGTTGCGGGGGCGCTTTTTCCAATCATTGGAAAGAATGGTTGCTTCAGGGGCGGGCGCTGTCAGACGACCGTGAGTGCTTCTTTGATGGCGGCGCAGAGGTAGTCGAGATTCTTGGGGGTGATGCCGGCGACGTTGATGCGGCCGCCGCCGACGACATAGACGGCTTTCTTTTCCTTGAGGAAGGCGACCTGCGCGTCGGTCAGGCCGCTGAAGGAGAACATGCCTTTTTGGTGGGCGATGTAGCCGAAGTCCTGCGCGATGCCGGCGTTCTTGAGCGCGGCGACGAATTGCGAGCGGACGCCGGCGATGCGGTCGCGCATGGCGTTGAGTTCGAGAATCCATTGCTGCTTGAGCGCGGGGTCGGAGAGAATCGTGGTGACGATCAGTCCGCCGTGGGCCGCGGGGTTCGAGTAGTTCACGCGGATGACGATCTCGATGTTGCTGAAGCTCGCCGCGGCCTGTTTGGCGTCTTTGGCGAAGAGCGAGAGCGCGCCGGTGCGGTCCTGGTAGAGGCCGAAGTTTTTCGAGAAGGAGCTGGAGACGATCATCTCCGGGCACTGCGCGGCCATCGCGAGCAGGCCGAAGCGGTCGGCTTCGAGGCTTGCGCCGAAGCCCTGATAGGCGAAGTCGAGGAACGGCAGCCAGCCCTGTTTGCCGGCGATTTCCGCGACCTGGCTCCATTGTTCGTGCGCGAGGTCAACGCCGGTGGGGTTGTGGCAGCAGACGTGCAGCAGGACGATGTCGCCGGCCTTGATCTTTTCGAGCGCGGCTTTCATCGCGTCGAAATCGAGGGCCCTGGTCTTCGGGTCGTAGTAGGGATATTCCTCGACCTTGAAGCCGGCGGCTTGGAAAATTCCGCGGTGGTTGGCCCATGTCGGCTTGCTGACCCAGACGGTCGCGCCGGGCAGAAACTTCTTGAGGAAGTCCGCGCCGACGCGGAGGCCGCCGGTTCCGCCGGGCGTGTGCGCGGTGCGGATGCGGCCGGACGAAATCGCCTCGTGGCCCACGCCGAGAATCATTTCCTGGACGAGCTTGCCGTAGGCGGGATCGCCGCCGATGGGCATGTAGGATTTGGTCTTCGCGGTCTCGACGATCTTGCGCTCGGCGGCTTTGACGCTGGCGAGGATCGGCGTCGTGCCGGATGCATCTTTGTACACGCCGACGCCGAGGTTGACCTTGGCGGGATTCGGATCGCTCTGGAATGCCGCGGTGAGGCCGAGGATGGCATCGGGCGGGGCGGATTGAATTGTCTCAAACATTTTCTGTGTCTCCTGAATTGATAAAACAAAGCCGAAGATAACTGGCCAATGTCACAATGACCAATACCTGATTTGCGGGTCAGTCACGTTTCATCTGGCCGGATAATATTGATCAACCATCGGCTTGATCGTGTCCCTTTCCGGGTGGACGATGAGCATCTCGCGCTGGGCGTTTTCCGGCGAGTCCGACGCATGGGCCGCGTTGATCATGACGCTCTGCCCGAATTCCTTTCGCACGGAGCCCGGTTCGGCCTTGCTCGGGTCGGTCGGACCGAGAAGCTTCCGGATCTTCGCGATGGCGTTGACGCCGGAATAAATCAGGATGAGGCAGCGCTCCAGCCCGGGCTTGTTCTGGTCTTCGGGCGAGGTGTCCGGCACGTACATGCCGGTCATGAATTGGATGAGCTGGTGGAAGAGCTGGTCGCCGAACAGCGGGCCGAGGATGTCGCCGATCTGCTGCTTGGCGAAATCCGGAATCGTGAAGGCGAATTCGGTGGCGAAGGCCTTCGACGCGCGCTCGGCCACCATGCCCTTGAACTTGTCGCGCATGAAATCGCGGACCGGGCCGTAGAACTCAAGCCCCTCGGCGACGCTCATGCGATGAACTTTTGCCGCGACGATCCGAAGGCCCGACTGCGAGAAGATATCAATGATGTTTCCGGGCCGCGAACTGGGGAAGCGGAAGTTGTCCGGCTTGATGATGACCAGCGTCTTCTGGATCTTGTCGCCTTTTTCAATGTCCACGGCTTCGTCGATGACGCCGCCGTCGGTCTCGGCGTACTGCGCAAAAAGTCGCAACACCTTGCCGACGGTTTCCGGCGACCGGCCGATGAGCACCGCCGGTTCGCAATAGCGCACGTCGCCGTTCTTATCCACGATGTAATCGCCGTAGGTGTCGCGGATGGTCTCGCCGGACTCCGAGTTCGGACGCAGCGGCCCGACGGCCTGCTTCACTTTCGCGACCGCGTTTTCGCCCTCGAAAAGAAACATCAGCGCGCGGCGCCGCTTGCCGCTTCGGGCTTCGGGCGCGAAGTTGACCAGCACATAATCGGCGAGCACGCTGCGCTCGCCCGGCGACGGAATGTCGGTGGCGCTGCGCGCAATGTCAGCCAGCGCCCGCACCAGGTCGGGCCCCGGCGCGAACATGCGTGCGGCCACGAATTCAAGACCCGTGCGGCTGCTTATGCGGCTGAGCACGCCGCCCGTGCGCGATTTCGAAATCGTGTACGGATTGACCAAAACAAATGCCAGTTCCTTCGCCATCAAAAACTCCCTGTTAGAAAAATGAGGGCGCACCATAATCCGGCAAGCCCCGATCTTCAAGCAGGGATTCTCCCGCCCCGCCGCGGAGGTTCCAATGATTGGAAGTCTGCTCGGCCGTGATTTCCAATCATTGGAAAATTCCGCGCGGCGAATTCAAGACGGGATTGCGCGCGGTGCGATCCGCGCTACATTCGGGATGCAGAGGACCACATGAAGAAAATAGTACGGCAGTTGTTGGTTGAAATCGGCGAGGATCCGGAGCGCGAAGGGCTGGGCAAGACCCCGGAGCGCGTCGCGGAGGCGTGGAAATTTCTCACGCGCGGCTACAACCAGGATGTGAAGAAAATCATCAACGGCGCCGTTTTCGCCGCCGAGGCGCAGCACATGATCATCGTCCGCGACATTGAGATCTACAGCATGTGCGAGCACCACCTGCTGCCGTTTTTCGGCCGCTGCCACATCGGCTACATCCCGAACGGAAAGATCATCGGCGTGAGCAAGCTGGCGCGCATCGCCGATGTCTTTGCGCGGCGGCTCCAGGTGCAGGAGCGGCTGACCAACCAGATCGCCCGCGCCGTCATGGATCATTTGAAGCCGTCCGGCGTCGGCGTCGTCATCGAGGCCCGACACCTGTGCATGATGATGCGCGGCGTCGAAAAACAAAACTCGGTGATGGTCACCTCCGCGGTGCTCGGAACGTTCCACGAGCTGCCCACGCGGACGGAATTCTTGAAGCTGATCGAACACGAATCCAGGATCTAGAGGCTCAACCATGTCGTGGCGGATTGAAGATTGCGTGATTCGCGGCGAGCTTGACGCCCGCGTGAAAGGCGGCGTCGCCGGAAAGATCTGGCTGCGCGGCCACGGCGAACCGTTGAAACTTTCGCTGGCGGGAAATGCGCTGGCGGACATCGCGGGCTGCCTGCTGACTTTTTCCAACCCGCACCCGAAGCCGGGCCGCCAGTCGAATCTCTCCGCCCTCGCCTCGGATCAGACCGGAACCGTCGGCGACATGACCGCGTCGCTGCGCGTCGAAGTTTTCAATGTTCCGTTAAAGAAGATCATCGAGCTGGCCCGTGCCGAAAAAGAAATCCCGATGCGGCAGGCCAACGCGATTCATCTCGAATGGTTCTCCGCCCGGAACGGACGGATCGTGATCGAGAGCACCGAATTCCAAGTCCATCTTTCCACGCCGCCGGTGTGGCGCATGACCGACGAGGAAGACGAGGAGCAATACGAGGCCAACGCGGAAGAGTTCCGCAAATTCCTCGAGAGTGCCGATGGCGACTGGATCGGCCCGGACCAGGACCAGTCCGAGCCGCCGCCCGAAGCCGTCTATGACGAATTCAAATGGGAAAAGATGCTCAAGGAATCCGATCAGAAAAGCGACCGGCTCGGCGAGATCATGCACAAATATGACGGTCATCCCGATTCGGAACGGCTGATTGCGCGCGAGATGAACTGGCACTGGGTCGAGGACGAACTCGATGCGGAAGAGCGCGGGCTGTATGACGACGAAGATGACGCGGCCGAGGGCGAGGATACTTTTTCCGATGGCAGCGACTTCGATGAACTGAAACCGAATCCGCTGACCGAGGGCAAGGACTGGGTCCGCGACGAGGACGGCGATATCCAGCATCCGCTCTGCGCCCGCACCTACAAACTCGGCATGAGGATCTGGCGGCACGCCGACGAGTTCAATCTCATGACCGACGAGAAGGATCGCAGCGTCGCCGACATGGTCATGAACACGCAGATTTGTTCCGCGAAGCTGGCCGGCGCGCTGAACGAACTGGGTTACGATTTCGAGCCGGAACCCGGCCTCGTCGTTGCCAGCCTCAAGCGCGCGCTAAGCCATCTGCATGCGGCGTTGAACGCATCCGACATCGTGAAAGCGGGCGGCAAGATTGACGCCGCGCAGGTCGAGCAATGGCGCTCCGAGTTTTTTGCGATCCGCGAAGAGATCATCCGGCTCATGAACGAGCACCGGAGGAAACTGAGCTGACATGAACGTGACGCGGGCGCGAGCCCGCTTCACTTCTTCTCGCGCGTGATCTCCACGGCGACGCTGCGGGTGAAGCGCAGGGCGCCCGGCTTGTCGAGCGTGACCGTGACGCGGCGGACATTTTTCCCCGCGAGGCAGACGCCCGCGATTTCCTGCGCAAGTTTCTCGATGAGGAAGAAACTGCTTTTCTCAACGAGCTTGATGATCTTCTTCTTGATCGTCTTGTAGTTGATCGTATCGCCGATGTCGTCCGACTTGCCGGCCGCCGTCAGGTCGCCTTCGAGGACGATGTTGATGACCACGTCCTGCTTCTCGTGCCGCTCCTGCGGATAGATTCCGATGATGCAGCGCAGGCACAAATCGCGGATGAAAATCTTGTCGTTGGTCATTTGTCCCTTGTCACTGGTCATGCGACCCCAGCAGGTGCTGCCCGCCGTCCACGAAAACAATCTGCCCGGTGGTGGCCGGCATGTTCAGCAGCGCGATCACCGCGTCGGCGATCTCTCCCGGCGCCACGGTTTCCAGAAGCGGGATCTTGCCGGCGCGATCGCGCAGGCTGCCCGCGGGTTTTCCCGGCGGCGCCAGCACCGGGCCGGGCGCGACGCCGTTCACGCGGATGCGCGGCGCGAGCGCCAGCGCGGACGTCTTCGTGAATTCGGCCAGCGCCTTCTTCGAAAGCAAATACGGCACGCACTCCGGATCGTGCGACGCGATGCGCCGGTCCAGCAGGTTGACGATGTCGCCGCGTTCGAGACTTTGCGCCGCGAAGTATTTCGTCAGCAGCATTGGCGCGAAAAGATTCGGCCAGAACTCCCCGGTGATGGCCGCGCCGGACATCGTGCCGACGGTGTCCTTGTTGAACACGGCCGCGCAGTTCACCAGCACCTCGATGCGGCCCGCCGCCTTCGCCGCCTCGTACCACATCTGCGCGACGGCCTTCTCATCGTCCAGGCTTCCGCGCACGACCCACGCCTTCACGCCGAGTTTCTCGAGGCCCGCCTTCAGCGCGCGCGCCTCGGCCAGCGAGCGCCGGCAGTGGATCACGACATTGAAGCCAGTCTTCCCGAGCGCCATGGCAATGGCCCGGCCGATTCGGACCGCGGCTCCCGTCACCAATGCTGTACGTTTTTCAGACATGCCGCCGTCACGGTAGGTCGCGACAAATCCAGAAGCGAGTGAAAATCTTCGTCATCGCCGCCGGCCCGCGCCGCCCGTCATGTTCCGCAGTTTCCAATGATTGGAAATTTGGGGGCGCGTGATTTCCAATCATTGGAAACCAAGGTCCTCGCCGTCATGCAGGACGACGCCGATCTGTTCGAGCGAGCCGTGCCGGCCGTTGTACCACAGCAGCCACTTCGCGCCGTCGAAGATCGCGAACGGCTTGTAGCACGCGTCGTGATCCCACTTGTTCTCGCCGGGCCGCACGATCGGGTTCGTGGGATGCCGCTGCCAGTTCGTGATGCCGTCGCGCGAGCGGGCGATGCCGATCTGCGCGTGCGGCTCGTCGCGAAAGCCGATGTAAAACATCACGAACCAGTCGCCGACTTTCTCGACCTGACAGGCGGTGACCTTGTGTTTCTCCCAGGCGCTCGCCGGATCGGGGGCGAAAACCGGGTTCGCCTCGTGCTTCGTCCACGCCAGCCCGTCGGGACTCGTCGCACAGCCGATCGCGTTCGGTTCGTTCTGCTCGCCGCCGGAATACCACATCCGAAATTGCTTCGCGCTCTCGTCCCACAAAACATGCGGGCACATCACCGCGACTTTTTCCCACGGCTTCTCCGCCGACAGGACCGGCTTGTCGCTCATCCGCTTCCACGTCACGCCGTCCGCGCTTGTCGCATAGCCGATCGCCGAGCGCCCCTTCGCCTGGCCGGTGTACCAAAGATGATAGCCATCGCCCCGCTTCACGACGACGGGCCGGTTGATATCGCTCTCCCATCCGGTTTCCGCCCGCGGCCCGAGCACGATCTGCGGCGGCTCGCTCCAATGAATCCCATCGGCGCTCTCGACCACCGCGATGGAATGCTTCGGCCGCCACGAAAGCCACATCCGGTATTTGCCGCCATCGCGCAGCACCGCGATGTCGAAGCACGTCCCGTATTTCCCACCCATCACCGGATTGCCGTCGAACTTCTTCCATCCCGCGGAAGTCTCGTCGGCCATCGCCGCGGCGCAGCAGCACGACACCAACACCCACCCGAGCATCTGACTCAATGTTTTCATGAAGTGCCCTTGATTCGCCGCACGCCATCGCCTTTCGCGGCGCGCTTCGTTGCCGAAAAAGCGCCGCCCGATTTGATCGCCGCGAATGTCGCGCTATTTTTCACCCCAAAATGGGAGACCTCAAATGCCAAACACGATTCATCTTCACCGCGTCATCCGGGCGAAACCGGAAAAGATCAGCCGCGCCTTCCTCGATGCCGATGCCATGGTCAAATGGATTGCGCCAAATGGATTCACCTGCAAAGTGCATCACATGGACGCCCGCGTCGGCGGCACCTTCAAGATGTCGTTCACGAACTTCACCACCGGAAACGCCCACTCCTTCGGCGGCGTCTATCTCGAAGTCGTGCCCGGCGAGTGCATCCGCTATACCGACGTCTTCGACGACCCCAGGCTTTCCGGCGAGATGATCACGACCGTCACCTTCAAGAAGGTCTCCTACGGCACCGAACTGAACATCACGCAGGAAGGAATACCCGACGCGATCCCGCCCGAAGCCTGCTACCTCGGCTGGCAGGAAGGCCTCATCCTGCTCACCAAGCTCGTCGAAGCCGAGATCCCGGACTGACCGGCCGCGCCCCGCAACCTGTCGCCCGTGCTTGATCGCCCGCCCTCCGGCGGCTATGACGCGATGTGCAGACCCTTTCACCCCGGAGGACATCGCGGCATGAACTACGACAAAGACAAAGTGGATGAAATGACGCTGGCCCTCCTTTACCTCGTCACCTCGAATGTGGGAGGGCAGGGCAGGGCATGGAAGGGGCCGAATCTGGAGACGCTGCTGCGCCTGCACAAAAAGGGCTGGATCTCCGATCCGATGGGCAAATCGCCATCCGTTGATGTTTCGCCCGAAGGCATGAAGAAAGCCGCGGAACTTTTCCGCGAACACTTCGCGAAGGAATGACGGCCGGCAGGAGGCCGACGAAAAGCCGGAGGCGTGAAAACCAGATCGGATACCGATTTCCGAAAACTCGGAAGCCAGCAAGGAACTTTCGGCAAAGGCTTCCGAAAATCCGGAAGCCAACAAACCACCTTCAGAGGAGGCATCCGGAAATTTTGAAGCCGACAAATAATCTTCAGTGGAGGCATGGAGAAATCGCCTGCTGCGTAAAAAACGTTCAGTGGAGGCATGACGAAATCTCCAGACGCCCAAAAAACGTTCAGTGGAGGCATGGCGAAATCTCCAGACGCCAAAAAAATGTTCAGTGTAGGCATGGCGAAATCGCCGAATGGCCAAAAAGTGTTCAGTGGAGGCATGGCAAAATCGCCTACTGCCCAAAAAATGTTCAGGATAGGCATGGAAAAACCGCCGACCCATGCCCGAAGGCAGTTTTTCGGCCACTCAATTTGCGCAAGCCATCAGAATGCAGCATTTTAGGCCATACACGCTCAAATCAAGCCCCCGCCCCCTGATTTTTGCCCTCCGACCACTGCCGCCAGCCACCCCCGCACCGGGAGCGGGGGCATACTGCCCCCGTGGGCGGCAGGATGCCGCCCCTCCCAGCCCCTCCAATCATTGGAAACCTCCGTTCCGCACTCTTCCAATGATTGGAAGTTTCGGGCGGCAGAATTTCCAATGATTGGAAAACTTGGTGGCACGAAAGGAATCAATTTTCATGAATAAAATTCGTCTCGTTGCAGTGCTCGCGTTGCTCGCTTCATTGGCCCATGCCGCCGATTTCTTCTTCCACGACGGGGACCGCGTCGTGATTCTCGGGGACAGCATCACGCAGCAGAAACTCTATTCGACCTATATCGAGGCGTACGCGCTGACGCGGCATCCGGACTGGAAGCTGTCGTTCCGCAATTCGGGGTGGGGCGGGGATACGGCGTGGCTGCGGCAGCGGGCGCATCCCGACGAGGGCAAACTTTTCGCGGCAGAGGGCGCGGCGCTGGACGCGATGGTCGAGAAGTCCGTCGGGGACGGGCTCGCGCGAGATGTGCTGCCGCTGAAGCCGACGGCGGTGACGATTGATTTCGGGATGAATGATCATGCGTATCAGGCGTTCCGGCCCGACATCTTCCGCGCGTACGTTCGCAGCCAGACGGAGCTGGTGAAGGTGCTGGCGAAGAACGGCGCGCGCGTGGCGCTGTGTACGCCGCAGCCGATCGAGGAGAATCCGCAGAAGGCCGACGCGAACGAGAAGACCAAGAACGATTCGCTGCGGAAGTTCGGCGATGGCTTGAAGGATGTCGCGAAGGCGAGCGGGGCGCTGTACGTGGACCAGTTCGATCCGTACATGGCGATCATGACGACGGCGCGCGCGGCCAATCCGCCGCAGCATATCGGCGGCGGCGATGCGGTGCATCCCGGGCCGGCCGGCCATACGCTCATGGCGTGGGCGATCCTTAAGAGTCTCGGCGCGACGCCGCTGGTGTCGTCGGCGGATATCAAGTGCGGCTTCTGGTCCAGCGCGAAGAACGAGCAGAACTGCAAAGTCTCCAACGTGAAGTTCTCCGGCGGCACGCTGAGCTTCGACCGCCTCGACCGCGCGCTGCCGCTGCCGATTGATCCGAAGGCCGAGCCGGCGCTGAAGCTCGCGCCGGTGGTTGATGATCTCGATGTCTATGGCCTGAAGGTCGCCGGCCTCAAAGGCGACAAGTATGCGCTCACGATTGATGGCGCTGCCGCCGGAAATGTCACGAAGGCGGAACTCGAACAGGGATGGAACATGGCCTGTGTGAAAAGCCCGATGCTCGATCAGGCGCAGGAAGTTCTTCAGCTCGTATTCAAGAAGAACGAAAAGTATTTCAATCGCTGGCGGAATGTGCAGCTCGGCAAGGATCCCGATCCCGCGAAGCTGGCCGCGCTCGACAAGGAGATCGCGGACCTCGAAGCGAAGATTGATGCGACGCGCCAGCCCAAGGTGCATCACTTCGAACTGAAGCCGGCCCCGGCGGCTCCCGCCGGCTGACGGGAACGTTCAGGCCTGTTTTCGCGCGGCGACATCGCGGGCGAAGGCCATATACATCGGCTGCCCGCCGATGTCGGAGCGCCCGAGGCTGACTTCGACCGGGAAGTTGGTTCCGTCTTTGCGCCGGTGGATGCCGTTCAAGATGACGGACTGGCCCGGTTGAAGACTGGCCCAGAATTTCCGCGCGTTCTCCAGACCGTAGGCCTGCTCGATGTCCATCATGCGCATCGCCATGAATTCGTCTTTTGTGTAGCCGAGGCTTTCGCATGAGCGGCGGTTTGCATCCAGCAGGTTGCCCTCCGCGTCGTGAACGAAGAGTGCGTCCGGCGCCTGCTCGACGAGCGTGCGGAATCGCGCCTCGCTCTGGCGCAGCATGTGCGTGCGTTCTTCCACCTGCATTTCCAATTCATTGTTCAGGCGGCTGAGTTCGCCCTCCATCCGTTTGCGCACGACGAGCTCACCCGCGAGCTGCTGGTTCTTTGTTTCAAGTTCGGCCGTCCGCTCCTTGACGATTTCTTCCAGTTGCTCGCGGTGCCGCTCCAACTCTTCCTCCGCCAGTTTGCGCGCCGTGATGTTCTCATGCGCCACCACGACCGCCCCGCTGCCGTCGCCGAGCGGTGTGACGCGCATCGTGAACCAGAGTTTCCCTGACGACGACACGATCGGATAATCGAATTGAAAGAACGGTTGCGCGCCGCCTTGGACGCCCTTCAGCCCGGCCATGGCCGCCTTCGCCAGAATATCGCCCGCATCGGCGGCGCGCTCGCAGCTCTCGACATAGTTCGCGGCCTCCAGCGAGCCGTTGAAACAAACGCCCTCGTTGCTTCGGGCGAACCGCTGCCACGCCTCGTTGGTCGCGAGCATCATGCCGTTGAGACCGATCACCGCGATATGCGCCGACAGCGAATCGAGCGTCGCCTGGTTGAACGCGTTGCCCTTTTGCAGCACCTCCTCCAGCACCTGCCGCTGCGCGATGTTCGCATTCAATTCCGCGACCTTCCTGGAAAGTTCCGCCGTGCGATCCTGCACCAGTTTTTCCAGCAGCCGTTTCGCGTCGCGCACTTTTCGCTCCGCCCGCGCAATCCGCGCGAACGCCTCGATGCGCGCCAGAAAATCATCCTTCGTGACGGGGCGGGGGATATAGCCATCCGCGCCGATGCGCAAACCGAGATTCTGATCCACCGCCGAAATCCACATCCCCGACATAATCACGACCAGCATCCCGGCCAGCTCCGGGTCCGCCTTGATCTGCCGGCAAATATCCCGCCCGTCCATGTCCGGCAGCTCGATGTCCAGCAGGACCAAATCCGGCCGGTACTCGCGCACGGCCGCCAGCCCTTCGGTGCCCGTGATGGCCGTCTGCAACTCGTAGCAACCCGCGCCCTTCAAAAGCTGCGATGTGAACCGCACGACATCTTCTTCGTCGTCAATCTGCAGGATTTTTGTCTTCTCGCTCATTCCACGCTCCATTCCTCCCCCTCGCACCACCCAGTAATTTTCCAATGATTGGAAAATCTGCCTGCCGCAATTTCCAATCATTGGAAAATTGCGCGCGCGAAAGACCAACTCACTTCGAGCCGCCGCAAAGCTGGATCATGGCCCGGCCCATCGCATCGCCGATGAGATAATATGTTTCGGCGTTGTTGTTCCAGTGATAGCCCTGGCCCGATGGCGATTCTTCCTTCGCCCGCCAGAAATCTTTCGTGCCGACGAAGGCGACGTTGCCTTTGAATTCGGGATGTTCCGCGACGGCCGCCTGCGCTTTCATCAGCGACAGCGCCCGCGGATGCGTCTCCTCGCGGCCGCTCATGCCGGTCTCCGCGATCACGAACGGAAGCTTCGGCGCGCCGAGATCCTTGCGGATGTCGCGGATGAAGTTCGCCATGTTCTTTTCGTATTCCTCGTTGAACTTGTCGTTGATCCGGTCGTTCCAGCCCTGATGCCAGCCGAACCCCGCGATTTCGTAGCGGCCATCCGAGCCCGGCACGAGTTCCTTCACGCGCGCCAGCGCGTTGGTCGTGAGCTTGAGAATTTCGCGGTAGAAGTGTCCGACGATGTCCGGGTCCTTCGCGATATTTTCCTGCTCGCCCTTGCCGAGATCATACGGAAATTTTCCCGCACTCGGCGGACGAAAATCCACCGCGAGACTTTTTCCGCCCCACGCGCATTTGATCAGCAGAACCGGCGCGTCCATCGCATCGCCAACGACGAATCCGAAACCAAGCTCCGGTCCGATCATCTCCGTCTTCGCACCGAAGCCGACCGTCAGCGGCCCCTTTCGGTCGAGATATGAAATCCAGACATCGTCGCGCACGATCCACTTTTCGTCCGCGCCCACGAGACCTTTGAACCGCGCGGCCGTCGCCGGATTCTTCACGGCGAATTCGAGGCTGCCCTTGCCGTCATTCCGCTTCGGCTCCGCCTTGATGAAACCCTGCCCCTCCATGTTCGACTGGCCCGCGAGGATGAAAACCTTCACCGGTTTCGCCCCGGCGAACGGGCCGCAGAATGAGACAAGGATGGAGGCAATAATGATGATCCGATTCATGCTGTTGTTCCTCTATTTGGTCGCTGGATGAACAAAGACGCGCAACCGCCCGGATGAATAACTGCCGGCGTTGCGGGCAAAGGTCCAGTCCAGTTTTTCAACGGCGCGGTTGCCGATGCCGAGGTCGGCGCCTGAGCCGTCCCTCCAGTGGTTGATGGCGAAGAGCGTCTGCTTTTTTGCGGTGTTGTGAACCTGCATGGAGCCGTAGCCATCCACCGGATCGGCGGGAGCATCGCCGAAATCGTAGGCACGCCCCGACGCACCGGGGACGTTGGCAGAATTGCCGGGCCCGTAATTGTTCGGCCAGAATTCGAGATTGCCGGCGCCGATCCGTTCGCCGGTGACGATGCCGGACACATCCGATGCGACGGTGAGGTTGGCCACCGACTGTTGGAATTTGATTCCCGATGCGATGGTCGGCACGCCGAGCTTGCGCGCATCCGTAGTGAACGCGTCCATCGAAACCCAGAGATGGTGCGCGGGCTCGTTGCTCTTCTTCAATTCGATGAAGTAGGCCACGCGGTCGAAGCGCGGCGCGGAGGCGGTTTCATCCGCGTCATATTTGATGTCGTGGCCGAGCTTCTTGAGATCGAGGTCGTACACGAGCTTGTAATCCTTCGCCTCAGAAATCTTGCCGAGCGAATCATCACGGGGAGCTTGTCCCTCCGCCGCGGCTCCGGCGGCCGATTCCTTCGCGACGGGCGTTGAAGCCGCGACGACCGGCGGCGCCGTCTTGATCGCGCGCCCGCCTTCGTCGAAGAACGTGACCTCCGCGATGCTCGCATATTTCCCGGCGGGAAGTTTCGTCACCGTGATGCGGACATAGTGTGCGTTCGCGGTGAACGAAATGCGGTCAGCCGTTTTCCCGCTGCCCGCAGCCAGGTCGTTCCACGTTCTCGTATTTCTGCTGCCTTCGATCTTGTAGCCATAGGCCTGATCGGGAGACTCCCACGTGATGTTCGCGCCGCTGAGTTGCATCTCAGTCCCAAGATCAATCTGTAGCCAGTGACCGGCCAGCTTGTTTCCAGAGCACCATCGCGTGTTCGGATTTCCGTCCACGGCAAAATCCGCAACGTTCGCGGCCTCTTCGCGCGATGCGATGGCGTGAAAGGCCGGAAGCAAAGGCATTGACGACGCACCCGGGGCGACGGGTGTACCGGCGGCGGGCACAACCGCAACGGCCGCCGCGCTGGCAGGCGATGTCGCGGTAGTTTTCTGATTGAAATAAAAATACATCCCGCTGATCGCGCCGACCGCCGCCACGCAGATCAGGCCGATGATTACGCCGGTTTTCATCCGCCGCGGTTTCTTCGCGGCTGCCTTCGCACTCTCGCCCGTCGCACGAAGTGAATCGCCCGCCTGCGTGGCGAGCGCGCTGGCTTTGACGCGGATTTTCGCGCGGCTGGCCGTCACGCGGATTTTCGTTCCGGCGACTTTCCCGACCGCGACGGCCTGATCGTACGACGGACGCACCGCCTCACCTTCATGCCGTTCGAGAAACCACGGCAGCGCAAGCTCAGGAACTTTTTCCAGCTCCTTGCGAAAAGCGGCGATGTCGAAAACGACCTTGCACAGCTCGATCGTCTTGAGATCCGAATCGAAGATGCAGTAGCTCGCCTTGTCGGTCCCGTCGCCCGGATCGCCGACCGAGCCGACGTTGACGAGGTAGCGCGCGCCCTCCCGCGCCGTCGTGTTCGCCTCCGGCGACACGGCGATGCTTCCGTCCGGCGCGAGCGCGAAGACGGCTGGAAGGTGCGTGTGCCCGATGAAAATGAAACGCTTTTCCGTCGCCGCGAAACAGGCCCGCGCGTCGTCGGGCGTCTCGACATAACCGAACTCGTCCGGCGCGGGCGTCTCGGCGTGAACAAAGAGGATGTCCTCGTCTTCAAGCACGAGCGGTGCCTCGCCCAGTTTCTTCAGGCTTGCGCGGTCGAACTGGGCGACGGTCCACGCCGTCGAGCGCCGCGCGTTCTCGTTGAAAACCGACTCATCGAGCTTGCCGGCGACCGCTGCGTCATGATTACCGAGCACGAAGTTGTCGCAGTTCGCGAGCAGATCGGAAAACACGCGCGTCGGGTTCGGCCCGTAGCCGACGATGTCGCCAAGGCAGACCGTCGTATTGATCGCCCGCTTCCGAATGTCATCGCGGACGGCCGACCAGGCCTGCCAGTTCGCGTGAATATCGGAAACGATGGCGTAGCGCATGACGGTCAAATCCTGACACGAACGCCCGCCGTCCGCAGCTTCCAATGATTGGAAATCATCGTGGGCGATTCTTTCCAATCATTGGAAGTTTGCCGCGAGATTCTTCAGGCTCCGCAGCGGCGCGTTGTCGGCGGAGGCTTCGATGGTCGCGATGGCCTTGCGGACATCTTCGATGCGGTCCTTGCCGTTGGCGCGCGGCGCCGAAAGCGTCGTTTCGAGTTTGCTCAATTCGGGGATCTGCGATTTCGCGGCGGCACCGTAGCTCACGAGAATTTTCAGAAGCTGGCCGATGCGCCGCGATTCGCCCCACCGCGCCGGCTCGACGAGTTGCGCGCAAAGCGGGATGCCTTCGGCGATGCGATATTTCGCGAGCAGTTCGAGTCCGCGAATCCGGATTCCATCCGCGAACATTTCGCCGCTGGGCGCAGGCTCGATGATCGCTTTGTAAATTGCAGGCAGCAGCGGTTTGATTTCGTCGAAAGTCAGATGATCGTAAACCGAGCTGATCGCCTCGCGCGAACGACCGTCCTCGTTTTGCAGCGCGGCCTCGACGGCCGGATAGAGCAGCCGGCGGTCAATTCCATCGAGCGATTTCGCCAGCATTCCGTGAACATCGAGAACGCCGCCGTGGTAGAAAAGGCTGAACGTGACGTAGCGCTGGACCATGCCGCGCGGATCGTTCGGATTTTTTGTCGCGAGCAGTTTCAGCAGATCCGGCGCGGCCGATTTTCCCTCGTCACCGATGTTCGCCAGCGCGCGCGATGCCTGGATGCGAAGCCACAAATCATCGTCCCATAAAATTTGTCGAAGCGCCGGCACCGCTGCGGCCGCGCGTTTTTCCAGCGCGGAAAATGCGAAGCACGCGCCGAGCCGTCCGTTCTCGTCCTTGCCACCGAGCAGCGCGAGCAGCCGCGGAACCGGATCGCCGCTGCGATTCGCGAGTTCTCGCGCGGATCGTTCGCGGACAATCGGCGACCAGTTTGTCAGTCCGGAAAAAAGTTGTTCCTCGCTGCGCTTCGCGTAGGCGGCAAATTTCGTTGCGGGCGTCCAGTCGCGTCCGTCCTCGATGATGTTGTGCGCCTCGACAGCCGTGATCTGCGGCGCGGCGCTGGGCTTCTTTCCGGTGAGATAGATTTTTTTCAACGGCATCGCGTAGGCCAGCAGATAGGCGCCGGTGCTGTCCCAGTTCTTGTATTTGTTGTCTTCCTCCAGCATCGGCTCGCCCTGATAAATGAACGTGCCGTCCCACCGCCGCGCGAAATCGTAATACCACGCAAACTCCTTCATCCACGCGCCGGTCGCCTGCGGGCCGGAGCGCGCAATGCCGGGCATCGCCCAAAGCATGTTGAAGAAATTTCCGGTATGGCCTTGGTCGCGTTCGCCGCCGTACGACGCGGTCGTCATGCGCGAGAAGAATTCCGCGCCGCGCGAATGCTCGAGCAGGTCGAACATCACCGCGCCCTCGCCGCACTTGCCGTTGTCGTCGTGCGTCTCCATCCACGGATGATGATCGCCGTACGGAATGCAGCCCTTGCCGATGTAGAACGCGAGAAACTTCGCGCTCTTCACAATCGCCGCGTCGAGCGCGGGATCTTTCACGTCGGCACGCTTCGCGAGAATCATTCCTATCGTGAGCGAAAGTCCCGGCTGATTCATCGCGCCATAGCCACGGAGCCGGCCACTCGGCTCCGCGAAGCCGTGGCCCCACGTTCCGACAGCGCTTTGCCCGTTCGCAATTTCCAGCGCGAGTCGCTTCAGGCCGGGCATCGTTTCGGGATCGTTCGTCGCGAGCTGATAATCGCCAAGAAACATCGTGGTGTAGCCGTACCACCACGTCGGCAGCCCGTTTTTCGCCGCGGAAAATTCGGATGCCCATTTCGCCTCCTCGCGAACCAACGGAAGGTATTCCGGCTTCCCGCTCGCGAGCAGCGCGAGCGCATTGAGCGACCGCTCGATCGGATTGCCGCGCTTGTTCGATTCGACAGACTTCAACTTTGCTGCAATTGCCTTGCAGCCCTGTTCGAAAATCTTTGCGGACTTCGGGCAATCGAACGGCGCAGTCGCGCTGTAGCTGCCGAGCACGGCGAGTTTCAATTCGGCAGTGTCCTGTTTCCCGCCGCGCCAGCGCAGCAAATGTAATTTCCCATCGCCAGCCTCCGCAGCTGTCACCGCTTTTGCGAACGCGACGCGCGCATCGCTTGCGAAAGATTTTCCATCAGCGCCGAGAATCACATCGCCGACTGCGAAGACGCCGTCTGCCGGTGAACCCTGATCAACGCGGGTCACATAGATTTGCCGCGCTTCCGAGGTTTCCATCTTCGCCGTGAACATCCAGCCGCGCAGGCCCGTCGGCCCGAGCGTCCAGTCGTGCCAGTTCTTTTCCGGCGCGGGCGCGCCCGCGGTAAAATCCGGGATTTGCGGCGCACTCTTCTTTTGGGCTGCGTGCGCGATATCGAAAATGAACGCGGACAACGCGACGAGGGCGGCGATGTGTTTCATATATCTTACGTCTCGCTATTCCGGAAGCACTTCCGCGCCCGCGATCTTGAATGTGAACGCGTGGCGGCACGGCGCGGCTTCGGGGCCGAGGTCGGGGGTCGTGATCGTCAGCGTTGTTCCGTCGAGTTGTGTTTTGAGCGTGCCGTCAACACCGAGCATCGTCGCGGCTGCATTCGCCGGGACTTTGACATTTCGCAAGACGAGTTGCTTGCCGGGCCAACCGGGTGTGATTGCGTAGAGCGCGTCAGGTTTTTTCGTGAAGAAAACCTGTTTGCACGCGATACCGTTTTTCGGCTGCTGGCCGACCTGGTCCATCAAGTTGTATTTCACCATGTATTCGCCGAACTTCTGGTCAGGCCGTTTGCCGTCGGTGTACTGGCACGAGCGGCCAGCGAATCGCGTTCCGTAAATTGCCTCGCCGTTCACCTTCAGCCAGTCGCCGATTTCGAGCAGGCGCTGTTCCATCAGCGGCGGAATCGTCCCGTCGGCGGCCGGTCCGATGTCGAGCAGCAGGTTGCCGCCGCGACTGACGAGATCAATCAGCGTGAGGATGAATTCGCGGCCGGTCTTGTAATCGTCCACGCGCTCGGCGCGATTGAGGCCGTACGAAAACGCCATGCCGCGGCTTTCCTCCCACGGATGCGATCCGTCCTTGAGACCCGCCGCATATTCCGTCGTCCAATATCCGCCGTGATGATGCCGGCATTCCTTGCCCCAGCGATCGTTCACGACGACCTCGTCTTTGCACGGCGATTCGTTGAACAGCCACGCTAGCAGTGATTCCGATTTCCATTCCGCGGACGGCAGGTCCCACTCGCCGTCACTGAAGATGATCGCGGGTTTGTAGCGCGTGACGACGTCCTTGAATTGCGGCGTCATGTGCTGGTCAACGTACTGCGCCTTGTTTGTTTTCCACAGCGGGTTGAACCATTCGTACAGCGAATAATAGAATCCGAACTTCAGTCCCTCGGCGCGAACCGCCTTCGAAAGTTCATCCATCAAATCGCGTTTCGGTCCGATTTCCGCTGCGTTCCACGGCCGCCCCCACGTGCGGCTCGCCTCCGCGCTCGGCCACAGGCAGAAACCTTCGTGATGTTTTGAAGTCGGCACCACATATTTGATCCCCGCGCGCTTGAACAGCGACGCCCACTGTTCCGCCTTGAAAAGTTCCGCGGTGAAGCGCGGGGCAAAATCCTGATAATCGAAATTCGCCCCGTAATTCTTCTCGTGGAACTGCCACCAGACATTGTCCGGTTTCTTGTTCGACATCTTGTTCCAGTACCACTCCGCGTACTCGCCGACTTTTCCCCACGCCGGCACCGAATAAACGCCCCAGTGAATGAACACGCCGAATTTCGCGTCGAGAAACCACTCCGGGCACGGCCGCTGATCCAGCGACTCCCACTTCGCCTCATATTTTTTGTCCTCCGCCCGCGCCGCACCCAGCGCGAAAATTACGGCCAGCAACATCCCGATAGATTTTTTCATTTGTCCGATCTCCTGATTGCGGTGCATTCTTCCAACCATTGGAAACTTGTGCCAGCGCTTTTTCGAATTATTGGGAATTCCGAATGCGCCTGTTGTTCATGCACTGGCTGAGATACCACGGGCGCTGGGCGCAAGGCGGCGTTTCCGTGGCGAGAGATTCTGGCGCGACGGCGAACAGGGGCATTCGAGCTGACGGAACGGAGGTCCGCCTCCGCGCTTGGCAGCGCGCGACTGCGCCAATGAATTTCCAATGATTGGAACTTTGGGCGGCCGGGTTTTCCAATCATTGGAGAATCTGATGAAAGGACAGGAAGTATGAAAAGAAGAGCGGCGATCATCGCATCGGTCATGATTTTCGAACTGGTCGCGAACCTTCACGCGGCGGACACGGCGGCTTCCGCGGCGGGCCCGGATCAGCGCGCGGCGCGGATGGCATGGTGGCACGAGGCCAAGTTCGGAATGTTCATCCATTGGGGGCTCTATTCGCTGCCCGCGGGCGAGTGGAAGGGCAGGGCCTACGACGGCATCGGCGAGTGGATTATGTACAAGGCGCGCATCCCGCTCGCGGACTACGAAGAACTCGCGACGCATTTCAATCCCGTGAAGTTCGACGCGGAGGCGTGGGCGCAACTGGCGCAGGACGCAGGGATGAAATATCTCATCATCACCTCAAAGCACCATGACGGGTTCGCGATGTTCGGCTCGAAGGTTGACGCGTTCAACATCGTGGATGCCACGCCGTTCAAGCGCGACCCGATGAAGGAACTGGCTGCGGCGTGCGCGAGGCGCAGCATCAAGTTTGGATTTTATTATTCGCAGGCGCAGGACTGGCACGCGCCGGGTGGCGCGATCTGGGAGGGCCGCCACGAGAACGATCCGGTGTTCGCAGACCCGCATTGGGACCCGAAGCAGAGCGGTGATTTCGAAACGTATTTCACGAGCAAGGCGATTCCGCAGGTTCGCGAAATCCTCGGCAACTACGGCCCGGTTGCCGTCGTCTGGTTCGACACGCCGTTGAAAGTCATGACCGACGAGCGCGCAGGCCGGCTGGAAAAACTCGTCCACGAATTGCAGCCCAACTGCATCGTCAGCGGCCGCCTCGGCGGCCACGCCAGGAGCGATTA
>CAIVKH010000230.1 GCA_903906425.1 uncultured bacterium
ATGACGTTCTCAAGGCGACCTTCCCCGCCGGCACACTGAGTGGGGCGCCGAAGGTGCGGGCCATGGAGATCATCGCGGAGTTGGAACCTTCCCGCCGAGGGGCTTACGGCGGCGCCGTGGGATATTTCGGCTACGGCGGCAACATGGATTTCTGCATCACCATCCGGACGATGCTGCTGCGAGATGGCAAGATATTTATCCAGGCCGGCGCCGGCATCGTCGCCGACTCCGATCCTGAAAGTGAATTTCAGGAAACGTGCAACAAGGCGCGGGCGATGCTGTCCGCGTTGCGACTTGCGAAAAAATATTCCGAGAGCCGGAATGTAGGGCCTTCGCTTGTCGAAGGCCGCGGCACGGCGCAAGCGCCGGCCCTACGAGGAGCTGCGAAATGATTCTCGTCATCGACAACTACGACTCGTTCACCTTCAACCTCGTCCAGTACCTCGGCGAACTCGGCGCGGAGCTAAAGATTTTCCGCAACGACCAGATCACGACCGACCAGATCAAGACGCTGAAGCCGGATCGGATTCTCGTCAGCCCCGGCCCGTGCTCGCCGAGCGAAGCGGGCATCTCGTGCGATGTGATTAAAACGTTCGGTGCGCTGATGCCCGTGTTCGGCGTATGCCTCGGCCATCAGGCGCTCGGTCAGGTTTACGGCGGAAAAGTCGTTCGTGCGGGCCGGCTCATGCACGGCAAGACTTCGCCGATCATTCACAACGGAACGTCGGTGCTGAAAGGAATCCCGAGTCCGTTCGAGGCGATTCGTTACCACTCGCTGCTCGTCGAAAAGGACTCACTGCCCGACTGCCTCGAAATTACGGCGTGGACCGCCGAAGGTGAAATCATGGGCCTGCGTCACAAAACGCTTCCCGTTCACGGCGTCCAGTTCCATCCCGAATCGATTTTGACACAGAACGGAAAAAAGATTCTGCAAAACTTTCTCGATTTGTGATCGCGCGGAAATGCCGCAATGAAATTTCATCTCGGCAAAATTCCCGAAACAGATTTCAAGCCCGACGAAAAGTGGAAACCGCTTCGCGAGCCGGGACCAATCGTGATGCAGCTTTGCGCGATTCCCATCGGCGCCATCGTGGCATTCGCTGTCGGCAGCGGTTGGTCGCTCATTTTGCATCAAGTGCCGCAAATTCATGTCACCGGCCACGCGGCCATCGCCGTGCCGCTCATGTTTCTGATTTCGATCCCGCTCGTGATTATCGTCCACGAATTCATCCACGCATTATTCCATCCACACTGCGGCCGGACCGACGAGAGCGCTGTCGGGCTCTGGCCGAGCCGCTTGGTGTTTTATGCCATGTTCACCGGCGAACACTCGCGTGACCGGTTCCTCGCGATTCTCATCGCGCCCTTTTTTCTGATTTCACTTTTGCCGCTGGCTTTCTTCTCCTGCTTCCCAACACCTCTCGGAACGATCGCCGCGCATCTCGCTGCTTTCTGTTCGACGTTCAACGCGCTGGCCGCCTGCGGCGATCTTTTCGGCGTCGCGTTGTTGCTTTGCCAGGTCCCGCGCGGCGCCATCACGCGCAACCAGGGCTGGCGGACATTCTGGAAGCGCCGCGCGCCCGATTCGTGACTTCCAATGATTGGAAATATGCACGGCCGAAATTTCCAATGATTGGAAATATGAGTATTTCGCAATCGGCGCGGGAACGCTTTGACTTTGGGGGCGGCGGCCCATAGATTCCGCCTTCATCTTCTGATGAGCGCAAACGACGAATATGTAATTGATATTCTGCAGGGCGTCGGGTTGATCAACCGCACGCAGGCCACCGGCGCGATGGACTGGGCGCAGAAAAATGACCGGCCGGTCGTGGACGCGCTGGTGCAGATGGGCGCGGTCCAGAAATCGATGTGATCAAGGCGCTGGCCAACCAGTTTGGCATGGAGTTCATCAGCCTCTCCGGGCACGAAATTGACAAGGAACTGCTCGACCTCGTCCCGGCAGAAGTGGCGCGACGCTACAAGATTGTCCCAGTATATCGCATCGAGAACGCCATCACGATTGCGCTGGGCGATCCGCTCGATGTCGAAACGGTGGACAGCTTGCGCTATGTGCTGCACGCCGAGGTCTCGCCGGTGGTGGCGATGCCGGAGGAAATCGAGGCGGCGCTGGACAAGTTTTATCCAGCCACCGGATCAACCGTTTCGTCGCTGCTCGAGGACATGACCGAAGGCTCGCTCGGCAAGCCGGCGGACGTGCCGAAGCTCGAAGGCGAGGACGACGTCACCGAGGCCGACGCGCCGATCATCAAACTCGTTTCGCTGATCATCCTCGAAGCGTTCCGCAGCCGCGCGTCCGATATTCATCTCGAGCCGCTCGAACGAAAATTCCGCGTGCGCTACCGCATTGACGGCGTGTTGCGCGAAGTCGAAAGCCCGCCGAAGCGGCTGCAGTCGGCCATCATCAGCCGCGTCAAGATCATGGCCAACATGTCCATCTCTGAAAAGCGCCTGCCGCAGGACGGACGCATCCAGATCAATGTCATGGGCCGCGATCTCGATTTGCGCGTCTCCTCGATTCCATCGAATCACGGCGAGTCCATCGTCATGCGTATTCTCGACAAGGAGAATCTCGCGCTCGGTCTGCCGAAGCTCGGATTTTTCTCCGATGACCAGCAGACATTCGAACGCATGATCCAGTTGTCGGACGGCATTTTGCTCGTCACCGGGCCGACCGGATCGGGCAAGACGACCACGCTTTATGCGTGCTTGAACCACATCAACCGGCCCGACCGGAAGATCATCACGGTGGAAGACCCGGTCGAATATCAGATGAGCGGCGTGAATCAGGTTCACGTGCGCACCGACATAGGCCTCACGTTCAGCGCGGCACTGCGCTCGATCCTCCGTCAGGCGCCGAACATCATCATGATCGGCGAAATTCGCGACTTGGAAACCGCGGAAATCGCGGTGAACGCATCGCTCACCGGCCATCTCGTTTTCAGTACGCTGCACACCAATGACGCACCCAGCGCCATCACGCGTCTGATTGACATCGGCGTGAAGCCCTTCCTTGTGGCATCGTCCGTTCGTGGAATCATGGCGCAGCGCCTCGTGCGTAAAATTTGCGAGAAATGCAAGGAGCCCTACACGCCGACCGATTTCGAATTGCGGTTGCTCGGCCCGGCGGCGGAGCAGGTCCGGCAAAGCCAGTTGGTGCATGGGCGCGGTTGCCACGACTGTGGCCACAGCGGTTACAGGGGCCGGCTTGGCATCTTCGAGATCTTCGTCATCAATGACGAAGTCCGGCATATGATTTACGAGCGCATCTCTTCGGCGGAAATGCGGCAGCGCGGCCGCGAACTGGGCATGCGCACGCTGCGCGAAGACGGCATCCGCAAGATCATTTCCGGTGCCACGACATTGCAGGAAGTTCTCCGTGTCACGATGGGAGACGCGAACTGATGTCGATCCACGCCTCCGATATCGTCATGCAGGACATGCTCGAACTCGCCGTCGAGGAGAACGCATCCGATCTGCACATCACCGAGGGGCTCTCACCGGTGCTCCGCATTCACGGTCATCTGCGTCCCCTCGACGCGCAGCCGCTGCGGCCTGAAGACACGGAACGGCTGATGAAAGAAATCACGCCGGACGACCACCAGCGTAAATTGCGCGAGGGCGGCGGCTCAGATTTCGGCATCAGTTTTGGCGAAAAAGCGCGCTTCCGTGTCAGCATCTTTATGCAAAGGGGATCTGTCGGCATGGCGCTGCGCCTGATTCCCTCACGCCTGATGCCGCTTGAGGAAATCGGCCTGCCGCCATCCATCAAGGAACTTTTGTTCAAGCCCCGCGGCCTGATTCTCGTGACTGGGCCGACCGGTTCGGGCAAAACGACGACGCTGGCGAGCATGGTGAATGTCATCAACGAAATCCGCGACTGCCATATCATCACGGTCGAAGACCCCATCGAGTACTACCACAAACACAAGAAGAGCATCATCACGCAGCGCGAGCTTGATGTGGACGTCCCCTCGTTCAGCGAGGCGCTGCGCCGCGGCCTGCGCCAGGACCCGGACGTGATTCTCGTTGGCGAAATGCGCGATCTGGAAACGATGGAGGCCGCGATCACCGCGGCAGAAACCGGACACCTGGTCTTCGCGACCTTGCACACGACCGGCGCGGCGCGAACGGTTGACCGCATTGTTGACGCATTCCCGACCAACCAGCAGGCCCAGATTCGCACGCAGCTCGCGTCGAGCATCGAGGCCGTGATTTCGCAACTGCTGCTCAAACGGGCTGATCGCGAGGCCCGCGTTGCCGCGTTTGAAATTATGATTGCCACGCCATCCATCCGCGCGCTGATCCGCGACAACAAAACCTTCCGCATCACCTCCGACATCCAGACCGGCGCGAAGTGGGGCATGGTCACACTGGACGCGCACCTCACCCAGCTTTTCGAACACGGCATCATCAGCTACGAGGAAGCCATCACCAGCGCACAGGACACCGACGGCATGGTTGAACAACTCCAGCAACGCATGTCCACGCGGAAACGATAAGAGACCGGACATGGCAGATGTTGAATATAAAGATGCGTTGCTCCAGCAACTGGTTGAAGACGGTTTGCTGGACGGCAAGCAGGCTGACGAAATCGTTGACGAGCACGAGCGCACCGGAAAGACCGTCCGCGAAATCGTTCACGACACCGGCGCAGTTGCAGAGGACGACGTGCTCGATGTCATCGCGCGCCAGCTCGGCGCGGAACGGATTGATCTGGCCCATACCGACGTGTCGCCCGATGTGATCCGCGCGCTGCCCGTGAGCGTGGCGCGGATGCACAATGTCGTGCCCACCGCCGCCGATGCCGGCAGCATCACGCTGGCCACCTCCGATCTCGTCAGCCCCGAAGTCGTGGATGAAATCCGCTTCGTCCTCAACCGCGACGTCGTCTTCGTTGTCGCCAAGGAAGACGACATCAAGGCCTTTCTGAACCACAACTACGGCGACGAAAGCGAATCGTTCAACGAAGTGCTCAACGCCCTGGAAGGCGAACTTGAAAATGTCGGCGAGGTCTCGGCTGCCACCGCGAACGACGCGGACATCGAGCAAATGGCGAACCAGGCGCCCGTTGTCCGCTTCGTCAACCTCGTTCTCTACCAGGCCGTCAAAGACCGCGCATCCGACATCCACTTCGAGCCGTTCGAAAACGAATTCCGCATCCGTTACCGCGTTGACGGCGCGCTCTACGAAATGGCCCCGCCGCCCAAGCATCTCGCTCTGCCGGTCATCTCGCGCATTAAAGTCATCAGCGGCCTGAACATTGCCGAACGCCGCCTCCCGCAGGACGGCCGCATCCAGATGCCCGTCGGCGGGCGAACGATTGACTTCCGCGTCTCCTCCCTGCCGACGCAATTCGGCGAAAGCGTCGTGCTCCGCGTGCTCGACCGCAGCGTCGTGCAGCTCGACCTCGAAAACATCGGCATGCCCGAGGACGTGTACAGCAACTTCACCATCGACATCGACAAGCCCAACGGCATCCTCGTTGTCACCGGCCCCACCGGCTCCGGCAAAACTACCACATTGTACTCCGCCCTCCGCCGCCTCAACGGCATCGAAAACAAACTTCTCACCGCCGAGGAACCGGTCGAATACGACATCGAAGGCATCATCCAGATTCCGATTCACGAAGCCATCGGCATGACCTTCGCCCGCGCCCTGCGCGCCTTCCTCCGCCAGGACCCCGACATCATCATGGTCGGTGAAATACGCGACAAAGAGACCGCCGAAATTGCCATTCAAGCCTCGCTCACCGGCCATCTCGTCTTCTCGACGCTGCACACCAACGATGCCGCTGGCGCGATCACGCGGCTCATCGACATGGGCGTCGAACCATTCCTTATTTCCTCCACGCTCGAAGCCGTCCTCGCCCAGCGCCTCGTGCGCACCATCTGCAAAGGCTGCAAAACCGCCTACCAGCCCGACAAGGAAATCATAGCGCAACTCAACCTCACCGAGGAACAGGTTGGCGGCCGCCCCTTCTACTACGGCACCGGCTGCATCCAGTGCAACGACACCGGCTACAAAGGCCGCCGCGGCATCTACGAATATCTGAAGATCACCGACCCCATCCGCGTGCTCGTCAACGAAAAGAAACCCTCCATTGTCATGCGCGAAAAAGCCGTCGAGATGGGCATGCGCACCCTGCGCGAAGACGGCATCCGCTGCATCCTCGACGGCTACAGCACCGTCGAAGAAGTCCTCAAATACACCTGACGCCGCCCCTGGCCCCGCTGGATCGCCCGCCCCTCCACCCTTTTAATTTCAGGTGGATGGCGCGCCGATCCGCAGACGAACCGCAACTTCCAATCATTGGAAAAAACCGCCCCGCAAACTTCCAATCATTGGAAATTCCGCTCCCGGCGCCGGCTTCTTTTCCGGAGCGGAATCAGCTCAGGCCCAGGCCCGCGACGAAATTAGTGCGCGTTGAATAATACTGTAGCCGAAAGATCGTCTTGGCAGTATTGGCAAGAACTCGAATCCGCGTGGCAGACAGATGCCACGCATGAGCAGAATCGTGCATGATGTTGCAGGATTCGATTGACCACAGCCTCATGGTGGTGCATGGAATGGGCCGCTTTCACGGGTGTTCGGCAGTGGCTCCGGTCCGCCCCATAATTCCTTGGCTGGCGGTTCGAGTCCCTCCGGACCCATCGCCGTTTCTCATAATGTTGCGCGTTTCTAATACGAGCGGTTTGAATTTGAGCCGGAATAGCTTCGCTGCTATCCTCAGACGTGTTTTTTATGTGGGTATTTCGATTTTAAGCGGAGATCAATCATGAAACTTGTTTCGCACATCGTTGCCGGTTCGGCGGCCATTCTTGCGGTCGTTTTTTTTGTGCCCGCTCCAGCCCGGGCCGTGGCGCTGATCTGGGACTCTGATACCACCACGGGTCCGACCATCGAAGATGGGTCGGGTACGTGGGACAACACCAATACGAACTGGTCCGACACCGTTGTGAATACGAACTGGACCAGCGCGAATCCGGACAGCGCCATCATCGGCAACGGTGGAACGGCGGGCACGATTTCGCTGGGAACGAACATCACGGCGGGGAATGTCACGTTTGGCGCGGTGGCCAGCGGCGCGTACTTGATCCAGAGCAACGTATTGACGCTGTCGGGTCCGCCGACGGTCACGATGAATGCGGATGCGACCATTGCATCGGTGCTGGCAGGCACCGGGTTCACACTGGGCGGCGCAGGCAGGCTGACGCTGACGACGAACAATACGTTTTCGGGAAACATCACGATCAACGGCGGCGCGTTGCAGGTTGGCGCAGGCGGCGCGAGCGGCGCGGTGCCAGCGCCGAACATCTCAATCGGAGGTGGAACGAGCCTGATCGAGTTTCGCGGGGACACGACGGAGTTGACGATCACAAACTCTCTGTCCGGCTCGGGCACGCTGGTGGCGATGGGGTCGGGCGTGTCGAATGCGGGACAGTATGTTTTCAGCGGGTCGAACAATTTGTTTTCAGGATCAATCGTGGTCACGAATGCGCGCGTTCACTCCGGCGGTACCGCGAACTTCGGGACAGCATCGGTGGCGGTGCAGGATGGCGGGCAGGTTTATCTCACAGCAGGAACGTTCACGCAGCCGCTGAGCATCGCCGGAAAAGGCTGGTCGGAAACTTCGGGAACACTCGGAGCGCTGCGGCTCGAAGCGAATGCGGGCTGGAGCGGCCCGATCACGCTGGCAGGCAATGCGCGAATTGGAGTCTATCTCTCAAATACTGTCGGCACGATTTCGGGACCAGTCAGCGGAAACAACGAGCTTGAATTGTGGGCGGGCAACGGCGTGGGAACGCTGCAAATCCAGCCGTCATCGCTGAATCAATATGGTTCGCTGCGCGTCGGCGGAACGGTGATCGCCCTGGCGAACAATGCGAATGCCTTCAATGCGAACCCGGTTGTCTTCGATGGCGGCACGCTGCGGGTGAATGGAAATAACTTTTCGTTCACGAACATTTCTTCGACCGCGAACGGCGGGCATTTGCAGAACGCGTCGGCAACGACTGCGGCGCGCGTGACGCTTGGACTCGACAACAACAATCAAACGTTCGGCGGCACGATGGAGAATAACGTCAACAACGACATGGCCGGCGGCGGAACGCTCGGCGTAACGAAAGTCGGAACAGGATCGCTGACGGTCGGAAATAATGGTGCGAACGGTTCGATGATCGTCGGGCAGGGTTCGCTGGTTGTCACCGGCTCGTGGAGCGGCCCGCTGGTGCTGTCGAACGGAACGGTGGCCGTCGCGCAGGGCGGATCGGGATTGCTGGGGCAGTACTACAATTTGACTTCGCCGAATCCATACCCGCAGTTTGCGACGGTGCAGGGAATGAACCTCGTCTTCGCGACGAACAATCCGAACGTCCTCTTCAGCAGTTCAGCGCTCGGCGCGAACTTCGATTTCGGCACGGCGAACTGCCAGTTCATGCCGCCGGGCTACAACAACGGCGGGAACAACGTCATCAATCTTCAGGTTCGCTGGACGGGCAAATACAATGCGCCGGTGGCGGGCGTGTATTCGTTCACGACAGCGAGCGATGACGGGTCGATGCTGATCATTGACGGCACGAACATCGTGAACAACAATTTCAACCAGGGCGTCGTGGCGCGCAGCAACTTCTTCGGGCTGGCCGCGGGGCCTCACGACATCGTCATCGGTTATTATCAAGGCGGCGGCGGCCTCGGCTTCAATTATTCGAACACAGTTCCGAACACCTACACCGGCCTGCTGCAAAACGCGCTGCTGTCATCCGGCCCGGGCATCGGCGGCTTGAGCGGCGACGCGGGCACGACGCTTTTTGTCAGCAACGGCCTGCTCACGATTGCGCAGTCGTCCGCGGGAGTTTTCAGCGGAACAATTGATGGCAATGGCGGTCTCGTCAAAATCGGCACGGCCGCCCTGACGCTCAATGGGAACCAGACGTACACCGACGTGACGACCATCGCTTCCGGCACGCTCATCGCGAACAACAATCTCGGATCAGGGTTGGTCACTGTACAAAATGCCGGAACGCTCGCCGGCACGGGAACAATCGCGAATGTCGTCGCGACGCAGGACGGCGCGCTGATCAATCCCGCGACGGCGGGAACCGCCGGGATCATCACGTTCGCGAATCTGCTGGCGGAAACATCCGGCACGACGAACGTCATTGATATCACGACGATCACGAACGACATCATTGCCGTGCCCGGCACGCTTGCGCCGAATAGCGCCTATTTCGGCGTCAATGCGCAGCAGGCGCTGACAAACGGTTCATATCTGGTCGGCACCTACGGAACGCTCACAGGAAGGTTCAATTCGACCGTCCGCAATTTGAATGTCGCAACCGGCGGCATCAAGCGGCTCTCGCTCGATTACAGCGTGCCGAATCAAATCCGTCTGACCATTGCCGACTCAGCAGCGCTGAAGTGGAGCGGTGCGGTGAACGGAATCTGGGACGTGAGCACGACGACGAACTGGGTGAACAGCGGCACAAGTTTGCCGGATGTTTTCAATTCCGGCGACAACGTGATCTTCGATGATTCAGCCGTTGGAAATTTCAACATCAGCACTTTCCAATCATTGGAACCATTGAGCATCACGGCGAACAACAGCGCGAATGCTTACGTAATTACAGGTGCATATCCGGTCGCCAGCACGCTCGGCATCACGAAGAACGGAACGAACTCGCTGACGCTCGGGCTGCCGGGCAGTACATATCTGGGCGCGATCAACGTCAATAGCGGCAGGCTGGTTGTCGCCGCGAACCAGACGCTTGGGCTTTCGACGAGCATCACGGTTGCGGTTGGCGCGCAGTTGAATTTCAATGGAAACCCCGACACGAATCTCAATAGCCGTTTCACAGTTGGCGGATCGGGACCGGACGGCAGCGGTGTTTTGATCAGCACGAACACCTCAATTGCTGCGCTCGCCGGAATTTCGAATCTCACGCTCACGGCCGATTCCGTGCTTGGAACGTATGGCGCGGTCGCGACCGATCAGGGCCGTTTCGATCTTTGCCTCGGCGGCACGCTCAATGCGCAGAATTTCCAGGTCACGAAACTTGGCAACGGCCTTCTGGATATCCGCGGCACGGCAGTCAACTTCACCAACCTCATCATCAACACCGGCGTTGCGTTTGGTGAAAGCGTGAACAACAGCCTCGGTTCGAATGTCGTTGTCAACAGCGGCGCGCAGGTCGGCGCGTTTGGCGGCGTGCAGAACGGCTGTACCATCACGCTCAACACCAACGCCACGCTGACTTCGATGGGCGGCGCGGCCAGCACATGGAATGGCACGATCATCGCGCTCGGCGCAACAAACACGATCAAGCAGCAGGCCAATTATGCCGGTTACAGTGGAAGTGACATCATAATCAATGGCCGCATCACCGGTCCTTCCGCGATCATGTTTGGAAATACGAACTTCACGACCTATTTGCGCGGCTCGAACAACTATTCCGGCGCCACGCTGCTTCCCAACGCGCTCGGCAGTCGCGTCGTGTTGAGCAATGCGACAGGCTTCTGCGTCACCACGCCTACGATCCAAATCGGCAACCTGACCAACGGCGGCGGCAATGCGATCCTCGAAACCGGACTCAACAACCAGTTTGCTCCCAGCGTCGCCAGCCTCAAATTCGGCGGTTCGCCCGGCGATTGGACGTACCTCAAGCTCATGGGCACGATTCAGTACGTCAACCAGATCGTCAGCGATGACAACGGCGGCGGCATACTCGAAAACTGCGAAAGCGAAGCCGGTCTGGCATCCGACGGCGTGCTCAACATCATCGGCTCTGCGGACTCATACTGGTCTGGTTCGTATATCCGCGACCGCAACAACGGCGTCGCCGGCGCCGGCAAGCTGCGCATTAACAAGGCCGGCACGGGCACGCTCACGCTCGCAACGGAAAATTCACCAAGCTCGAATTTCACCGGCGGCATCATCGTCAGCAACGGCGTGCTCAACTTGAAATCGCGCTGGGCCGCGGGATATGGCCCGATCACGATGGCCGGCGGCACGCTCGCGCTAGACGGCTTCGGCGTTCAGGAAGGTTTCCTCGGCGGCATCGCCTCGATCCAGCTCACGAATGCGAATCCGGTGAATACTGCCGTCAAGCTCACATCGACCCGCGCAAATGTTGGCTCGAACGTGGCGGCGGATTTTGGCGGCAACACGACGTGGATCTACACCGGCTATCTGATCGTCACCAATCCGACGCCCGTCACGTGGACGTTCGGTGAAAATATTGACGACAATGGCTACATCAAAATTGACAGCACGGTCGTCTTGAACGACGGTAGCTGGTCCAATCCGACGATTGGTACGATCACGCTTTCACCGGGATTGCACACGTTCGATGCGCGCGCCTACAACGGCGGCGGCGGCGAGGGCGCGCAGACGACGGCGTGGTGGACCACCCCGCAAATGGCCTTCGGCTACGACCCGCTCGGACGGAACCAGCAGGTGATGACGAACTATCAGCTCGTGGCTGATCCCGGCGATGGCTCCTTTCTTCAATGCGATGTGACCGTCACCAACGCAATCACGCTTCAGGCCAACACGCCGTTGCGCGTCAGCACCGCCGTCGGCCCGACGAACACGATCACCGGCATCATCAGCGGCGCGAGCTACGGCATCACGAAGATCGGCGCGGGCATTCTCGCTCTTTCGGGTGCGAACAGTTATGGGGGCTCGACGACCGTCAGCAACGGCACGCTGCTTGTCAATGGAACGCAATCCGGCGGCGGCGGCGTGACCGTGGTCAGCAACGCCGCGCTGTGGGGCGCAGGAACGCTCTCGCTCGCGTCCATCACCGCGCAGTCCGGCTCGATCATCGGCCCGCGACGCGGCATGGCGACGAACGGAACGCTTACCGCTTACAGCCTTTCACTCAACACGGGTGCCACAATTGACCTGTTGCTGCAGGGAACGAATCCCACCGTGCGGACATCTGGCGCGGGCGCTCTCACGCTCGGCGCGTCGAATCAGGTGCAGGTTGTTTCCGTCGCCCCGTACGCACTCGGAAGCTACGCGGTGCTCGGCTACAACACGCCCTTCAGCGGAAGCATTTCGAACCTGTACCTCAACCCGATGCCGAACGGCGCGTGTGGATTCTTCAGCAACAACATCGCGAACTCCACCGTTGACCTCGTCATCACGAACACCGGCGGAGGTATCAAGTGGATCGGCAGCATTGACAACTGGTGGAACATCGCGGCTACGGCCAACTGGCAGACGATTCCGGGCGGACTCCAGACGATCTTCAATCTCAACGACAGCGTCATCTTTGACGACACGGCCACCATTTTCACAACCCGCATGTTCCAGGCGGTTTCTCCGTCATCCATCATCGTCAGCAACGAAACGAAGCCGTATCTTCTGACCGGCGCTTTTGGCATCGGCGGTTCCGCCGGCCTCACCAAGCAGGGCGCAAGCACGCTTACGATGGCCCTCACCAACAGCACATACACCGGCAACACGACAGTGAACGGCGGATCGGTTGTCGTCTTCGCGAACCGCCCGTTCGGTAATACGGCGGGCATCACCGTTAACGCAGGCGGCCAGGTGAATCTCAACGGCGTCACGAATGCGGGTGTGAATTACAACTGGGTTATCAGCGGCAATGGTCCCGACGGCAGTGGCGCAATCGTCAACACGAACGGCGCGCCAGCCACGGCCGGAACGATGCTGAACCTCACACTGGCAACGAATGCCAGTATCGGCGCGTACAGCGCGGGCCTCGACTTCAACGCGCGGCTTGATTTGTGCCTTGGTGGCACGTTCAACATGGGCAACAATACGCTGACCAAACTCGGCGGAAGCGTCCTTGATTTCCGTGGAACAAATATTGGCAACGGCATAATCGTTGTGAGCAATGGGGTGATCTACGGTGAGAGCAGCAATAATTCTCTCGGCTCAAATGTCGTTGCAATGGCCGGCACGGAAGTTGGTGCTTATGGCGGGACCACCGGACTGACGAACCTTTGCAATGTCGTGTTGAACGGTGCGTATCTCTGTTCGATGGGCGGCAACAACTGCGCATGGAATGGCACAATCACCATCATTTCCAATTCATACATTCATACACAGCCGCCTGCCAATTCGGGCGCGTCTGACATCATCCTCAACGGACGTATCACTGGCCCTGCCGGTTTCCAGAAACTCGGTGCGCAGATCGCGTACATGAATGGCACGAATGATTTCGGCGGCCCGCTGGTCGTCGGAGGCGGCACGATGCTGGTCAGCGCCCCGAACGTTTATTCGAACAGTACGACCGTTGCCAACGGCAGCACGCTCCGTATCACCACCGGCAATGACCGGCTGCCGACGACTACCGCGCTGATCGTCAACGGCGGCGACACGGGAACATCCTTGTTCGACATGAACAATCTCAACCAGACCGTCGCATCGCTCGCCGGTACGAACACGTATGGCGGCTTGATCAATCTTGGAACGGCAACGCTGACCATCTCCGGCGCGGGCAGCGGCAGTTATTTTGGCACGATCACCGGCGCGGGCACGGTCGTTCGTTCTGGCACGGGCATCGTAACGTTGAACAACAGCAACCGCTACACAGGCGGCACGACCGTCAACAGCGGCACGCTCGCCGTCCGCCATCCCGCGGCTGTGAGCACCAATCCTATATTAATGAATGGTGGCACTCTCAGTCTCGACGCCGCCGGCCTATGGGAAGGCCGCGTCGCCGGTGCGTTCAACACGACCAGCAACAATCCGCAATGGGCCGTCAACGTTTCCGTCGAGCACGCGAACAGCACTGTCAACACCGTCTATCCCGACAACACGACGTATGTTTATTCTGGTTTGCTCAACATCACCAACAACGCCCCGGTGACCTGGACCTTCGTGGAGCAGTTCGACGATTACGGCCTGCTCAAGATAGATAATACGACGCTGCTCAACGACGGCAATTGGGCGACTCCCACGAAGGCAACCGTTTCGCTCGCGCCTGGCCTGCACACTTTTGAGGCGCGTTTCGGCGAAGGCACGGGCGGTATCGGGCCGAACAGCGGATGGACGCTCGGCTTCGGCTGGGATCCGCAAGGCCGCGATCAGCTTGTCGCGACGAATTATTCCGTGCTCTCCGATCCAGGCGACGGCAGCGTCTTCCGTCGGGACGACTTCGTTTTCGCGCAGCCCGTCACCGCCAATGCGGACATTGGGCTCGCCGCGCCCGTGTCCACCGTTCCCGTCACAATGGCCGGCGCAATCTCCGGTGTTGGCAGTGTCGGCAAGTCCGGCCCCGGTCCGCTGATTATGAGCGGCGCGAACAGCTACGGCGGCGCGACGACCATCAGCAACGGCGCGCTCTTCGTGAACGGCTCCATCGGAAGCGCCGCCACGATCACCATTTTGAGCAACGCGCAATTGTGGGGCAGCGGCTCGGTAAGCGGCACGGTCGCGGCGCTCGCCGGCAGTGTCATCGGCGCGCGCATAGGCGTCACGAACACCGGTGTCACGCTCACGATGCCCTCGCTCACGCTCAACACCGGCGCGATCATCGGCGGCTTCCTGAATGGAACGAATCCAACCATCCGCGTCACCGGCGCCGGGGCGCTCGCGGTTTCCGCGTCGAACCCCGTGCAAGTCGTGCTGAACGCCCCGGTCGCCGTCGGAACCTATCCGCTCATCGCCTACAACACCTCGCTCGGTGGCAGCGGATTCGGCGGACTCGTACTCGCCACACTCCCCAACGGCGCGAGCGGCTCGCTTGTGGACGACGGATTCGGAATGGTGAGCCTGTCGATTACGAATGCGGGCGCGGGCATCAAGTGGTACGGCTCCACCGCCAATGGCAACTGGGATCTTGCAACGACAGCGAACTGGGCCACCCTGCCCGCCGCCCTTCCTGCGATCTTCCAGACTTTCGACGTCGTGCGCTTCGATGACATGGCCACGAACTTCAACGTCGCCATTGCGCAGCCGGTGACGCCGGCCAGCATCGTAGTGAGCAACGATACGCAGAACTACTCGTTCTCCGGCTTGAGCATCGGCGGGATCGGCGGACTCACCAAGAGCGGCGCGGCGAAACTCACGTTGAGCAACGGCAACGCCTTCAAAGGCCCCGTGCTGGTCGATGCCGGTACGCTCTCCGTTCTCGGCGACAGCAGCCTTGGCACAATCCCCGCCACGACGGTTGCCACGCAACTGACCGTGAGCGCCGGTGCGACGATTGAGATGCTCAACAGCATGGTTATTCCCGTTGCGCGCGGCGTCGCTATCGGCCCGTCCAGCGGTTCCGGCGCGGTCACGGTTTCCGTCGCATCAGCTTTGGCGAACGTCACCATCAACTCCGTCATCGCGAATCGCGCGGGCGGAACGGGCCAGATGATCAAGACCGGTCCCGGTATGCTGACGCTGACGGCCGGCAACACCTGGTCCGGTGGCACGATCATCAATTCCGGCATTGTTGCCGCGGCGCACGCCAGCAGTGCGGTCGGTCCGTTCGCCTCCGGTCAGCCGGTCACGGTGAATACCGGGGCGACACTGCAGATGAACAACGGCGATTGTTTCGGTTATGCGCCGACGGCACCGTCCGCTCTCAATATCAATGGCGGAACTGTCACGACGATCACGAATGGCGGTAACTTCCGCATAACGATGCTTGGCGGTGGATCGATCACGTTCAATGGCGGCATACTCACCGGATCGGCGGACAATCAGGGCGACTTCAGCGGCGCATATTCCAACGGCCTGTATCTTCTCAACGGAAATGTCGTCGTCAATTCCAACCCTGCCCCAGCCTATATCAGCGTACCCAACGCCGGCATGTCCATGCTGCAATCCAACACGACCTTCACCGTCTCGCGCGGCACGAACGCCGCCGACCTGGTTGTCTCCGCCAAGCTGATCAACTGGAACGACAATGGAAATCACGGCATCACGAAGACGGGCAACGGCATCATGCTGATGACGGCGAGCAACACCTACGGCGGCGCGACGGTGATCAGCGGCGGCACATTGCAGATCGGCGACGGCGTCAGCGGTTCGCTCGGGACGAACACCGGAGCCATCCTCAACAACGGAACCCTCGCCTACAACCTGCCCGGCACGTTCACGGTGGCGAATGCGATCGGCGGCACCGGCGTGCTGGTGAAGGCCGGCAGCAGCATGATCACGCTGACGGCCGCCAGCACCTTCAGCGGCGGCGCGGTCATTTCCAACGGCTCGCTCATCGTCAACGGCGCGATCGGCGCAGGCCCGGTCACGGCGGCCGCCGGCACAACCCTGGGCGGCACAGGAATCGTGAGCGGCATCGTCACATCAGACGGCAATGTTTCGCCCGGCACGGCCACGACGATCGGCCGGCTCACGGTGCAGGGCTACACGCAGACCGTCAACGGCGCGCTGAACATCAAGGTGGCGGGAAATGCCGGCGGGGCCGGCGTTGATTATGACGCACTCACGGTGAATCCTCCCGGCGGCTCAAGCCTAGCCGGCAAACTCAACGTCACGATCGTGAACACCAACTATCAGCCGGCGCTCAACGACTACTTCTTCATAATTTCCGGTTCGTCGCTGGATGGAAAATTCTCGGAGACAAACCTTCCTTGGCTCAGCACCGGCCTCGTCTGGAACGTGGACACCACCACGACGCCCGGCTACGTGATCCTCTCCGTCACCAGCGCCCCGCCCACCGGTTATGGCGCCTGGGCGCTGGCCATCAACAACGGCGCGACGAACTACAACGACAGCGCCGCGGGCGACGGCTATCCGAACCTCCTGAAATATGCCACCGGTTCCGACCCGACCAATCCGGCCGCAAACCATGCGCAGATGGGCAGCGCGCCCAGCAATGGACTCTTCAACCTGAAATTCAATCGCGACACCAACGCCGTGGACGTCACGCTCATCGTCGAGGGCGGCTACTCCGCCTCCAACGCGGCCGACTGGATCGGCTTCGCGACCAATGCCCACGGCTCATGGGGCAGCGCGACAAACATCGTCGTCGAGACACCTGACAGCGGCTCGCGCGTCTCCGTGACCGCCACCGATCCCGCGGGTCCGGCGACCAACCGCTTCCTGCGGCTGAAAGTCACCGCGCCCTAGAATCGCGCCGCGCCGGCACGCCCGCGGACATCCGCAGTCCCGGCGCGGCAATTCCGCGCATCGGAATTTCCAATCATTGGAAATTTCGGCTGCGCACTTTTCCAATGATTGGAAATCGCGATGGGGGTATTCTTCGTGGCATGTCGAAAATGAACAACGTCACCGCGCTTCTGGAGCAGCGGTTCCAGAAACAGATTCGCGCGCATCAGGTCATCGAGCCGGTGCCGGGCGATTATGCGGATTTTCCGGCGGGGCTTCAGCCGACGTTGCGGCGCGTGCTCGAGGCGCAGGGGATTGCGAAGCTCTACGCGCATCAGGCGGATGCGTTCGATTCGATTTCGCGCAGCGAGGACACGGTGCTGGTTTCGCGTACGGCGAGCGGGAAGACGCTGTCGTTTCTCTTGCCGATTCTCAATGCGTACATGACGGCGAAGCCGGCGTTCGGAACGTTGATGCTGTATCCGACGAAGGCGCTGTCGCGCGATCAGGAATCCACGCTCGGAAAACTTCTGCACGCGGCGATGGAAAACCAGAAGCTCGGCACGTTCGATGGCGATACGCCGCGCGAGGAGCGGGCGCAGATCAAGCGCGTCGCGGATTTTGTCATCACGAATCCCGACATGCTGCACGCGGGGATTTTGCCGAATCACAATCGCGCGTGGAAAAGTTTTCTGTCGCGGCTGAAGTATGTCGTCGTTGACGAAGTCCATACGTATCGCGGCGCGTTCGGCTCGCATGTCTCGAATGTTTTCCGGCGGCTCATGCGCGCGTGCGAGATTCACGGCAGCCGTCCGATTTTCATCTGCTCGTCGGCGACGGTTGGCAATCCGGGTCAGCACGTCGAGGCGCTGTTTCACCGGAAGTTTCACGTCATCACAAACGACGGCGCGCCGCGACCGCGACGCGATTTGTATTTCGTGAATCCGCCGCTGGTGCAGAGCGCGGGCCACGCGATGTATCGAAAAGGGCCCGGCTCGGTTTCGATTCCGTTGATCCGCGCGGCGGCGGAAAACAAAATCCGCACGATCTGTTTTTGCCGCGCGCGGCAGGAAGTCGAGCGGCTCTATCGCGCGGTCTGCGATGGCCGGCCCGATCTCGCGCACGTCGTGAAACCGTATCGCGGCGGGCTGCTGCCGACGGAGCGGCGCAAGCTCGAACGCGATTTGTTCGAAGGCCGCATCAACACGATCATCAGCACGAACGCGCTCGAACTCGGCATCGACATCGGCGATCTCGATCTGTGCATTTTGTCGGGGCATCCCGGAACGATCGCGAGTTTCTGGCAGCAGGCGGGCCGCGTCGGGCGCAAGGGCAAACAGGCGGTGATCGTGTTCGTCGCGAAGGACGCGCCGATTGACCAGTATCTCGTGAACCATCCTGGCTTCATCACGAGCGCGCCGATCGAGCAGGCGTGGCTCAACGCGAACAACCCGTACATCATTTTGCAGCACCTGCCGTGCGCCGCACACGAGCACCCGCTGCGGCCCGACGAGCCGGAGTTCGCCGGACCCGCCTACGAAACCGCCGTCCGCGTTTTGCAGGACGAGAAAACCATCGTGCCGTATCACGACTGCTGGCGCTACGCGCTGTCCGACTATCCCGCGCGCGGCGTGAACCTGCGCGGCATGACCGACTACAACGTGGACATTTATTGCGGCACCGAGGTCATCGGCGAAATTGATCCCATCGGCGCGCGCGGCACGCTCTACAAGGACGCGATCTACCAGCATCTCGGCCGCCGCTACATGAGCATGGAGCTCGATCTCGACAAGAAACTCTGCCGCGTGGACGAAGTGAACGTCGATTACTACACCGAGGCCGTCTGGGAAAATCGCATCGAGATGACCGACGTCGAGGAGCAGAAGAAGCAGTGCGACGCCGAACTGAAATTCGGCTACGTCCACGTCAACAAGCAGCCGAAGCTCTACAAAAAAATCCGCGAGCGAAGTTTCGAAAACATCGGCTACGGGCCGATCACGCTGCCCGCCTTCGAATACGACACGACCGGCTTCTCGCTGCTCCCGCCCGACGACTGGAAGAGCGCGCTCGACGCAAAGGACAAACGCTGGCTCGGTGCCGCGCTCTACGGCCTGAGCTACCTGCTCCGCCACACCGCGCCGAGCCTCTGCATGGCCGATACCGAAGACATTGAGACGGATGTTTATCTTCACGAAGACCAGGCCGCCCCCGACGCGAGCGATCCGAAGGCGCTCTGGAAATCCGCGCTCTATCTTTACGACGCTCACGAAGGCGGCGTCGGCTACGCGGAAAAGATATACGAAAAGATCACCGACGCGCTGACGCTTTGCCGCGAAATTGTCGAAGAATGCGAATGCGAATCCGGCTGCCCGTCGTGCGTTCCGCCGCTGCCGCCCGGCGTCACGAGTCCCGAACTCGAACTGCTGCTCGTCGAATCCGACGCCGCGCTCGAATGCACGCGTAGCCTGCTCGCGGCATTGCTCGACGGCAAAGTCGTTCTCCCGAAAATCAACGTCATCCACCGCGCCGCCGCGCCGTCCATCGTCCCGCCGCCGGTTGACGAAGAAGCCGTGAAGCTGAATCGCCGTCTGACCAAGGCAGCAGGAATTCTGCGGAAGAAACGCGAACGGGAGCATTGAGCGTGTCCTTTCTTCCCGGCCTCGAAAGTTTCGCGACTTGCAACGACCTCGGTCTCGACGATCTGGCGCGGCATCTTCCACACGCGGCGTTCTTCGACATCGAGACCGACGGTCTCGGCGACAAGGCCAATGTCACGATGATTGCGTGTCTGATCGGTGAGCGTCTGGACGTGTTCACCCGCGATGCGAGTCTCGATGGTTTTCTTCGATGCATCGAAGAGGCGGAGATCCTCGTTTCGTTCAACGGCGCGACGTTCGATGAGCCGAAGCTGCTGAATCATTTTCGGATTCCGAAGTTCGCGCGCCCACATCTGGATTTGCGAAAGGTCTGTAAGGCGCGCGGAATTACGGGTGGTTTGAAGCAAATCGAAAAGCAGATCGGCTTGATCCGTCCGCCTGACATCGTCGCGATGTCGGGCGAGGATGCGGACTGGATGTGGCGGGCGTGGGAGAAAGATCACGACGAAACGCTGCGAACGAAATTGCTTCGTTACTGCGCTGCGGACGTGATTGCGCTTCGTCATCTGGCCGCGCATCTGCTGGGCGAGCCGCTGACGGAAAATCCGTGGGAATTGCTGTCCGAAATTTCGCGGCCGCAAAAAAGCCCCGCTGATTCTTCGCCGCCATCCGTCGCTCCACGCGATGCGGCATATGAACGGCTCCGCGCGGACCATCGCAAACACCGAACGCAAATGGAGATTTGAGCGGTTCGCCGCGTGCGCAAGCTCTTCCAATCATTGGAAAGTTTGGAAATGCGGCGGCGCGGTGCTACGAACCGATGCATGAATCCTATTATTCATCTCGTCCTATCCGCGGTGGTTCTCACTTTGACCGCTCGCACCGCATCCTCAAATGGCTTCGCGACGCCACTCATGAAGGATGATCTCGATCCCGCGGCGTTCGCAACGTGGTGCGACGGCGAAGGACAATCGGTCGCGGATGTGCCCGCGGCAGACGTGATCTGGACGCAGACGACGCAGCCACAATGGAAGGGAATGGAATTCGGCGAGAGCAAAACGCCCGGCGCGAGGCATCTTCGCATTGGTTTCACAAAGGAAATTTCCATCGGCTCGATTCTCGTTCGCGGCGGTGGTCGCGTGAGCATTCTGAATCCGACGGTGAAATATCCAGGCGATCTGACAGACGAATCGCACTGGATCACGGCCGAACGGATCGTCGCGCGAAAAGCAGGCACAGACGAAGCGGATCGCGAAGGCTACGCGGTCTGGTCGCTGCCGAAAATCACGGCGACGCGCGCGCTCCGTTTAACGCATGTTGCCGAGACTGCGGATAAGAATTATGCGGGCTTCATCGGCGGCGTTTTCGTCATGACCGGTCGCTTCGCGAACATCGCGCCGCAGGCGGCGGTCACGCCCGCGCGCAATGCCCAGAATGCCGCAAAGCTGGTGAATGAAAGCAATGACCGGACCTGGCAGGCATGGGACAACTGGGAGGAAAATGCGCCTCGCGATATAATTTCTGCGGAGCGTCCGGAGACGATCACGCTTGTCTGGCCGCGCGAGGTCACGCTGCGCGGACTCAACGCGCTATGGCCTGGATTCAGCGCCGCACAAGTTCAGTCGTTTGTCGGATCAAAAGTTCTGCATCCGCTCGAAGCGGACGACACGGAGTGGAAACCGATTCAATCATTCGATCAAATCGATCCGCAATATCCACGACAACTCGGCGTCAACTGGATGGACTTTGGCAGTAACGTCACTACGCGCGCGATTCGGATTCAGATCACGAAAGTCGCAAAGGAAGGTCATCCGCATCTTCATGGAAATACGAAAGACGGCCGGCGCGTCTGGCTCGGCGAACTTCTCGCTCTCGCGCCGCTGGCGCGCGAGCCGCTTGCATCCGCGATTTTGCCGGAAGAAAAGAACGAATCTCATCCGCGGATTCCTGTGAAATTCAAATTGAAAGAACCCGGTTTCGTCACACTCGTCATCGAAGATCAAAACGGAAAGCGCGTGCGGAATTTGGTGAGCGAAACGCCGTTTCCGGCGGGAACAAATATTGCGTGGTGGGATGGCATGGATGATCTCGGCCGCGATCCCGAAGCCGCGCGCCACGGAATTTATCATGTGCCCGGACAGTTCGTAGAACCCGGCGACTATCGTGTCCGCGGACTTTTCTATCGCGACATTTCGCTGCACTACGAATTTCCGATTTACACCGCGGGCAATCCTGCATGGAACACCGAGGATCACACCGGCGCATGGCTCGCGAATCATTCGCCGCCGAGCAGCGCTCTATTCGTTCCGGCAAATCGTGCGCCCGGCGGAAAGCCGCTCGTTTATCTCGGCAGCTACGTCAGCGAAGGAACGCACGGCCTCGCGTGGGTTGACCTCGACGGCAAAAAAGTCGGCGGCGAAAACTGGGTCGGCGGCAACTGGACAGGAGCGCCGTTTCTGACGAGCGATGACGGGACGAATGCGGTGACGAACCACGTCGCGTATGCCGGCTCCGTTTGGCGAACGGAAAAAGGAAGCAAAGAAGCAGAGTTGAGAATCACCGCGCTCACCGCGAACGGCGACAAGCCTGTCGCGAAACTCACGTGGCCGCTGCCCGATTCAACCGGCGGTGGCGACGAACACATCGAGGCAGAGATGGGCGGGATGGCCGCGTACGATGGCGTCATCGCGGTGAGTTTGCGGCGGCTGAACAAGATTATTTATTTGGACGCAAGGAACGGCGGGAAACTCGGCGAAATTCCGGTGAACGATCCGCGAGGAATCGCCTATGACGCGAAGGGACGGCTTCTCGGTTTCGCCGGAACATCATTATTCCGCTTAAATTTCACAGGTATTCTCCTGCCCGAAGGCTTGCGTGGAATCCCAAAACAACATGAAGGCGGCACGCCGCGCCTTGAAGACCCGCAACAAATCGTGCTGGATCACAAGGGAAGAATCTACATTTCTGATCGCGGTCGCAGTCATCAGGTGAAAGTCTATTCGCCGGATTGGACACTTCTCCAGACGATTGGCCACGCGGGCGAACCGAAAGCGGGCCCATACGATCCCGAACACATGAACAATCCGAATGGAATCACGATTGATTCGCAGGATCGTCTCTGGGTTGCCGAAACCGACGATCAGCCGAAGCGCGTCAGCGTCTGGTCGCTCGACGGGAAATTGCTCAAGGCATTTTACGGTCCGTCGGAATACGGCGGCGGCGGCCAGCTTGATCCTCAGGATTCATCACTGTTCCACTATCGCGGGATGACGTTCAAACTAGATTGGCAGAAGGGATCGTTCGAGCTTGCGAACGTTTATTACCGGCCCGGCGCGCACGATCTGAAACTTGGCTTCCGCAACGCGCCGCCGCAAACGGCGATTTATCGGAACGGCAAGCGGTACTTCACGAATTGCTACAACAACAATCCGACCGGCGGCTCCAGTACGTCGTTCCTTTTCATCGAACGCAATGGCATCGCAATTCCGTGTGCGGCGTTCGGTCGCGCTCAACAGTGGGACGTGCTCAAAAACGACGCGTTCAAATCGCGATGGCCGGAAGGCGTGACCCACAAGAAAGAGGAATGGCGCGATCCCGTCAGTTTCGCGTGGAGCGATTTGAATGGCGACGGGCTTGCGCAGCCGGAAGAAGTGACGATGACAAAATCGCTCGCGTCGGGCGTGATGGTGATGCCTGATTTGTCGTTTGTACTTTCGCGGTTCGGATCGAACACGGTCAGATTCGCGGCGCAGAAATTCACGGACGCCGGATTGCCTGTTTACGATCTCGCGCACAGCGAGATTGTCGCGAGCGATGTCGCAGGACCGAAGAGCAGCGGCGGCGATCAGGCAATTGTCAATTCGAACGGATGGAGCGTCGTGACGCTCGGTGTCGCACCGTTTTCGCCGTACTCGCTGTGCGGCGTCTTCAATGGCGCGGCAAAGTGGGAATATCCGAATCCGTGGCCCGGCCTGCACGCATCACACGAAGCGCCCGCACCGGAATTTCTCGGCGAGGTCATCGGCACGACTCGGCTGCTCGGCGGCTTCGTGACACCGCGCGACAGCGACGCGGGGCCGCTGTGGTGCATCAACGGAAATTTCGGGCCAATGTATTTGTTCACTGCTGACGGACTTTTTGTTCACACGCTCTTCCGCGATATCCGGCAGGGCAAGCCGTGGTCCATGCCAGTCGCGCAGCGCGGAATGAAAATGGATGACGTGACGTGCCACGATGAAAATTTCTGGCCGAGCATCGCGCAGACGCCGGACGGAAAAGTTTTTCTCGTGGACGGCGGTCGCAGCAGTTTGATTCGTGTTGACGGGCTTGAAACGATTCATCGATTGTCGGACTCGACGGTGAATGTCAGCGATGGTGATTTGAAGCTGGCGCGCGAGTGGCAGCTTCAAAGTGAATCTTCGCGGCAGAAAAATGAGGGGCAGAAAATTCTGGCGGTCGCGATGCGCGCGAATGCGCCGGTGGTTGACGGTTCGCTCGATGACTGGAATTCGGCGCAGTGGGCGACGATTGATAAGCGCGGCGTGAAGGCCTATTTCAACAGCAACAGCAAGCCGTACGATGTGGCCGCAGTGGTCGCGATCAACGGCGACAGACTTTTTGCGGCGTTTCGAGCCGGTGAAAAAGATTTGCTGAAGAACTCCGGCGAAACGCCAAACGCGCCGTTCAAAACCGGCGGGGCACTCGACGTGATGATCGGGGGGGATTTGAAGGCCGATTCGAAGCGGACAAAAGCCGCAGCGGGCGATGTGCGCCTGCTCGTCACGACGGTGAAGGGCAAACCGCTCGCGCTTCTTTATCGCGCGGTCGTTTCCGGAACTTCGGAAAAGGATCGCGTTCCATTTTCATCGCCATGGCGCACGATTTATTTTGATCGCGTTGAAGACGTGAGTGCGCAGCTTCAGTTCGCAGAGAAGGACGGCAATTATGAGATTTCAATTCCGCTCGCGACGCTCGGGCTTCGCGCCGATGTCGGCGCGACGATCAAAGGCGATCTCGGCGTTTTGCGCGGCGATGGTTTCCAAACGATGCAGCGCGTTTATTGGAGCAACAAGGCGACGGGCATCACCGCCGATGTTCCGAGCGAAGCGGAGCTGACACCGCAGCTTTGGGGAAGCTGGCGATTCGAACAAAAAAACTGAATTTCCAATCATTGGAAATTGCGGGCGCGTTAACTTCCAATGATTGGAAATTTCGAACGCCGCGCAGGTTCAATTGCCGTCAGAATTCGGGATAGCCTTTTTGTCCGGCTTGTTCTTCGGGCTGGCCGGGGATGAAATCTACGATCTGTTTTTGTTCGCGAAGTTTTTGCTGGAGCGCGGCGACGTCGAGTTGCTGGACGGCGCCGCGGGATTTCGCGGTGATGGCGGCGGCGGTTCCGGCGGCGTGGCCGGCAATCATCCAGACGCTTTCGAGGCGGTAGGTGCAGAATGCGACGTGTGAAAAACTCGCTGCGCCGGGAACGAGCAGGTTCGAACATTCGGCGGGCTTCGGCATGAGCGCGCGATACGGAATCTGCGCGGCGCGGCCGGGCCGCCAAATGCGGCCTTCGTTCACAAATTCGGTTGGCGACTGCGCGACGCGCTGGACGTGGTGGCAGTCAATGAAGTGCGAGGTGATGCCGATGGCGTCGGGCTTGCGGCGATCGTCGGTGACGTCGCGCTGCGTCATGATGAACGCGCCTTTCATGCGGCGGCCTTCGCGGACGTAGAGCTGATACGGAAGATTTCCGTTGTCGCGAAATTCGTCTTTGTGGAGGCCCCACGATTTCATTTCGGTGCGGACGTTCGCGGGTGTGGCCTCGTCTTCGGCGAGGAATTTCAGCAGGCCGAGTGTGTAGTCCCAGTGATCGGCAAAAATCTTTTCGCGGTCAGCGTAACTGCCGTCAGGCCAGCCGAACTGGCCGCCGAAATTTCCCAGCGAGAAGATCGCGTTCTGCTTGTTGTTCACCTCGAACTTGCCGTTGCGGCGGCCGTAGAAATCCAGCAGGTCGGAGAGTTTCACCGGCTGACTGTTCGCGGCTTTTTCGCGAAACCAGTTTTCCAGAAGTTTGAATCGCGCGCGGTCGTAGCGCTGCGGCGGTGGTATTGGAACCTGGCGAGCAGATTCTTTCGCGAAGGTCAGGCGGAAGTTGAAGCAGATGACTTTGTGGTCGGCGTCGCCTTCGCGAAGATCCTTTGCCCACGCGCTGATTCCCGGCAGCAGATTCCCTTTTTCGTCAATGGTGGCGGCCTTTCGCGGCGTTCTGTCGAAGCGGATGCCGGCGGCTTCCTCACCATATTCTTCGTGCGAGTCGCGGCCGAAAGAGTAGCTCACGCCGGCGCGCGCCATCAGGTCGCCTTCGTAGCTGGCATCAATAATAACCGGCGCGGCGACCGACGATCCGTCGCTGAGTTCGATTTGCGAAATCTGTGCGCCGTTCTTCTGAACTTTTTCGACGCGCTGGCCGAAGCGAATTGTCACGCCGGCCTCGGTGAGCATTTCGGTGAAGACTTTTTCGGCGACGGAAGACTCGAAGAAGAATTCAGGCTTGTTCGTGCCGTAGAATCTTCCGAGCCGCTCGTAAAATTCGAGCGCGATGCCGCCGATGGTCCATTTGAGCATGTGCTCGGTCTCGGCGGTGTTGATGCCGCTGGTATTCAGCCCGCCGACGTGCTTCGTCGGCTCGATCAGCAGAACTTTCGCGCCGCTGCGCGCGGCCGCGATGGCCGCGACGATTCCGCAGGGGACGCCGGAATAAACGACGACATCAAACGGGCCTGTCGATTCGGCGAGTGCGCCGATGGCCGGCAGCGAAGCGAGTGCGAGTCCGCTTGTTTTAAGGAAATTCCGGCGATTCATTTCTCGATTCCCTGTTCCTTCAGCGCGGCGAGCAGCGCGCGGAAATCGGGCGGGAGCGGCGCGGTAAATTCGAGTTCGAGGCCGGTGCGCGGATGTGTGAATGAAATGCGCTCGGCGTGGAGCATCTGGCGGATCATGAGTTCGTCGAGCGGGTGCTGGTGAGCGCGGCCGTACATCGTGTCGCCGACGACCGGATGGCGGATGTGTTGCATGTGGACACGAATTTGGTGCGTGCGGCCGGTCTCGATTCGGATGCGGAGGAAACTCATGTCGTCGTAGCTTTGCACGACTTCGTAATGCGTGACGGCGTCGCGGCCGGTTTTGACTTTCGCGCTCATCTTTTGCCGGTGGTGCGGATCGCGGCCGATGAGCGTGCGGATGGTTCCGCGCGACGGCACCGGGTTGCCCCAGACGAGCGCGACGTATTCTTTTTTCACGTCGCGCTCCTTGAACTGCCGCGCGAGTTCGTTGAGCGCGCTTTCGGTTTTCGCGACGATGAGGCATCCGCTGGTGTCGCGGTCGAGGCGATGGACGATGCCGGGCCGCTCTTCGCCGCCGATACCGGCGAGATCGTCGCAATGAAAAAGCAGGCCGTGGACGAGCGTACCGGCGCTGTGGCCGGGCGCGGGATGAACGACGAGGCCGGGCGGTTTGTTGATGACGATGATGTCGGAGTCCTCGAACAAAACATCGAGCGGAATATTTTCGGGTTTGAGTTCGCTCGGCTCCGGCGGCGGAATGTCCCACGCGATGACATCGTTTTCGCGAAGCGAATAGTTCGGCTTTCGCATTTCGCCGTTTACGGTGACGCGGCCGTCTTTGATCAACTCCTGCCAGCGCGAGCGGGAAAGTTCGGGTAGCTTCGTCGCGAGGAATGCGTCGAGCCGCGATGATTCGTTTTCGCCAATCGTCAGCTGTCCTTTGTCATTTGTCATTTGCGGCTCATCGTACCACGGCGGGTTCCCGCGCAATCATGATTTTCGCCGGCGCAGAGGCGGTTGTTTCCAATGATTGGAAGTTCGCGCGGCGCTAATTTCCAATGATTGGAAGATCTGCCGTCTCGCCTAGGGTCGGTCTTTCGTAATTTTCGAGAATGCTTGCGCAAGTGGCTTGTGGAGAGTCGAGCAGCCTAATGAGGCGGGGTGGAATGCAGGGTGGAAATCATGAAATTCTGCTCAGAATTCGGCGATTTTCTGCTCAGAATTCGGCGATTTCTGGGCTGGATTTGGCATTTGCTGCGCAGACTTTCTGGTTTCCTGCTCAGACTTTCTAGCTTCCTGCGCTGCGTTTGGAAATTGCTGCGCAGCCTTTGCGGATTCCAGCGCGGAGGTTGTCGCTTCCAGCGCAGAAGTCGCCGCGTGATGATCTGCTTTTTCTGAATGTGACGCGGTCACCGACCAACCGAATAATTCATCGGCCCGATTTTTCCGCCAGTCGCGGAAGAAAATTCCGTGTCGCCGAAATTCACCGTCACGACGGTTCCATCGGCGAAGTGCGTTTGCTGCACGCGGCGGTCGGGCGTGAGGAATTTGTGATCGAGCATTTCGCTGTAACCGGTCGCGCGGGCGACGGGGCTGATCTTCTTGAAGCTCGCGACGAAGCGGTTTTTGTTCTTCTCCCAGAATTCCCGGTTGAACATAAACATCGGCGGCGTGCCATAAAGGATGTTGAACAGGTCGCGCTTGTCCCAAACGGCAGGCAGCTTGTTGTTGTAGTCGCCCCAGTACCACTGCGCG
>CAIVKH010000231.1 GCA_903906425.1 uncultured bacterium
ACATCAGGCCCAACAGACGGAGCACTATGCGATCTCCCAAGACAACACGAGAGAGCCAGACGTCAAATGTCTCGGATGAGGCGTACGGAGCAGCTACAACCGGGACAGTGACACCGGCGGCGACAATCAATCCCGGTTTCCCGTCGCATTTCTTTTGCGCCATGTAGTAGTCGAATTGGTGTTGCGAAGTGATACCAACCGGCCCGCTATCTTTTCGATGGCGCGCCAGCCACACTTGCAGCGTGGGGTTCATATCAACATATCGCGCCTGCCTCATCTTCGATGTTTCGGGCAAAACGCGGATGGTTTTTTCCGTCCAGTCAACATCCTGCCACTTCAAACCCTTGGCCTCGCCGGGACGCAAACCGCCAAAGAATTGAACGGCAAGCGTTGGAACCATGACCGGGGCGAATCTCTCAGCGGCAGATAGGATGGCGCGCGTGTCCGCGACGGTGAACGGTACGGGCAATTTTTCATCGGCCCGGAACGCTTTGATCGCGGCAATCGGATTGTAGTCGACGATTTTTTCTTCAACCGCAAATTGAAACACGGCCCGATAACACCGACGGTATCCGTCGCGCGTGACGCCGGCCAGCTTCAAGCCGTCCATCCAATCGGTGATGGTGTCCTTTGTGATACTGCACGCGGGCCGGTCGCCGAGATCTTTGACCAATCGCCCAAGTTTGTGTTCCCGCTCAGCATAGGTGGTATCCCGGCAACCCGCCGCACGGATGGCTTTCAAAAACCGGTCTTGCAGGTCTTTGACCGTGACGCCCTCACCGATGGCATTGTGACGCGCCCAGAATTTCGCCGCTTCCGCCAGTGACGCCATGCCTTTCAGGATGCCGAGCGCCTTGGTTGCATCGGTGCGTTGATCGGGGGTCAGCCCCAAGGCTGACGTGCCTTCATTTTGGATTTTGCGGGACAGGATTTCGCAATGGGTTTTCGCCGCGTTCAGATCCTCAAAACACTTGCGCTCCCGTTGCCCGTCGCGAAAGATGTCCACCATGTAGTAATTTTCGCGCACCTCGCGGATGTTGATTCCTGCATGGGTGATGGTCGGTATTTTCCGGCGTCTTCTGGTTTTCACGGCGTGTTCCTTTCCATGATAGCCAATGTGCGCTCATAAGTGCAGATTGTCAACATATTGTCACCAGCATCATAAAGAACCAATAAATACGCCTTATGTGTACAGCCTTCCAAGCTGGCCAGGGGGGTTCGATTCCCCCCACGCGCTCCACCTAAAAATCCACGTAATCCCGCAAAAAAGGCCTAATTATTCAATTTTAGTGCCCTGCTGGCCAGCCGCCTTGTCATCACCCGTCATCTCAGTTCAGGCTTTGACATCCGGTATTCCAGCCACAAAAAGACCACACAGCCTCCACGGCCGTGCTCAGTGTTTGCACGATTGCCCCGGGACATGGGAGACATTTGTTTATCTCAGCATGTCCGGACCACAATTGAATCCAGCTAGTCGATGCCGCGGTGTATCGATAGTTGTCCGCACGCCGCGGCGCCACACCTCCACCATCATGCGCGGCACCGCCAACCGGCAGCGCGCCGTCTCGCCGGGAAGCAGATCATTTTTTGCGCGAGGGTATGTCGTCGCCACCGGAAGACAGAAGTCCACTTCTCCTGTGATTACTATTTCGTGCAATGAATCGCCGGTGCGCCGAGGAAATCCAAATCCAGTTTCGCTGACGCGGTCGCGCCGTTCACGGCGCGAAGCGAGACCAAGTCCGACGCGGCTTCGACAGCAACAACGCGGTCAAACTTCGCCGGGATTTTCGCGACGGCCATGATGTAGTTGATGACCGTGGGCCGGCGGGCATTCAGCGTCATCACCGTTGGAATGCCTTCGGCCGAGAGCGGATTCTTTCGCGCGGATTCCGTGAGGCCCATGTGAAAATTGGCCGTGACATCTTCTATACCGAGCACGTTCACGTGCCGTCCGCTCCACGGTGGATAATGGCGGCCCCCGTTTGAAATCCATAAAATCGTTGAACGAAGCACGCGTGGGTCTTTGAGCGCGAACCAGACGAATTGTTGTTTCGGGAATGTCACCGCTGTCCACGCGAACGGTGTTGCGCCCCTGCAACCTTCCAATCATTGGAAACGCGCCGCCTCCGCATCGCCGGTGCGCCGGACTGGATCGCGATAAAGTCTGACGGGATCGCGGCGAAGTCCGAAAACGCGCTGATGCCGTCGGACTTGGCCGCGGCCACGTCGGACTTGGCCACGACAAAGTCCGACACGGGCGCTCCGCAGTGGACTTGGCCCCGATGAAGTCCGACCGGATCGCAACGAAGTCCGACGGCATCGCGACAAAGTACGACAATATCAGGCCCCCGTCGGACTTGGCCGCGACCCCGTCAGACTTGGCCGCGACCAAGTCCGCCAGTTTTGGCCCAACGCGGCCATTCGCCGCTGTTTCCACGATAAATTTCGATGATTTTGCCGTTGACAGCCATTTTCAGCAGGCGTAGATGCGCTTTCATGCAAGACCCATGGCGGTCTGCGTAGAGAAGGGCAAAGGAAACCGGCAGGAGTTCATATGGCACATCGTTTGAGATTCGGAGAAGGCTATCGCTTTGACATGGGTCTCCGCTTTGGCCAGCTCGTGCCGGACCAGAAGCCCGATTTGAAAGGACGGAATCATATGGCATCGACGGTTTACTTCATCCCCAGCAATCGCGCGGACAGACGCGCCTGGCTGCTCAACCTCAAGGGCGGCATCGACACCTATGGCCCGGTCCTTGGCCTCAGCCCGGAGGACATCACCTCCGTCAAGACCACCTGCGATGCACAGATCGCATTCATCGACAAAGTCACCGAAGCCGAGACCAAATTGCAGGCCGCGCAGGAAGCCGAAACCAACGGTGAAGCCATCAACCTCGGCGCCATTAAGGAAGAGGTGGCCAACTGGAAGACGCGCTCCGGCTACACGTCCGAAGCCGGTGCCGGCCTCAAGATCGTCAGCGCGCAAAAGGAATTCAGCGCCGACGTCTGGAAATGCGAATTCACCGTCAAGATTCTCCACGGCGAAATCCGCATCGACTGGAAAAAGAAAGGCGTCCAGGCCGTTCACATTTATTCCCGCCTCAACGGCCAGACCGTCTGGGTCCTGCTGGCCACCGACACCAACAGCCCCTACATCGACGGCCGCCCCCTCGCGCAACCCGGCGTCGCCGAAACCCGCGAATACATGATCCGCGGCCTCATGAACGACGCCGAAATCGGCGTGGACTCCGATGTCCAAAGCGTCACGTGGAAGGGACAATAATCACCACCGGAGCGCCGGGCATCGCCCGGCGCTTTTTTTTTTGCCCGGATGCTCAACAGCCCATGAATGGGATGGGAGAATGTGGTCAGTCGCTAAGTTATCAGTTAACGAACAGCCGACCCCACCGCCGGAGATGACCGGCTTGAAGATCGCATCCGTGGCCGGCCCCTCCCCCGCGGTGATGTGCGGCAGATTTTCCGGACGGCGGGAAATTCGGGCAAATGATTTTTCGAGGATTTCACATGACAATGAATTTATGGCCGTGCCTGACGCTCGCCGCCGCGCTGTCGGTTCACGCGGCGGACGGCGCGGGGTGCGCAGAACGGGCGCGGCCTGCCGATGCGTTTGTGGATTCGATCGGCGTGAACGTCCACCTTTCCTATTACGACACGGCCTACAACAATTTTGACGGGGTCATCAAGCCGCGGCTGATCGAGTCGGGCATCCGGCATGTGCGCGATGGCTGCCCGGAGATTGGTCACGCGCCGTTTCAGCAGCGGATGCTCAACCTGGCGCAATCCGGCATCAAGACGATGGTGATTTGTTATCCGCACGGAGGGGCGGGTCCGGCCGCGGATGCGGTGCCGGCGCTCAAGCGCGTGCTGCCGGCGCTGGAGGCCATCGAGGGGCCGAATGAGACGGACGGATTCGGCATCAGCTACAAGGGCGTCAAATTTCCGGAGGCGACGCGGGCGTTTCAGGACGAGCTTTTTCAGGCGGCCAAGGCCGACGCGGAACTGGCGAAGTTTCCCGTGGTGATGGCGTCCATCAGCGATCCGGAAAAAGCGCCGCGGCTGGGCCGGCTGGAGTCCGCCGACTTCGCGAACACGCATTCCTATGCGGGCGGCGGGCCGCCGGGCTTCAGGTGGAACTGGTACATGGCTCGCTGCCTCACGAACTGCCAGCGGCCGGTGATCGCGAGCGAAACGGGCTATCACAACGCGGTGAATCATAACGACGGGTTCTGGATGCCCGGCGTGTCGGCGGCGGCGGCGGGGCGCTACCTGCCCCGGCTGCTGGCGGAGTATTTCGACCGCGGCATCGTCCGCACCTACATCTATGAGCTGCTCGATTTGCGCGACCAGCCGGCGGTCGCCGAGTCGAACTTCGGCATTTTGAGGCACGACGGGACGCCCAAGCCCGCCTTCACCGCCATCAAAAATCTGATCGCCCTGCTCAAGGACCCGGGGCCGTCCTTCGAGCCGGGCACGCTCGATTTCTCCATCCACGCCGACGACCAGCCGGTGCGGCATCTGTTGCTGCAACGCCGAGACGGACATTTTTTTCTGCTGCTGTGGATCAACACGGACTCCTACGACCTCGCCGCAAAAAAGGACCTTCATTTCGGAGCGCGACCGACGCGTCTGATTTTCGCGCACCCAATCCGGTCCGCCTCCATCTATTTGCCGCTGGATGGAACCCAAGCGTCGGTCAGTTTCGGTCCGTGCAGCGAAATCACCGTTAACGTGCCCGATCATGTCATGGTGGTTGAACTGGCAACGAAGCCGTGATGGCTGAAAGAACGTGGAAGCGCCCGGCGTCGCCCGCTCGCTGGCCTCATGGGTCAAAAACATGAACCGCATACACACTCGCACAACACACGCCAGGGCCGGGCGTCCATCGCGGCCCTGAAGAGCGGCCGGTTATCGCCTGTTGACGTGACCGACTTGCTTGAAGATGACCGCCTTTTCGCTGCGGTCGGCGTCGGAATAATCCACATGATCGAGCGTCAGCGCTTTCAAGTCATCGAAGAACATCGCGGGCCGGGTGTCGGGCGACGCGGTTTTCAGGCTGACGTTTTCCAGCGTGAGTGAGGTGACGTTGCGTGCGTAGAAACCCCACACCGGCAGGGGGCGCGCGTCCACACCGGGCGGCTTGATCATGTCGAGCAGAGGCCGGTTGGTCGCGCCGCCTGCGAACGTCACGGAGACATCGCGAAAAGTGACGTTGGCAAATGGGCGCTCGGACCAGCTCTCGACCGAGCACGCGGTCATGTAGGCGTCCACGACGCGAATCCTCTCGGCCACGATTTCGCCGCTTTCGTTGCCGGGCTTGAGCACGAAGTGAAACGGTGTCGTGACGTTGGAGACGGTGCAGTCGGACATCCGCACGCGGTCGAGCGTGCCGGTCGTGGACATCCACGCGCCGGGTTGCAGGCAGAATGCGGCGAGCATATTCGTGCGATGCGATGTGCGATGTTCGAAATGGCCCGGCCCGAAAAAGTCGGAGTGCGAAATGTCGAACCCGGTTGCCGGGCCGATGAGACGGATGCCGTTGCACGAGGAATTGATCTGGCAGTTCGAAACGATGATGCCGGACCAGTACGCACCGGCGATGGAATCGTCGCCGGTCTCGAAACGGCATCCCGTGATTGCAACATTCCGGCAGGGCGAACCGGGGCGTCCGCGAAAATGGACGCCGTCGTAACCGCCGAGAAAGTTCGCGTCGCGGACGGTCACATCGTCGGATTCAGTGAAGAAGATCGAGTAGTTGCCGGCGTCGAGAAATGTGACGTTCGTCACGACGACATTCCGGCAGTTGTGAAACAGGAATCCGTGCGGCCCACGGGTCTTCTCCTCGCCCTGCGGATCGTACGGTTTCCGGCCGTCGATGACGCCAGGCCCGCAGATGGTCAGGTTCGTAATGCCCTCCGCCGACAGCAATGCGTGCCGCCAGCGCGAACAATCCGCCGCCGGTTTGCCGTCGGGCAGTCGCGCCTCGGTGTAGTCGTCGAGGTTTGTGCTGCCAAGCAACACCGCATTGCGCGTCAGTTCGAAACGGAGGTTGCTGGCCAGATGCAGCGTACCGCTCAGATATTTCCCCGCCGGCAGCAGCACCGTTCCGCCGCCCCGCGCCGCGCAGGCGTCGATGGCGGATTGGATCGCCGCCGTGTCGAATGTCCGGCCGTCACCTTTGGCGCCGCAGTCGCGGACATCGACCGTCGCAGCCATTGCCGCAATTGAAACGAACAACCACAAAAGCGCACAGCCGATGAAGTGTCTTCGCAGATACGTCATGGGCACGGCTTATGTCACCCCGGCACGCCGGCGGCAAGTGCGGTCAAATCGCCGCGCCGAAACTTCCAACACAGTGGACGCTTGCGCGGCGTAATTTTCCAATCATTGGAAATGACAGAGACGAAATCTTCCAATGATTGGGAAAATCCCTTGCCGCTCTTTCCCAATGATTGGAAACAGTGTTATGCGCCGCTGAGGCTCACCAGGCGTCCTTGTCCTTGGCGGGCATCAGGGCGAAGAGGTAGTTGACGAGCTGGTCGAGCTCGCCGTCGCTGATGGCGTCCTTGAAGGGGGGCATGTGCAGGGGCGGCGGCGGTCCGTTGGGATCGGCGCGCTCGACGGTGGGCACGCCGTTGCGGATCTTGTCCTTGAGTTCCTGCTGCGTGTAGGTGACGCAGACCTTGTCCAGGCCGGGGGTCTTGCCGCCGGGCTGGGCATTGAAGTTCGGCAGGGCGCCCTTGCCGTCGGGGCCGTGGCAGACGACGCAGCTGTATTTTTCGAAGACGGCGCGGCCCTGCGCGAGCTCGGGCGTGAGCTTCGGTTTGAATTCCGCGAGTCTGCGTTCGGCGTCGCGTCGCGATGCGTCCACATAGCCGACGGCGAGGACGGAACCGAAGAGGGCGAAGCCCAGAATTCCCACGGTGATTTTTTGTGCGATGACGCTCATGCGATTTCCCGTGCGGTTCAACCCGCGACGGCCTCCCAAACCAAAAGGACCAGCAACAACAGAAACGCGGCGCTGCCAACGATGCGGCCGACGTTCTTCCCCGGAGCGATCCTGTCGAGGCCGCGATCGAGGAAGGGCCACGCGAACATGCAGCCGATGAAAATGGACACACACCAGAAGGCGGCCTGCCGGGGCATGAGCTTGAGCAGGCGGAACGGCGGATAGAAATACCACTCGGGATGGATGCCCTCGGGCGTGGTGGACGGATCGGCGGGCTCGTGGAGTTCCGGCGGGAAAAACATGACATAGTTGACCAGGCCGATGAGCACCAGCATGAGGATGATCAATTCCCGCAGCGTGTGTTCGGGATGGAACGGATAGGTCTCGGGGCGCGGGTCGCCTTCGAGCGGCGCGACGCCGTGCAGACGCGCGAGCAGGATGTGGCCGACCACCAGCACCGTCAGCGCGACGGGAAGGATGCCGATGTGCAGGAAGAAAAATCGCGTGAGGGTGTTGGGGTTCACGCCGGCTCCACCGCGGGCGAAGGTGAGCAGCGACTCGCCGATGACCGGCGCAGAGCCGATCATGTTGGTGCCGACGGTGGTCGCCCAGTAGGAGAGCTGGTCGCACACGAGCGAGTAGCCGGTGAAGGTGAAGCCGAGCACGGTGAGCAGGAGGATGACGCCCATCATCCAGTTCAGTTCGCGTGGCTTCCGGTAGGCGCGCGTGCCGAAGACGCGATACAGGTGCAGCAGCACGGCGATGACCATGAGGTGCGCGGCGGCATGATGGATGCCGCGGATGAACCAGCCGAACCGCACGTGCATGGTGATGTCCGCGACGCTCCGGTAGGCATGTTCGGAATCGGGAATGTAATAAAACATCAGCAGCACGCCGGTGCTCGCGAGGATGCCGAACATCAGTGCAGGCGTGCCGCCGAGGCAAAAAATCCATTCCTTGAGATGAACAGGCAGCGCCTCGCCAAACGAAGCCCGGACTCTTTCCAGCGGAATTGGAATACGGTGACCGATGAAGCTCGCGATGCGCTGTCTCATGTTGCTTCCTCGCGCGTGGGAACGACGACGAGAACATCCCCGCCCTTCACGGTCAGCTTCATCTCATCAAGCGGTCGTTGCGGCGGGCCGGAAACGACCCTGCCGTTCATGTCGAAGGTTCCCTTGTGGCACGGGCAGATGAACTGCTTCTTGTCGCCGTGCCAGCGGACAATGCAACCGAGGTGGGTGCAGACCGGCGAGAACCCGCGCAACCCCTTTTCCGTGTCCACCACGACGACGCGCTTGTTGCCCGGCAAATTGAACATCGTCGCGCCGAGTTTCGGAATTGCGCTGAGCTTGCCGGCGGGAATCTCGACCATCTTGAGCGGCGGCACGACAGGAATCAGGAAGCTGCCGAATCGCACGGCAAGTCCGCCGATGCCGAGCATCGCGCCGAGCTTCATCACCAGGTCGGCGGCAAATTCGCGTCGCGTCTGTCGGGGTGGCGGAGCGGCTGCGATCTCGTGGCGGGTGCTTTGTTCGTGTTGATGAGGAATTGTCATGGAAGCAAGACTCCCGATAATTTCACGGGATTCGGGCGGCGGCATGCTTCGAGCCGCTCCAAATCCCGGCTACCGCTCCGCGCGTATTATTTATTCTTCTCGACGATTTCTTTGATTTTTTCCACGGCTGCTTTTCTGTCTTCGGCCGAAAGCGTGGCGAGTTTCTTTTCGTAGGCGTCCTTCTTGCGGACGCTTGAATCGTAGGCGAGGAACTCGAAAATCTGCTTCGCCTCGGCCTTGTCGAAGCTGGCGTCGGGCTTGTACATCATGCGTTTGATATAGCGTTCCCACTCGCCGGGCAGCACGAAGTCCGAATTGATCGGGCGGCTCAGCTTGTGGCATTGCGCGCATTTTTCGGCAAAGATCTTGTATTTCGCCTGCATCGGCGCCGGGTACGACGAGACATCAATCGTCGCCGGTCCGGCCTCGGCTTTTGCGATCCGGCTTTGCGGATCATCGTTGGGCTTGTCCGCCGCCGCTGCGCCGGCGGCGAGCAGGAGAGTTCCAATGATTGGGAAAATGCGGCGGGCAAATTTCCAATCATTGGAAACCAGGCTGGCAAAGTGGCGCGCGGATTTCATGAAACTCCCGCAGGTTGGATCAGAAGCCGACGGCCAGTTGAAGGTTCAACTGGTCTTTGGCGAGATCCTCGTTGTCCGATGTGTTGAATTCGTAGTCACCCTTGACCACGAACGTGCCGGCGACGTGATAATCAATTCCGACCGCCGTTTGTTTCGTCGTGCCCTCGCCGTTGTCGGCGTTGACTTCTGCGTAGCGGGCGACGAGTTCGGTCTTGTTTAGCACCGAAATGTCGGAGTTCAGGCCGCTGAGTTTGTAGGCCGCCTGGGCCCACCATCCGTCAGGCTTCACATCACCAGCGAGGGTTTCCTCCTTGGTTGTCATATATTCGCCGCGAAGTTCGATTGCGGGCGTCAGGTGCAGGCGCGCATCGAAAACAGCGGCGGACCAGGAGAGGTCGCCCTTGCTGTCCCACTTGCCGGTCTCGCCGGAAATGCCGGCTTCGAAATCGGAGCCTTCAACGAACGGCTGGAAGAATCCAACGCGACCGCCGTAGCCGAGCGAGTTGTTCTGGTTGACGACCGGATCGAAGGTCAACGTTTCGACTGTCACTTCGTTGCCGTTTTCGTCCGTCGTCGTTTCCGTGGAATGGCCGGGGCAGTTGACGACATAGGCGGCGTAGTTAAACAGACCGTCGCCCGCGTTGATTCCTCCGCGCAGCTCGATGCCGATGTCGGACTCGGGCAGGATCGCGGTTTCGTCGGCGCGCGGCAGCGGGAATGTCGGAAGCTTGTTGATCCACGCCGGATCGCTCGTCTCAATGAACGATCCCATGGGCAGGACGATTTTGCCGGCGACCAGCATCGCTTCGTCGCAGAGCAGATAGTCCAGTTGCGCATATTCAATCGTTGTCTCCGTCGCCGTCTCGCCGTTCTCATCGCTCGAAACCTCGAGTTCCAGTTCGCACTCGAAAAGGAGTTTGTTGCCGACACGGTAGAGGAAGATCGGATCGACGCTGCCGAGTGTGAAGCCGCCATCGCCGCCCTGCTGCTTGCTGTAGAGCAGCGACATGTTGCCGCTCAGAACCATGTTGTTGTTCGCGGCGGCTTCCTCGCTGGTCGAGGCCTTCGCCTCCAGTTCGCTGACCTTCAATTTGAGCGCGTTAAATTCCTCGTCCGTCACCGCGCGGGCGGAACCCGCGGCGAAAAGCGCCACCACGATTGCCGGGACCATCATCCGTTGAAATTTGCTGTCCATGACAGGTCTTCCCTATTTGTTCGAAGCTTGGAGGTATTCGGTGATCTTCCGCGCATCCGCGCCGTTGAGCGACGCGCGCACCTGCATGTGCAACATGACGGTCTTCCACTGCGCATCCGTGCGCTCGGTGGCGTAGCGTTCCGTATGGCAGCGCGCGCAATGGACCGCATACAACTGCTGGCCATTGAGCGATGAGGCCGCTCGCGCGGACGTAGCCCCGAACTCAACGATCGTCGCTGCAACCAATGCGGCGGCCCCGGCCGTCGAGCCGAGGCAAACGGCGATTTTGTTTACGTTGATCCACCGAATGTTCATGCATGCTTCCTTCGTTTTCGAGCCAGACGTTAGCCCGTCTGAGATTTTGCGAAATGGCGGCATCCCACATTCCGTCCGTCGCGGAACCCGCAATGCGTACACGGGCACCTTGCGGGTTGCGGGGCGCAGTGCGCCGCCCACGCGCGAGCTCACAGCGGAATACACGGCATCACATCTATCGCGGAAATGGGAAGGCGGTTTCTCTGTCAGCGGCGGCAAATGCGATTCGCACACTCAGTTCATCGCCTGTGATCAAGCGACGACAGATATTTCTCGCTGGTCTGCATGCTCGCGCATGGGGAAGCACGTCGCACCAACTCCGACCAGCGTGTTCGCCACCAACGTGGCACATTTATGCGCGTGCTCTTGACTGGAAACAAAAGCGTGGGAGATTCCCGTCCTCACATGAGAAGCGGCAAATCCAGAGTCGGAGTTGGAAGCAGACGAATTGACCATTTGGAGCATCGAAGTGGACAATCCCGCGACGACACACATTCAAACGAAATCGTGCAGCGCAGCATGGACGCAACGCCGATATCTGGTGGCGACTCTGCGGTGTGTCTGAAGAAGAAATGGTTCTCGCACGCCGAGGCCGCGGCCTATCTTGGCATGAAGGAGCTGGGCCTCGCCAATATCGTTGACCTCGCCGTAATTCACCCGCATACGAGGCGTGACCGCGTCCGCTACCTGGGCGTAGAACTGGAAAAATATCGCGCCGTCACACTTTGCCCCCAATGCAAGGACCACTTCGCCATCACCGGCCGCAAATCAGGCTTGTGCACAGGCTGCAAGAACCTCTTCACGCCGCCCGCCGATCTGCCGCAGGCGGATACCCCCTACAGCGACGACTAAGAACCCTCGCCGAAGAGAATTGCCAGACGCGCTGCGAGCCTGCGTCGCGCGACGGAAAAGGAGAAATACTTCAAGCCGAGTTCGTAGTTCTTCTTCGCCCATTCATCGCGCATCGCCGTGTTTGTCAGAATTTCCTTCGCCTGCCTGACGACATCGTTTGTGATGAGCTGCGTCATTTCGATGCACTTGAAGCCGAGCGGATCGATGTCGCGCGCATAGACCGCGTAGGTGTTCACGACAATCGGCTTTTCGAAATAGACGGCTTCCAGAAATGCATTGCCGAATCCCTCGTAAAAACTCGGATACGTCACGATGTCCGCGTGCGGATACACGTCGAACAGCGTGTAAACTTTTCTTCCTTCGGAATTCTCGCCGCGCGTTTCGCCGATGCGGTCGGCAATGAAGCGCACGTCAATCTTCGCGTCGTCAATCCGTTCGCGCAGCAACTGCATGTAGGCACCGCCTTCGTCGCCGGCGGGATGCGAGATGACGAGCTTCGCGCGCGGATCGCGGAGCTGCCGGACCAGCTCAATCGCGTGCTCGATGCCTTTGCGCGCGACGACGCGCGTCGGCTGCAAAATCATCCAGTCATCATCGGCAATTCCGATTTCGCGGCGGAAATCCGCGGTGTAATCGTCCCTCGGCGGCGGCGGCGTTTCAAAATCGAGGATGTTCGGAATGAGCGTCGAAGGGATGCCGAACCGCCGCGCGAGCTCCTTTTGCGCCATCGAGTTGATGACAACGTGCTCCATCCCGAAAAGCATCGGCGGAAATGCAGCCTGCAAATAATCGCCGATGCAGTTGATCGTGAACCGCTCGCGCTCCCACGCGAAATCGTGGTGATGCGCGATCACCGGCAGCGCCAACTCCGCGATCACCTCCGTCATCGCCAGTCCCAGCGGCACGTGCATCGGAATCGCGAGGATATTCTGCGGCACGAGCACCTCGATGTGGAATTCCTCGATGAATTTGTAGATCTCGTCCTTGAGCAGCTCCTTGATTTCCTGAATCCGGATCGTAATCGCGCGCGTGCGGTGAGAGACGCCGAACAATTTTTCCTGCACGGCGGCCACCTCGGGATGACTGAACAGCGCGAGCGGAACGAAGCGGCTCGTATCCGGCGGCGTGTCCAGCAGCCCGGCCATCCAGTAACACGAATGGCCCATGCCGGTCAGGATGTGCGCCCACTTCTTCGCCTCCAGCGTCACGCCGTCCGTGCCGTGAAACCGCGTCGAAATGAAACCGACCCGCTTCGGTGAAATGTCCGCAATTCTCATGTCGCTGAACTTTCTGCACGTTCACCGAAATTTCCAATCATTGGAAATTTTCGGACGCGCATTTTCCAATCATTGGAAGTTACGAATCCGTTCGCCGAGTTCGCGCCAGCCGCCGGAAGTATTTCCGCTCGTTTCCTGCGACAGATGCCACGTTTGAAATCCCTGTTCTTGCGCGGGTGAAATGTCGTTGAACTCGTCGTCGCCGACGATGAGCGTTTCCGCCGGCGTGATTTCGTGCGCGGCCAGACGCGCGGTGAGCAGCCGGAAAACGTGCGGGTCGGGTTTGCTGAATCCGTGCTCGAACGACAGGAAGCAGAGCGACGGCTCGAAAATTTTGCGGCGCAGCTTCGCGCTGGCGAGCGCACCGTCGAGTTCGCGCAGCGTGTAGTGCTGGCAGTTCGAGACGAGGCCGAGGGAGATCTTCGCGCGGACGAGCCGCTTGAGAACGGCGGCCGCGCCGGGCGCAAGGCGGCTGGTGTGCCACAGCTGGACTTGCTCGAAGATGAATTCCTCGCGCTGCGCGGACGGCAGCTCTGCAAGCGTCGGGAAAATTTCCGTGATGACATCCGGCCAGAAAACTTCGGGGAACGGAATGCCCAGTTCGCCGGCTGCGGCCTGTTCGCGATCCACGATGACCTGGCAGCGCCGGCCAAGCTCCAGCAGCGTCATCTCCTCCGCGCCGTCCGGCAGCATCTGGATGCAAAGTTTCGTCCAAAGCTGCTCTGCGTCGTCCGGGCGCGGGCCGACTTCGAGGAGCGTCCGGTAGATGTCAAAAATGGCGGCGCGGATTTTCATGTGTCGCTCCTGAGCAATAGCGGGAAGAGATGCTGCGAATCGAGGCGTTGGCGGATGAAGGCCTCCTGCGCCTGAAAATCGCGCGGATGTTTTTCGCGATGATTTTTTGCGGCGGCAAGCAAATCGGCGAACCGTTGCGCGTACGCTTTTGCACCGAGCCATTTTTCCGCGCTGCGCGGCCACGGCGTGACGCGAAGTTTCTTCGCTGCGGCATCGTGTTGCCATCGCGCTAGAAACGGATTCAGCGGCGCGCCGAGTATCCACGATCTTTCAACCGGCTGCGCGAGGATTTCGAGCTGTGCCGTCAGCGTCAGCCGGCTGAATGGAACCGGCATCGCCGCGTCGGTCGCGAGCAGTTGAAGATGTCCGACGAACCGGCGGCACGACTGCGGAATTTCATTTTTCAATCCGGCCAGGATTTTCTTCTGCCGCGTAATTTCGTCCGGGCGGTCAAATAAATCCGGATGAATCAGGATTTCGTCGTAGGCGTACGGAAAACGAAATCCAAATTGCGCAAGGTCGGGCGATATGTTCGGCAATCGCCGCGCGATGAGCGGGCGGCGCGATGCTGCGGCTTCGATGAACGGCAGACCGAATCCTTCCTGAATCGAGGTCAGCATCACCACTTCACTTGCGGCGATGAGCGCGGGAACGGAAGGTTTTTTGCTTTCATCGCCGCGCATGAGCGCGAGCCAGAGCGGCCATTTGTTGCGGCGCGCGGCGGCTTCGAGTTTTTCGAAATACGGCCGCTCATCTTCAGAACTCACGCCGCCGGTCGTGACGAGCATTGCGTCCGGACGCAGCCAGCGCGTGAGCAGCAGGGCCTCGGCCATATTTTTTCTTCGCAGCATCCGGCACGGAAGAATCCAGACCGGCGCGTCCGTCGCGAGCTGTTCGCGCAGCCACGCGCGCGCCTCGCGAATGCGCGCCGCGGGCACGGGCGCTGAAATCGTGACCGGATTCGGAAGCCAGGCGACGGGCGCGCGGCAATTCGCGGCGAGAATTTCCGCGTCGGTGGAATTGATCGCGGCGTGGCCGGTGCGCGGCGACGTGGAGAAAATAGTTTTCGCGACGGCGGCGGGCGTGCGGAATCCGCAGCGAATAAAATCGGGCCAGCGCTGCCAGCGGCTGTCGAACCACCAGTCGTGATGATGCGCGATGATCGGAATGTTCCGCTCATCGCAGACGCGTTCGAGTTCGCGGACAAGCAGAAGATTTCTGCCGAGACCGGAATTGTGAAACCAGACGACGGATTCTTTGTCGCCGTCCTCAAGAGAAAGTTTTTTCATCGCGCTGTGAATTTCGCGCGCGATTCGCGACGGCGTAATCCTCTGTTCGGTGATGTAACCGAAGGCCGGGTTGATGAGATGGCGGACGGGAACCGGGCTGACTGCACTTTGAAAATTCTTGCGCCACGCCGCGTCGGATGGTTCGCCGGAGACGAGGACGATGGAGGAAATATTCATGGCGCCGTTTGCAACAAGATTGCGCGTGCCTTCCTCGATGACACGCCTGACGCCGCCTGGCCGCAGATGAAAATGGACGATGACCAGTTTCATGCCGAATACTTTCCGCCATGTTTGGCGCGGCGCAAACGAGTCTTTTTCGCCGGGTCACTTGCGCGCGCGGAATTGAGGCGGAAATTACGGGCGCATGGCAGATTTCTTCCAGACGGGCGCTATTGCGACGCTGCACCGGTTGAACGAAAAGAGCCTCGGGCAACTGGAGCGGGAGCTTACCGCGTATTCGGAACACACGCCGATGGGGCTGGTGTTGCCCTGTCACATCCGGGAACTCGGCACGGCGGCGCTGAAGATCATCGTGCATGAATTGAAGGGCGTGGCCTATCTGCGCCAGATCGTGGTGGGCATTGACGGCGCGACGAGCAAACGGCAGTGGCGGCGCGCGAAGGCGTTCTTCAGCCAGTTGCCGCAGAAGCCGGCGCTGCTGTGGAATGACGGTCCGCGCATGAGAGCACTGTTCCAGAAGCTCGATGATGCCGGTCTCCACGCGGGAGACGCCGGGAAGGGGCGCAATGTCTGGATTTGCTTCGGCTATGTTCTCGCGAGTGCAAAAGCGCACATCGTTGCCGTTCACGATTGCGACATCCTCACGTACAACCGCGAACTGCTTGCCCGCCTCTGTTATCCGGTTGCGCATCCGAGCCTGGGCTTCGACTTTTGCAAGGGCTATTACGCACGAGTCAGCGACAAGCTCAACGGCCGCGTCATGCGCCTGCTGGTCACGCCGCTGATCCGCGCGCTCAAAACCATCATCGGCGCGCATTCGTTTCTCATGTACATGGACACGTTCCGCTATCCGCTGGCCGGCGAATTCTGCCTCGATGTTGACCTGCTGCGGCGCGTGCGTATCCCGCACGACTGGGCGCTTGAAATCGGCCTGCTCGCCGAGGTGCTGCGCAACTGCGCGCCGCGCGCGATCTGCCAGTCCGAGCTGTGTGACAACTACGATCACAAACACCAGGAAATGTCGCCCGACGATGCGGACCGGGGGCTGAACAAAATGGCCGTGGACATCGCGAAATCTTTTTTCCGCTACATGGCCGCCGAAGGCATCAAACTGGACACCGGCCTGTTCGACACGCTGATGAGCACCTACATGCGGCAGGCCGAGGACACGCTGATGTTTTATGCCGCCGACGCCGCCACCAACGGCATCCGCTATCCGCGCCACGAGGAGGAAAATTCCGTGGACACGTTCGTGCGCAGCATCCGGGTCGCGGCCAAAAGCTTTCTCGACGACCCGCTCTGGTCGGCGCTGATTCCAAACTGGAACCGCATCCAGTCCGCGCTGCCGCTGTTCTTCGACGAGCTCAACGAAGCCGTCCGCCTGGACAGCGGCGAATAACCCGAAAACTTCCAATGGTTGGAGATTTGCGGAGCGGACATTTCCAATGATTGGAAGTTTCATTTCGCGGTGGTCGCGGGCCGCGGCCACTGGCGCACGCGTTCGTTGCAAGGTATCGTTCCGGCGAGATGCGGACCGAGGGTGCGGGTGCGCGCGGTTGCATTTTCTGGAGCGAGTGAACTTCGGGGAGACATGCAATGTTGCGGCGGATGAGCATGGTGGTGGTTCTGGGAATGCTCGCGGTGCTGCCGGCGGGCGCGATGGAGTCGCGCGTCGTTGATTTCGATTATGTGCTGGGCCGCGCGAAGGAGCTGGCGAAGAAGCCGTATGACGACGAGTGGGGAACGGTGCCGAAATCTCTGCGCGAGCTGTCGTACGAGCAGTACCAGAACATCCAGTTCGATCCGGAGAAGGCGCTGTGGCGCGACAGCGGGACGCCGTTTCGCATCGAGTTCCTTCACACCGGCTACATTTACACGCACGCCGTCGTCATCCACGAATTCACGGAGAGCCACGAGCAGGAGATTCCGTTCAACCCCGATTTGTTTTCCTATGGCAAGACGTGGCTGAAGCGCAGCGTTCCGTCGTCGCTCGGCTACGCGGGATTTCGCGTGCTCACGCCGCTGCACGAGCCGGGGCGTTTTGAGGAGCTCGCGGCGTTTCAGGGATCGAGCTATTTCCGCGCGAGGGGCCGCGATCGCGGTTACGGGCTTTCGGCGCGCGGCATCGCGATCAACACGGTCGCGTCGCAACCGGAGGAGTTTCCCTCGTTCCGCGAATTCTGGCTGGGCAAGCCGGCCACGCAGGCGGTCTCGCTCGTTGTTTATGCGCTGCTCGACGGGCCGGGCGAAACCGGCGCGTATGCCTTCATCCTGAATCCAAATGATTCGATTCATGTGGATGTCCGCGCCACGCTTTTCTTCCGCAAAACGCCACTCCAGTTGGGACTCGCGCCGTTTTCGTCCATGTTCGCGTTCGGCGAAAATTCATTTCAGAAGCCGCAGGATTACCGGCTGGAGGTTCACGATTCCGACGGGCTGGTTATCGCCGACGGCGAGGATCGCATCTGGCGGCCGCTGGTGAATCCGCCGGAGCGAAGCGTGAGCGAATTTCCGTTCAAGTCGCCGGTGGCCTTCGGACTTTTGCAGCGGGACCGGGATTTCGAAAGCTATCAGGACATGTTCGCCGGATACCACCGGCGGACGAGCGCCTGGGTTGAGCCGGGCAGCTGGGGCGCGGGTAAGGTGCTGCTTTACGAATTCGCGTCGAAGAACGAGGCGAACGACAATGTGGTTGCGTTCTGGGAGCCGGAAAAAATGCCGGTGCCGGGAGAACCTTATTCGTTCAATTACACGCTGCACTTTGACGACGATGACGCATCCGCGCTCGGACGCGTGGTTGCGACGCGAACCGGGCTTGCGCTGTATCATCCCGAACTGCGGGAGTTCGTGGTGGACTTCAAGAGCAAGCGCCTGACCGCGCTGCCGGCGGTGGCGCAGGTTAAAGCTGTCGTGAGCACGACGCCGTGGATAAACATTCACAGTCAGGTCCTCGTAAAAAATCCGTACAACGACACGTGGCGACTCATTCTTCAATTCAAGCTTCCTCGATCATCCACGCATGTTGATATTGAATCTCATCTGGAATACGAAGGTACTCCGATCTCGGAGACATGGAGCTACGGATGGGTGGATTGAATCCAGCGACGAATCCGGCCTCCGCCGGAATTCCGCCGGAGGGAATCGCGCCAGCGGAATGGGATGAGGTGTATCGCCGGGCCGAAGCTTTTCTGAATGCGCTCGGCGTCGCGCGCCGCTTCGATCTGCACCAAGAAGTCCGGCGAATTCTTGGCGACGAAGCGCGAGCCCGTTCGTCCGGCAGCGGCAGATTGACGCCCGCCGACGCGGTGAATGCCATCGGGCGCGAGGTGGAAATTTGGTCCCGCGATGTACTGGGAGGCGGTGGAAGCTCAGCAGAAGAAATTTTCACACGGGGAAAACTCGCACTGCTGCGATCGGGCGCGTTCGACGCGTGGCCCGACGCGGTGCTGTCGCGTCAGCCGTGGCCCGATGATTTCGTTGCGGCGATGCGTAGCAGCTCATTGTCGAGCATGCCGCCCGTTCGCGACGGTCGCGTGCAAGGTCCCGATCTCGACCTCGGCGATTTTCCGCGTCTCGCGGAGGACACGTTGTGGCGGCTGGATCGCGCGCGGCGAATCCGCGCGTTTCTGGTTTTCGCGCTTGTCGCGGCGCTGCTCGCGCTGCTGTTCCACTTCGCGCGGTGAGGAGAAAGCAGATCATGAATGCTGCGCTCAGTCCTTCTGGCCCGACAATGAGCAAGGCAGGGTCACAAAGCCAAACGAGCAGCGGACGGCGCGGCATTTTTGCGGGCGTCTTCTTTTTCGTCTGGGGATTCGACACGTTCGCTTTCGCCGACTTTCTCTGGCGGACGCAACTTTACGGATTGAAGTACGGAATCCTGATCATGCACGCGATGTTGTTCGCCATGATCAGCCTGATGTTTTGCTACGCGCTTTATGGCTACATCGCTCTTCGCGAGCAACCGCAAGACACCGGCCAGCCCGCGACCGCGGCTGGTGATCCGGGACTGTTGCCACGCACCGCACTGCTTTTTCCGGTATGCGATGAGGATATTGCCCGCGTCGCAGCCGGTGTGCGTGTCACGCACGATTCGCTCAAGCGGGCCGGATGTCTTGAAGCGTTCGACTTTTTTCTGCTGAGCGATTCCCGCGATCCCGCGCGCTGCTGCCAGGAGGAGACGGCATGGTTCATTCTTGCGCAAACCTGCGGCGACTTCGATCGCATCCACTATCGTCACCGGATTCGCAATACGGGAATGAAAAGCGGCAACATCAGCGATTTTCTGGAGCAGTGGGGCGCGGCCTATCGCTACATGGTGATCTTCGATGCCGACAGCATTGTGACCGGTTCGGCGCTGCTTGAACTCGTGCGCCGCATGGAGCGCGATCCGAAGGCGGGCATCATCCAGACGCACACCACCATCGTCCGGGCCGAAACATTGATGGGGCGGCTGGAGCAATTCATGGGGCGGCTCTGCGGCGGACTGCTCTCGGCCGGCGTGCGCTACCGCAATCCCGGCGACGGATATTATTACGGCCACAACGCCATCGTCCGCGTTTCGGCCTTCATGGAAAACTGCCGCCTGCCGCGACTGCCATGGCGCGAACCGCTCGGCGGCCAGATCTACAGCCACGATGTGGTGGAGGCCGCGCTCATGCGGCGGGCCGGCTTCGAAGTCAACATCGCCGACGACATCGAAGGCTCGTACGAAGAATCACCCGCGACGCTGCCCGACAGCGTGCGCCGCCACCGCCGCTGGTGCCAGGGCAACATGCAAAATTTCTGGCTGCTCTTCTCGCGCGATCTGCCGCGCCCCAGCCGCCTGCATTTGTTGCGCGGCATCCTGACCTACATGAACTCGGTCCTGTGGCTTTCGTATCTCATCATCAGCACGCTCGTCGTCGTCCAGTTCGTGCATTCGCATCTCTCGCTCGTCACCGCCGCGGGCTTCGCGCCGTTCAACCATCTTTCGCTCAAGGTTCACGGCGCGATTCTTTTCGCGCTGCTGCTGCTGCTGCTGCTGTCGCCCGTGGTCCTCAGCCTGCTCGCGCTCGCCGCCAATCCCGGCCGCCGCCGCGCATTTGGCGGACTCGGCCGCGCCGCCGCCGGCTCGGCGTTCACGATTCTCGTCTTCGCCGCGCTCTCGCCGCTTTTGATGATGTGGTTCAGCGCCATCATCGTCTCGCTGTTTCGCGGACGCAGCGGCGGATGGGCCGGGCAGAACCGCGCGCCCAACCAGCGCCTGAGCTTCAGCGATGCCGCGCGCTCGCACGGCTGGATCACCGCCATCGGCGCGATCTGGAGCGCGCTCGCCTACGCCGTCAGCCCGTCATTCTTCCGGTGGATGCTGCCGATTCTCACGCCGTTGGTGCTCTCCATTCCGGTCAGCATGTTGCTCTCATCGCCCGCCGTGGGCCTATGGCTTCGTAAACACAAAATTCTTCTGGCGCCCGAAGAAACCCGGCCGCCCACCGAGGTCAGCGCGCTCGACGAAGTCGTGACCCATTTCAACGAACGCCTCAATCGCGCCGGCAAATCGCCCGTCGCCTTCACGCTGGTTGATCCTTACGCCCACGCGCTCCATCTCGCCATGCTCGCGCGGCAAGATCAGGCCGCCGGAAAAAACGAAACGGACATCGCAGCCATCTCGCGCGAAATCCTCGCGCACGGAATTGCCGGCATCGCGAGAAAAGATTTGCAAGCCGTCCTTGCCAGCCCCGAAGCCTGCGACGCCTTGCACCGCGACATCTGGCAGAGCGACACCGCCGCACTCGCGCCGGAGTGGCGGCATCTGCTCGCCGCCTACAGCTCGACGCAGTTTCCCGGCCTCCTCTGGCGAAACGGCGAACACACGTCTGTGCCGTGCGACAGGCCGACGACAAGCTGACGTTTCAGCCGCGGACCTGGCATCACAGCGCGACGCGCAACGCGGCACCGAGCGTGATCGTGTCGGAGCTGATATTTTGCGAGTTCAGCGAATGCCAGTCCTCGAAGCGGTAGTTCGCATTGATGTCGAGCCGGAGTCGCGGCAGCACTTCCAGATCGAGGCCGACGCGGAGAACGTAGAACGGATCGCCGCTCAAATCGCCCCCGGAATAGTAGCCGCCGATTCCGGCGCCGGCATAGATCGCATTGCCGATCAGAAGAAAGGCCTCCGGCTCATAAACGTCATGCGTGGAACCGCCGAAGCCCGACGGCATCCATTCGACATCGCCTTCGAGTTTGACCCAGTTGCTCGGCGCATATTGCAGACTGCCCAGCCACGACACGCCGTTTTTGTCGATATTGTGAACGTCAATGTTGTTCACCGTCGTCCAGTAGTGCGCGCCGATTCCGAGGCGGAGCGGCTCGTCGTCCCCGGCACGAACGCCCGCGGATGCGAACCCGAAAACCAGCAAACTCGCGAAGCCTGATATGACGAACCTTTTCATGTCATAAACTCCCTTCATTGCTTGTGAAAACTACATCAAGAAGAAAACCCGTCAAAAATCCGTCTCATCAAACGCCGCTCTGTCGGCAGCAAAAAAAAAGCCGCCCCGCAAATGTTTGCGGGGCGGCCCTCGTTGAATCGCCATCAACCGGCTATTTTGCCGGTGCCGTCGAGGCAGGCGGCATACCCGTTGTTGCGGGGGCCGGCATTGGCGTGGCTGGTGCCGCAGGCGGCGTCATCGCGGGCTTTGCAGGCTCTGCAGGCATTGCAGGCTCGGCGGGCTTGTTGCTGCACGCCGCGAGCGTCACAAGCGACGCGGCAATGGCAAACGACTTCATCAATATTTTCATGTTCATTCTCCCCTGCCGGCGACATGCCGGCGCAAAAACAGCATACAACAGCATTGCGATGGCTGCCAATCCATCCAATGCTTGGCGGTTTGTTCTTCGCATGTGGAAAATTAACTCCACAACTTGTCGGGATACGTGCCATTCGCGATGAGCGTGCGGATGTGTTCGGCGATGACCAGCTTGTCTTCCTTGTAATTCACGCCGAAAACTGCATCGGTGCTGTGCAACACCGACACATGTGCCTTCTTTTCGCGGATGAGCTGATCCACGGTCCCAGGAATTACCGACTCCGTCTTTTCTTCGCTGCCTTTCTCCTTAAGGAAGTCTTCAAAGATTCTCGCGCAGTGCCCGAACATGGATCGCGTAAAGCCCCAGAAATTCATGGAAACCACTTCAGCGCCCGTCAACTTGTGTTTCGCCCCCGCAGCGTCCGTGTACATCGCCCCCTTACCGTCCTTCACAATGGCCGTCAGCTCGTTCACGCCCGCCAGCATTCCGGCCGCATCCAGTTTGCACACGCCGCGTGTGACGGTGCCGAAATCCGAAAGCGTATTGCGCAGAACGAAACCCACCATCGAATAGTCGCCGATGCCATCGTTGTCTGTGGCAATCCTCAGGCGGTCCGCCAGCACCATGTACGACATGACGCCATAATAATCGTCTGCATTGATGACCGCGAACGGCTCGCTGATCTGGCCGGCCGCCGACAGCACGGCCTGCGTTGTTCCCCACGGCTTCTTCCTTGTCTCCGGCACTGAAAACCACGTTGGCACTTTCGACAGTTCCTGAAATGCGTAATCCACCGCGATGTGTTTTGCTATGCGGTCGCCAATGGCCTTGCGAAAATCTTTCATGAATTCACGGCGGATCACGAACACCACTTTTTCGAACCCTGCGCGCTTCGCGTCATAGATAGAGTAATCGATCACGATCTCGCCGTGCGGGCCGACGGGATCAATCTGTTTGAGGCCGCCATACCGTTTGCCGACACCGGCCGCCATCACGAGCAATGCTGGTTTATTCATGACCCAACAAATACGGGATTAAACTCGTAACGCAAACGAGGCCCCGATGGCCCGCGACTTTATCAGTGTTTTCATGGTCTCATTCTCCCGTGACGGCAACATGCCGGGGCAACAGCGGCATACAACAGCATCCTGCCGGCCGCCCATTTGCCGCAAAAAATCTCGGCCCGTTTTCGTCCGAGAAAACGCCCGGCGAAAAGTTCCAATCATTGGAAAAAAGGGATTCGTGTTTTGCCAATCATTGGAAGTGACGGAGACGAAATTTTCCAATGATTGGAGGTTGCAGTGTCTGGAAATCCGGGCTTCTTGCAGTGTGCGCAAGGCGACGGAGAGGTTTTACGAGGAGGGGCGGACAGCGGTTCGCAGGGTTTGTGCGCAGCGTATGCGCGGCGTGATTTGCCGGCTCGACTGGCTGTGGTATAATGCCGCCGGCTCGCGGGAGCCATCCAAGCGATACGGCTGTGTACGGGGAAAATTTTCTTGCGATCGGGAAAATTGGAGGGCGGAAATGAAAAAGGGCATCGCAGTGGGTTTGATCGTTTCCCTCGGGGAAATCGGCGCAGTTGCGCAGCCTGGCGAGCCGGTGGCTGATCTCGCGAATTCGCTGGAGGCCGCCTTCATCCGCGGCGGAATCGGATTCAGCTTCCCGTGAGAAGCGCGTAAAAAACGGACCGCGACTTTTCCCATTGCGCCGCTACAGGCGGCGCGCACTTTGAAACCCCGGAAAGTTCCCTGCCCGAATTTCCAAAATGCTCGCCGCGGCCGCCTCCGCGAAAAAGCCGGCGCGTGGCTCCGCCCGGCTTGCTGCAAAAGGAGCGACGCAATTATTTCGCCGGATAGCTGCTTCGGATTTTGTCGAGCAGTTGTCGCGAAGCCGCCTCATCGCCGAGGGTGCCGACACGAATTCGGATCTCGGTCGTCGCATCCGTCACCCGCTTGACGTTGACCTCGGCGCGCCGGTCTTGTGCGCCACGGGCAACGATCTTGCCGGCCAATGCATCGTGCGTCTGGTCGGTGATGGTGAATTCCATCTTCGTAACACCGGCCAGGGCGGCGTTCCATGCCGTGTCAAAGCTGACCGCATCGGTCGTCTTCAACTCGCCCTCGATATAGGCGCCCACGCCCACGCCGGCCGCGACGCCCGCACCCACAAGAAAAACGCCACAGCCGGACAGCAGGCTGACTAGCAAGCCGGCTGCTACAATTTTCCAGCATTTCGTTTTCATGATATTTCTCCATTCAATCCAAAGCTACGCCCGGACCAGGTTGCGTCAAACGCCGCGCTCATTTGACAGGCGGTGGAGCTGCGCTAGGTTGGAAATGTTCGCGTTCATCGCGCGGGAGAGCGTGCCATGAAAATGAAGCTTTCGAAGAACAGCCATGAAAGGCCGTCCGCAACGGGCGGCGCGGAAAAAAACATCCGGGCGAATTTCAGGCACAGATTCAATGACCACGCGAACGATGAAAAGAAAGGAAGTGATTCCAATGGGCGTGCGTGAATCGCGCCGCAATCGGCGGCGCAGAGAACGGGAAAAATGGGTCAAGAATTCACAGCCAAAATGAAGGAAACGGAATCATGAAATCAGTGAGCATAAAAGTTTGGATGATCGTGGCCGCCCTGGCACAGGGCAGCGTGTTCGCGGTGACACCGCCGGAAGGCGGATTCGCCGCGCCGCAGGCCATCGATCCGATGGAAAACAGGCCGATGGCAAGTCCGATGACGACGACTGCGCTGCCGGCCACAATCGAACGCGCGTCCTCGATCATCGGCATGCCGGTGCGGGACAAATCCGGGGCCAGCCTCGGACGCGTCGAAGAAATCGTGCTGAAGCCGGATCACAGGAGCATTGACTACCTGTCGTTCCTGCCGGCCGGCAGCGGTTTCACGGACCGCAAGTACGTGCGTGCGCCGACCGACAAGGTGATGCTCTCGGCCGACCGCACCTTCCTCACCTACGACTCGGACAAAGAGCAGGTGTCGAAGGACGCGGCGGTCGTGGACTCAACGCTGCCCTGGTCACAAAAGGTCACAGCGTTGCTGGGGACGCGCGTGTTCGATTCGGACAATCAGTCGGCCGGTACCATCCGGAACCTGTTGATTGACGTTTCGAATCACAGCATTTCCAAAGCCACGGTCGGCACGGGCGGCCTGCTGGGACTGGGCGAAAAGCTCGCGTCGGTTGACTGGAGTGGAGTCAGCCTGCACGACGCCGACCGCTCGGCCTCCATCGGTCTGACAGCCGACGAGCTCCGCGGCATCGCCTACAAGGCCGACACCTACTGGGAGCAGCTTGGCTTTGCCGGCGATGAAAAGGCGAAGCCAAACGAACCGGCAACCGAGGAGAAAATGGCGCCGGCGGACACCAACAAGCCCGTCGAGAGTCCGAAAGCGGACACACCCAAGGCGCCGGATTCCTCGATGCATTACTGAGTTGATCGTGGATAAAACCACGGCGGCCCGCGGCGCGAAGAGCGCATCGCGGGCCGCATTTATTTTCGCCAGCCGCGGCAGCAGGCGGCGATCCGGCAAACATCACCGGCACTTCCAATGATTGGAAAAGACGGGTCCCCAAACTTCCAATCATTGGAAGAAGCGATGCGCGAAGTTCAGGCCGCAGGCTCGATCCATGCCACAGCGTAGGGGCCGAGCGCGATGTCCGGCGCGGAATATCTTCCGCCCAGCAGATCGCGAAATCTTCCGTGGCTGCCGGGCCAGCGCACGGTCACGGGCGACGCGGCGGTGTTGTGCAGACACAGGACGAAACGGCCATCGGCGGCGATGCGGCGGACGGCAAAGACGCGGTCGTCGAGTTGCAACATTTCCTGCGCGGCGTCGGGATGGAAGGCGGGCCGGCTCGCGCGAGCGGCGAGAAGTTTTTTGATGCCAGCGAGCGAGCGGCTGGCCGGTGACGCGGCATCGCCGAGCGCAGTTTCCAATTCGCCGGCCGGCCACTTGTGACGGTTGATCGAGCGCGCACGTCCGCTCGTGGTGACGCCGGCGCGGTCGTTCGGCGCGGCGATGAGAGCACCGAAATATACGGACGGAATTCCGCGCAGCGCGAAGCAGACAGCCTGCGAACAGAGAAAACGCGCGAGGTGTAATTCCGAGGTTTCACCCGGCAAGCCGCCCATCGCGTCGTACCAGGTGATGTTGAGTTCGTACGGGCTTTCGCTGCCGTCAGCGTTTCGCTTCATCGAGACTTCGCCACCGCGCGCGCGGACGTGCGACAACAACGCGTCGCGCTCGGCCGCGGGAACCAGGCCTTCGATCGGACGGACGCCGATGCCATCGTGCGATGATGTGAAATTCAGGAATGAACAGCCGACGGGCGGCGGCTGCAATTCATGCGCCCATCGCGTCAGATATTTGGCTGTGCCCCGCGCGAGAGCGTGCAGCAAAAGCGGCGGTAGGCTGAATTGATAGACCATGTGCGCTTCGTCGCCGTCGCCGAAATAGCTGATGTTCTCCGCGTGCGGGACATTGGTTTCAGTCACGAGGATGACGCCTGGCGCGACGATTGACAGCAGGTCGCGGATGAGTTTGACCACTTCATGCGTCTGCGGGAGGTGAATGCACGACGTGCCGATTTCTTTCCACAGATAGGCGACGGCATCGAACCGGATGATGCGCGCGCCATTTGAAACATAAAAGAGCAGGACGTCCAGCATCTCAAAAAGAACGTCCGGATTCTGGAAATTCAGATCGGCCTGATCCGCGCTGAACGTCGTCCAGACATGACGCCCGCCATCGCGCGTCGAAAATTTGGTGAGCAAAGGATGTGTGCGCGGGCGGACAACGGCGGAGAGATCGGCACCGGGATCGGCAGTCAGGAAATAGTCGCGTCCGGGCGCGCGGCCGGCGATGAATTCTTTGAACCAGGCGCTCTGCGCCGAAACATGATTGAGAACGAGATCAACCATCAGTCGGTGTTTCCGGGCGATGACATTGATGTCGGACCAATCGCCGAGGTCGGCCCTCACCGCGCGGAAATCAATCACCGAAAAACCATCGTCCGACGAGAAGGGGAAAAACGGAAGGATGTGTAAGGCTGTGAAAACATCACCGGTGTGCCGGTCCAGAAAATGATCCAGCGCTGCGAGCGGTTTTTCCGCCGGCGAGAGGACATGGTCACCATACGCAATCAGGACAGCATCGCGCTCGCTCCATCCGGCCATGTTCGGCTGAGGTTCCTCGTCATGCGTGTAGAGACCGACGAGTACCTCCATCCGCAACGCACAAGCCGCGCCCTTTTCATCGCCATAGATTCTGCGGAGGCGGTCTGTGAGCCGCCTCAGCACGAATCGTTGTAGCGGTTGAATCAACTAACAATCCAAACCAACGAGTACTTTGTTTCGCCCATCCGCGTTTTATGAAATGCGTGTCCGGAAGTCTGGCCGGTCTCGTTGAATCGCGGCTAGAACTTGATCGCGAAGCCGACGTTGACGACGAGGCCGGACAGATCGAAGTTCACGTCGCTTTGGACATTTTCGAGGCTGTCTCCGTGTGCTGTCCCGCTCACGCCGCGATACATCGCTTCGACATAAAGCGCCGTGGTCTTTCCCAGTCCAAGCTCCAGCCCGCCAACCGCGTACCAGCCCACTTCATCATCCACCTCGTACCTCGTGGATCCTGTTGAATTTCCGTTGAGTATATAGTAGCCGGCACCGGCACCGAGATATGGATTCACATTTTCCTCGCCGGCCCGCAACACCAGTCCCGCCTCAAGCGGTATCACCTGCAAGTCCACGGTACCCTTGCCGTCGTTCTCCTTGATGCTGTCAAAATAGGCGCCGCGCACCTCGATGCCGAATATCTTGCTCCCCAATACCAGCTTTCCGGCGACCCCAACGTTGTCATTGAAATCCTTCGGATTCCAATACGAACCCGCCACGCTCACGCTTCCATCAGCCCTCGCGGCACCCGCCGCCAGCAACGCCAACAATACCACTGTCAATTTCTTCATTTGATTTTCCCTTCGATACGATTTAGTCCGAGTTGCACCAGAAACATTGCCGGAATGGCAAAGGGGCGAAATTGCGTATGCCGTATTTGCGACGTCGAGGAATCCGCCATGCCCCGTCATCAACAAAACCTGCAACGATGAGCGAGCGAATGTCATATTCCACAAACGCTGACGTGGGCATGACGTTGAGCTTATTTGCAGGCACAAATCGTTTCGGCACCTTCATCAAGAGTCATCCGACACCGTTCTGCCGTATGAGCACACTTCCGAACTGAAGCGACTTGGCAGCTAAGTTAATTGAGAAGAACACTGTATTGCGGCTCTCCAATTCCAAAGTCTTGTATGTGAAAGACTGGAGGAAAAAGGCAGATTCTAACAAGGTAGATGCGCGTCAGGGCTGATAGCCGCGCGAAGAAACGCCTGACGGCGTCACTGCGAACGAAAGACTGCTGCAACCCCGTTGGAAATCTCTGCAAAAGCCCCGAATTTGAAAATCGCGGGAAATTTGTCCTTCGGTTTCTTAGGAAATATGAAGATTTCAATTCGGCAATTTCCGTTTTGCCGACTTTTGCAGAGATTTCCGTTGGGGTTGAAGATGATTTCTCTCTAACTTTTCCCAGGGTAGGCCGCGTAAAAGCCAGGGCCTCACGCGGCCAACCCTGGGCTGTAGGCTTTTCACCCCGTTGGGGTAATTTGGAGCGCGGGCACTTGTGACCGCTTTGGACGACGCGACTGGTCGCGTCGAGGGAGAGCGGCGACGAGTCGCCGCTCTCCCAAAGGCCGCGACGGAGTCGCGGCCCTACAAAGAAGCGCGCACCATTCGACAAGCTCATGGCGGGAGGGACTGCGCGCTCCACTCGACGGCGTGGGGTCACGCCGTCTCAATTTTTCCAATCATTGGAAACTTGCGGGGGCTTGTTTTCCAGTCACTGGAAATTCATCTGGAGGACGAGTCGCGCAAGCAGAAAGTTTGTGGGGCCGTTCATCATGCGCTGCGCTTTCACGCTAGCGGCCATCGGAACGGGATGGATTCGGTGCGGGGAGCACGGATAGCAGGATCGCGGTGTCGGGAGCCTTGCCGGAGTAGAAGGAGACGTAGTGGGTGCCCTTGATCGCGGTGGCGTTGGCGTTGCCCGCATCGAACGTGATCTGGCTGCCAGCGGCGACCGGTTCGGAAACGGGCCAGTTGAGCGGATGGTTGAACACGCGGTCTGGTGCGACGACGCGACGGCGAAGGAGGCCGGCCTTGCCGCGTTGATAGTAATAGTTGCTTAGCAGGCCGGTTTCGATGTCGAGGATCAGACTCGGCGTGGAGGCGGAGACGTCGCCGATGTTGGTTTGCTCGCGCGTCCAGGTCCTGCCGTAGTCGGTCGAAATCATCTGGAATTGTGCGCCGCCGGTTTCGGTGCGACCGATCGCGAGGAGTTTTCCATCGCCGAGATAAACCGCGGAAGGCTCGGTCGGCCATTGCGCCTTGGTCAGCCCGGATTCGACGGGGGTTTGTTTCCACGTCGCGCCGTTGTCACCGCTGATCAGCATGCCCCACGAGTGATTCGTGCCGTCATTGCCGTAGTTCCCCGCGAACCACAGTGCCATGAGCCCGACCGTGGGGACCGCAAAGACGTCAGTGATCTGAACCGGAGTAACCGCGAGCGCCGGCGTCGCGACGAGCGCGAACTTGACTCCGTCCGAGGTGCGGTACAGGTCGTGCTTCGAGTCCTTTCCAATTCGACGCACCCAGAGGAGCATCGCCCCGGCGGAATCGAGCCCCTTCCCGACTTCGACCTCGCCGTAGCCCCGCGTGTTGGCGACCACCGTTTCCGCCGTCCACGTTTTGCCGCCGTCCGTGGAGGTGCGCGCATAAACGGCGCGGGCGTCTTCGCCGATCGTGTGCCCCGAGCCGCGGCTATACACACAGACCAGCTTCTCTCCGATGGCCTGAATCATCGGCCACGAGTTGTAGCCCTTCGCCTCCTGCACGACGCGCGGCTCCGCGAGGGCATCCAGCTTTTCGGCGGCGTGGAGCGCGGCGAGCGGCGCGAGCAGGAAAGCGACGAGTTGCGAGATGCAGCGTTTCATCATTGTTCCATTCGTCATCCGGTCAGTTCCAATCATTGCAAGTTTCGCCCCGTAATTTCCAATCATTGGAAGTCGGCGGGTGGCATTTTTCCAACCATTGGAAACTTCCCAGAGCGCGGGCGGCGGTTCATTTCAGGGCAAGGACGAGGGAGAATTGGGAGCCGTGCTGCACCGAACCGCCCGCCTCAATCGCCGAAAAACTCCGCGATGCTTCCGCAGACGTGATCAATTTGCGCGTCCGACAATTCCGGAAACATCGGGAGCGAGAGAATCTCGCCGGCGAGTTTTTCCGTGACCGGAAATGCGCCGCGCGCGAGGTTGAGATTCGCATAGGCTCTCTGCAAGTGGATCGGAATCGGGTAATGAATGCCGCACGAAATTCCGCGCCCGTCCAGAAACGCCAGCAACTCGTCGCGCCGCTGCGTGCGGATCACGAAGAGGTGATAGATGTGGCGGCATTCCGCGCGCTCGCGCGGCGTCACGACGGGAAGGCCCGACAGCTTTTCGCGATAGCGGTCCGCGTGGCGGCGGCGCGCCTCGTTCCACGCCGGCAACCGTTGCAATTTCGCCGAGAGAATCGCGGCCTGCACCGTGTCGAGCCGGCTGTTCCAGCCCGCGACTTCGTGGTGATATTTTTTGCTCTGGCCGTAATTCCGAAATTGCCGGACTCGCTCCGCGATTTCCGGCGAGTCCGTCGTGACCGCGCCTCCATCGCCGTACGCGCCCAGATTTTTCCCGGGATAAAAACTGAATCCGTTCGCGTCTCCGAACGAACCGCACGGTCTGCCGCGATAGGTCGCGCCGTGGGCCTGCGCGGCATCCTCGACAATCTTCAAGCCGTGCCGTCTCGCGATGGCGATGATTTCATCCATCCGCGCCGGCTGGCCGTAAAGATGCACCGGAATGATCGCCCGCGTTTTCTTCGTGACAGCCCGCTCGACAGCAGCCGGATCAATATTGAAATCGTCTTCGCAGCAATCCACCAGCACCGGCGTCGCGCCCGCGGCGGTGATCGCAAGCACGGTTGCGATGAACGTGTTCGCCGGCGCGATGACTTCATCGCCCGGCCCGATGTCGAGCGCCTTCAGCGCCCACAGCAGAGCGTCGCAACCTGTCGCGACGCCAACGCAGTTTTTCACACCGGAAAATTTCGCGAAGTCGCGCTCGAACACGCCGACTTCGTCGCCGAGGATGAAAGCGCCGCGACGGAAAATGTCGTCGACCTTTGCGATCACCTCATCGCGCAGCGAAAGATACTGCGTCTGCAAATCCACAAATGGAATGTTCATCGTCGAATCCCGAGAGCCAGCAGAAATATCGGGCGGAGAATGCTCCACCACCCTGTCAGCGGTTTCATTTTCGTATATCCGAGTTTCTTCGGCGGATAGATCTTTGTCACGGGCACCTCGGCGAATTTACAGCCGAGCTTGATCGCCTTGAACATGATGTAGGGTTCGAGTTCATATTGATCGAGCCACGACTGATCAATGTTGATTCGTGCGTCGTTGAAAACTGAAAGCCGGAACGCGCGGAAACCGTTCGTGCTGTCCGTCACTTTCCGTCCGCACGCGATGGAAAAAAGAAGCGGATGAAGCCGCGTGGCAAGGCGGCGGTAGAGCGGCATGTTTCCGCCGCGATTTCCACCGAGATACCGCGAGCCCTGCACGAAATCGAAATTCTGCTCGCGAATCGGCCGCAACAATTCCGGAATTTCAGCCGGCCGGTCCTTGTCGTTTCCGGCAAGCACGACCAGCACGTCGAAACCGTTTTGTTGCGCGTAACGGATTCCGGTTCGGATCGCCGCGCCGACGCCGTGCTGACTGTCGTGCGAGACAACTTCGACGCCGCGCTTGCGGACTTCATCCGCCGTGCCGTCGGTCGAGCCATCGTCCACGACGATGATCTTGTCCACGATGCCGGGCACAAAGCGGTCAACCACGCTGCCAATTTTCTTCTCCTCATTGAATGCCACCGGCATCGCGAGGACCTTCATTCCGCGGCCCCTTCCTCGCCACGCAAGCGCAACTGCCCGTCAATTTTTTCATACACACGATCGCAGCTGATACATTCCAGGCTTGCCGGCAGCGGATGCCCGCACATGCAGACATGACCGATGGCAACGGCCGGATTACCGGCCACAAGACTGAAGTCGGGAACGTTGCGCGCGACCAGCGCGCCAGCCGCGACAGTTGCGTATCGGCCAATCGTGACACCGGCGAGGATCACCGCCTTTGCACCGATGCTCGCGCCTTCGCGAATGAGCGTCGGGAGGAGCCAGTTTTCCTTTTTGCTGTAGCGTTCTTGTGCGACGGGCGCGCGCGGCGAGCGGGGATAGCGATCGTTTGTGAACATCACGCCGGGACCAATGAAGACAAAATCTTCGATCTTCACACCTTCCCAGATGCAGACGCCGTTCTTGATCGTCACGCCATTGCCGACGTCCGCGCCGGATTCGATGAATGAATGATCGCCGATGTTGCAGTCGGTCCTGACGACCGCGCCACGCATGATGTGTGCGAAAGCCCAGATGCGCGTGCCGCGCCCGATGGATTCGGATTCGTTCAGCGCATTGGGATGGACGAAAACATCACCCGCCATAAATCACATCTTCCGGTGCGCCGCCTTTCGCCAGCGAGCGGCTGACGGCTTCGAGGACATCCACCACTTCCGCGGCCTCGCGGGCCGAACCGCGCTCCGCCCGGGAAATTTGCCCGGTGACCAGGCCGATGAATTCCCTGGCCTGGCGCGCGAGCGGTTCCTGCGGAGGGATGCGCGGCATCACCGCGTCGCCTTCGCGCGTGAGCAATTGAAATTCGCCGAATGTTTCATAAACCGGTTCGCGCGCGACGCACCTGTCGAAAATGCAGACCGGGCCGGGCTGCCCGAATTCATCCCACGTGATCATTTTCTTTTCACCGACGATCGTGATCTGGCGCACTTTCTTCGGATCGAGCCAGCTCACGTGAATGTGCCCGATGACGCCGTTGTCATAACGCAGCGTGACGAAGACGATGTCCTCCACCGACGGCCGCAGAAAACCCGCGCCAACCGCTGAAACTTGCGTGGGCCGCGTTCGGAGCAGATGGCTGAAAATATAGATGTCGTGCGAAGCCAGATCCCACGCCGCGTTCACATCGCTGCGGAACGGCCCCAGATTTGTGCGAATCGAATTCACGTAATACGGCCGGCCCGCCTCGCCGGCGGCCAGCGCCTTCGCCAGAAACTCGACGCCGGGATTGAAAAGAAAAACATGGCCGACCATCAGATGCACGCCGCGAACCTCCGCAGCTTCTGCAAGCTTCCATGCGTCTTCACTCCGGTCCGTGACCGGTTTTTCGCACAAGACATGTTTGCCGGCGGCGATGGCCGCGGAGACGATTTGGAAATGCGTCGAAGTCGGCGTCGCGACGACCACGGCATCAATCTCGGGCGACGATATGATCTCACGATAATCGGCAACCAGGCGGACCGCCGGATACGATTCCGCCAGGCGCGCCCGCGCCGCCTCGCTCGGATCGGCGGCGGCGGCGACGCGGCAGCCGCGGAGCGCGGAAAAATTCCTGACGTGGTTTGGTCCCCATCGGCCCAGGCCAATGATCGCAATGTTTACGGCCATGTTCGCTGTTTCTCCCGGTCATCAATCCATGAAACGATATTTGAGGACGCAGCGCAGCGCGCTGACGCCGTCCTTCCACGTGATCTTCTTTCCCTCGTCGTAGTCGCGGCCGTAGTAGGAAATCGGCACCTCGTAAACCCGGCATCGTTTCTTCGCGATCTTCGCGGTGATTTCAATTTCGAAACCAAACCGGTTTTCGCGAATGACCATGCCGTTGATGATGTCGCGCCGGAAGGCCTTGTAGCACACCTCCACATCGGTGAGGTTCAAGTTCGTCATCATGTTTGAAAACGTTGTCAGGAATTTATTGCCGACCATGTGCCAGAAAAAAAGCACGCGATGGGCGCCGCCACCGATGAAGCGCGAACCGAAAACAACATCGGCGTGGCCTTCGAGAATCGGCGCGAGCAGTTGAACGTAGTCGCGCGGATCGTATTCAAGATCCGCGTCCTGGATGATGACGACATCGCCCGTTGCCGCGGCAAAGCCTGTCCGCAGCGCCGCGCCCTTGCCCTGGTTGACGTCGTGATGAAGCACCTTGAGCGCGGGCAGATCTTTTTTCAGCCCTTCAAGCGCCGCGCCGGTTCCATCGCTCGAGCAGTCGTTGACGACGATGATTTCCTTTTGCAGCGGAATCTCGACGGCATGAACCGCGCGGACGACCCGCTCGATCGTGCGTTCCTCGTTGAACACCGGAATCACGACGGAAAGAGTTTTGAAAACCCCGCTCACGCTGTGATCGCTCCGCCGAGTTTTTTCACGTGCACGTCCGTCAGAAAGAAATAGTCCACGCTCTTGTCGCCTTTTGTCCGGCGCGCGAGCCTGCCGTCCTTCGTCCGAAACGCCGCGTAGCCGCGCGACGCGAGCAGCTCAAACAATGCCGCCGCATTCGATCCGGCCGCATCGGGATCGCCAGAGACTTCAACCAGCAGCGCGGGCTGCGCGGCCAGCAGCTTGTCCGCGCCGCGCATCGCCGTCAGCTCATGCCCTTCGACGTCCATCTTCACGAACGTCACCCGCTGCGCATCGCCGCCGAGCGCATCGTCCAGCCGCGCGGTTTCGACCTCGAACGATCCCGGCTCAGCGCGCCCGACCAGATGCGACTCGTACAAATTCTCGCCGCCGCCGCTGTAATCCGGCGTCGTCATCCGCGCGCGGCCCGCCGCATCGGAAACCGCCATCCGTCGCGCGCGAACATTGGCCACGCCGAGCGCGCGCATGTTATTTTCGAGCAGCTCGAACGTCGCGGGAACCGGCTCAAAGCTGTGGACGACGCCGCCCGGCCCGACCATCCGCGCAAGCAGAAGCGAGATGTAGCCGATGTTCGCGCCGGCATCCACAACGTGATCACCGGGCCGGACCAGCAGCCGGACGATGCGTGCCTCCGGCCACTGCTCCTCGCGATAGTCGCGAAGCAGGCGCGGATAGTACCACCTCTTCAGCCGCCGCTGCATGCCCCGGGGCGTGACGCGCAGCGCGATTGCTTTGATCGGATTTGTCACGGTGCGCCGATTATGCCAAACCCCCCGCGAACACGCAAAGGACTTCCAACCATTGGAAATTTTCGTGGCCGTGATTTCCAATCATTGGAAGCTTGCGCGCCGGCAGTTTCCAATGATTGGAAAGTTGCGGCGGGCGATCGGAACCGGCTTTACCCGCGCCATCAGCTTCAGGCGGAGTTCTTCGGCGGGCGGCGGGAGTGCCAGCGGATCTTGAGGGCGGTCCAGCGCGCGCGGACCTCGGCGTCGGCCCGGCGATGCAGCTTCGTGATTCGGGCGAGCCGCAGTTGCAACGGCCTGGCTCCCGGGGCGACGGCCACCTCGCGCTTCGTGAAGTTCAGCACGGCAGTCATCGCGGAAATGGGCGCGGCGCGCAGAATGCCGAGCGTCCGGACGAGATCGGCATGCAGCGTGCGGTCTTCACGCACGAGGACAACCGCGGCGTCGCTTTCGAGAACGACGAACTGCGAAAGGTCGTCGGCCAGCGGCGCGGCGTTCACGATGATGATGTCGAAGATGGTGCGGGCCTGCCGCAGCAGTTCGCGGATGGCGGCGGGATTTCCTTCCGCCGTTTCGCGGTCGGCCAGCCGGGCGAGGCCGATTTTCGTGCCCTGGCGGCCGACCCAGTCCGTGGGCGCGGCCAGAGCCGCGGACAACGATTCGGCCCCGCCTGCGAGGGCGCAGGCCGCGGGCGCTGGCGACGGCAACTCGATGAACAGCACGTGCGGCACCATCAGCGCAAACGCGTCCGCCAGATTGAGCGCACACGATGTGGCGCCCGCGCCGCGGGCCGCGCCGGTGACGAGATAGACCTTGCCGCCGCGCTGTTTTCTTTCGCGTTCGAGACGGACCACCAGCGAGCGCAGCGCAACCGCGGCAGGCGACGCAGGGGCGTCGCGTACGACACGCGCGAAGGCGGGATTGTCACCGTGGCCGTGCTTGGGAATCGGCTCCGGCGAAACTCCGCCGAGCGCGCCTTCGAGTTCGCGGCGGCTGCGGACACGATCGTCGAGGAATTCGAAACCGAGGCAGATGCCGAACGCCAGGCCGAAGCCGATGAAGATGGAAATCATCAGCGCCTTTGTCGTCGTGCTGCGGATCGGCCGGACCGGATTCGCGGCGCGCTGGTCGATCGAGACCTTCATCGGCGCCTTCGCCTCCATCTCGCAATCGTCGATGCGGGTGTTCAGCGCGCTGAGCTGCTCGCGAAGCTGCGTCACCGAGAAGCTGATGTCGGAAGCCTTGAAGATCGCCTCGGACGTGTCAGACGCCTCCTGTTTCGCATCGGCGAGCCGTTTGCCCAGCTCCTCGCTCGTGAATCTTGCGGCCTGATAGGCGGTGGACGCCTTGATGACATCGGCGCGCATCTCGTGCTCGCGCTTCTGTGTCATCACGCGGATGGTGGTGTCATTGACGGAATGTTTGTACTTGTCCAGATATTCATTCATCGCGCCCATCCGCTGCTCGACATAGACGCGGTCCTGATTGTTCGAGGTCAGCCCGTCAATGTTCGCGCGCAGGCTTTGCAACTGCTCGTAGGTCCACTGCTCGATGCGATTGATGCCGAAGTTGTCGGCGACGCGCTCGTCGGCATAGGGCTGGAGGCTGAGCGCGCCGAGTTCTTCCTGGTCGGCAATGGTCTTTTGCAGCAGGCCCTGCTTTGTCGCGCGATCCGACTCGGCGTCCCAGTACATCTTCTGGATCTGTTCGAGCTTGGTGAGGTGGACCGAATAGTTCTCGTGCAGGAACGCCTTGTTCGCGACGTGCTCCGCGAGATCAAGCAACCGCTGCCGCTCGTCCGCAATCTGCTTCTCGATGCGCGTGCGTTCCTCGCGGAGGTACGTGAGCCGGTGCGAATTCTGCAGTTCCTGTTCCGCCTGCAGCTTCGCGATGAATCTTTCCATCACAGCATTCAGCGTGTCGCCCAGGCCGCGGCCTTGATCCGCCTGAACCGAGAGGCTGACCAGATAGGAGCGCGCCGCATCCTTCACCGTGAGACTCTTCATCAGCAGGACCGCGTTTTTTTCCAGCGACATCGTCGGATCGAGGAAGCTCGGCCAGTTTTTTTGCGGAACCGTTTTAAGCGCCGACGCCAGGACATCGAGCCCGGACACGCGGCTCACCAGCGTGTGTGTGAAATCGCCGACGTTGCCCGGGATTGTGTCGCGCTCGCGGCCCGTCAGCGTGATTTCCTTGCTCGCGTCCACCAGCAGCAGGCCGTCCGCCTGAAACTGCGGCTTTACGACGATCAGGAAAACCGGAAGCAGCGCGACGGCCATCCAGCCGCCAAGGATCAGGATCAAAAATTTCCGACGCGCCAGGAAGCCGGAAATATCAAACGCCTTTTTGCGGCGCCCCGGCGCGGGCTGATTTGTCGCGGCGCCGTTCATGGAGTTCCCGACGATGGCGCCGGCGAAGTCGTCGTGGTGACTCCCGTGCCAACGAAGCCCTGCTGGCCCCAGAGCTTGTTGCGTAATTCCGCCATCGCGCCAAAACTTTCAGACGACCGCAGCGCGAAATCCACGACCGTCATGCTCGGGAAAAGCTGCGTCATGTAGTAATTGAATTTGCTCGCGCCGCGCTGGCTCACATAGACGATGTCGCCCTCCTTGAGCACATAGTTCTTCCGCATGTCGCCCTTCGTGACCAGCGCGTTGAGGTCAATGGACTCAACCACGCCCTTGCCATCAACCTGCCGCGCCAGATAAACCTCCGAAACATCGGCGTCCTTCGTCGGCCCGCCCCGCCCCATCACCGCGTCCAGCACCGTCATCGTCGAGCGCAGCACCAGCACGCCCGGCTGCAAGACCGCGCCCATCACATACGCCAGTTGGTCGTCGCTCTGCGGAATGAAAACGACGTCCCCGTTTTGCAGCCGCGCATTCAGCGCCATGTTTCCGTTTTCCAGCAAATCGCGCAGATTGATCCAGATCACCATTTCGCTTCCGCGGACGATCATGCACCGGCTCAAAAACGACTTCGCCGTGTCCGTCGGCAGCCCGCCCGACAGCGCCAGCGCCTCCAGCAACGAGCCGCGCCCCTGAAAATTCACCGCCCCCGGATTCGCCACCCGCCCCAGCACGAACACCTTGTTGTTCGCATATTGCCGCATCACCAGCGTCACCTCCGGATCGTCATAAAACTTCCGCAGATGCTGGTTCAGTTGCGTCGTCACCTCGCTCAGCGACCGCCCCGCGACATTGATGACCCCGACCCGCGGCAGAGCGACCTCCCCGTCCGGCGACACGATGATCTCCTCCCGCGAAATATCCGGCCGCCCCCGCACCACAAACGAAAACTTGTCCCCCGGCCCCAGCTTGTATCCCTGATCCGCCGCAGCCGAAAACTTCGCCACCTCATTCGTCGTCGCATACGTCTTCGACGCCGCCTGCTGCGACGGCACAAAAATCCCCGCCGGCACCGCATTGCTCTCCCGCCGGAAACTTTCCCCCGCTGTCCTCGCGTCATAAACCCCCACCCGCGGCCCCGAACACGCCCCCGCCAGCAGCGCCGCCGCGCCAACCGCCGCAAGTCGAATCACCGGGATGCGACGGCCCGGCCGATAAAAATTCACCGTCATTTCCAATGGTTGGAAACTCCCGGCCCGCAATTTTCCAATGATTGGAAACTTCGTTTTCATTTCCGTCCATCCGCGTTCATCTGCGGTTCCGCCTTCGCTGCGCGCCGGCAAGCCGCGTGCAACTTTTCCGTCGCGCGCGCCTTCCCGCTGACCAGACAATCGAGCTGGTACGCCCGCAAAAATTTACGGAATTCAAGATCGTTGTAGCGCGGTTTGCCCGCGAACGCGCTCTTCGCATAGCCCCACCACATGCCGAAACCGCCGACGAAATACGGCGGATGCGCGATCCGAAAAATCGAACTCGCCGTCATGTACAGCCAGCCCGTGCCCATGAAATATTGCCCGAAGCCGTGGCGCTGCCGGCCAACCCAGATGCTCTGCTGGCTCGAGCCCATCGGACGCAAATGAATGAAACGAATTTCCGGATCATCCCAACTGCACGCGATCCAGTTCAACATCCGGCAGCGATGACAATCAATCCCGTCCCACATCACTTCGCGAACGAAGCCGCCGATTTCCTTGAAGCACGCGACGCGATAAAATTTCGTCATGCCGACCGACATTTCATCGCCGCATTTTTCGCTGATGAGATTTCCGTCGCGCTCAAAATAAGGTTTTCCGCTGCAGGTGCCCATCCGCGGATCGGCTTCCATCCGCTGCATCAGCACTTCAAAATATATCTCAGGAATGTCCAGATCGAGATCGAACTTGCAGAGGTAGTCGAAGTCCTCCATGCGGATCGTGTCGAGGCCCGCATAAAACGCGTCGATGACACCCGGCCCGACCGCGCGCTTGCCGCGATCATCGCGCCGCACGATTTTGATGTACGGCGCTTTCGCCGCGTATTCCGCCAGAATTTTCGGCGTGTCGTCCGACGACCCGTCGTCAACGATCACCCACAACGCGGGCGGAACGCTTTGCTTCAAAACGCTGTCGAGCGACCGCCGCGCGTACACCGCTTCATCGCGGCACGGCGTGATCAGCACATAACGTCTTCCAGATTGTCCGTTCACATTCATGATTTGGTGGAGCGATCGAAACACTTGATCAACCGCGCCGTATTTACTTCCGTCGAAAACTCTTCTTCAACACGTCTTCGCCCGATTCCCCCCAAATCGGCACGAAGATTGTCATTTCTAAGCAGTTGTTCAAGTGCGGATGTCAGCGCCGCCACATCGCCCGGCGGAACCATCCGCCCGCTTTTTCCGTCCGCGATCAATTCGCGAATCGCCGGCAGATCGCCGCTCACGCACGGGACTCCGCACGCCATCGCTTCCATCAGCACAACCGGAATTCCGTCCTTGTCGCCGCTTGAATCCACGCGGCACGGCAAAACAAAAATTGAAGTTTCGCCCAGCAATTTCCTCACATCCCGGTTCGCCAGCGCGCCAGGCATTTCAACCATTTCCGTCAACTTCTTCTCAACTCGCAGCGATTTGAGTTTCTCAAACTCCGGCCCATCGCCACCGATAATCGCGCGAAATTTCAGACCGCTATCGCGTAACTTCGCCAGCGCATCGAGCAACAAATCAAAACCCTTTTTCGGCACAAGCCGCCCGACGCCGAGAATCAGCGCAGACCGGCGGTCTGCGCCACGGTCTGTGGCGCAGACGGCCTCGTCTGCGCGCGCAGAAAATTCCTTTGTGTCCACGCCGCACCGGATCACCGGATAATCCTCATCTGGCCGCGGCACAATCGCGCGATAAAATTCCCGGTGCCATTCGCTGATGCACGAAACGAACTTCGCCCGCTCCAGTTTCGGTTTCAGCAAAGCCCGATCCCGAAAAATATCCGCCGCGTGTCCGGTGAAACTGAACGAAATCCCAAGTTGCCGCGCCGCATACATCGCAATCGTTGTCGGCACATGAGCCATGTGAGCATGAATGTGCGTGACGCCGAGCTTCCGAACCCGCCGCGCCAAAGCCATCGCCGCAATCGCCTGCCAGAAAATTTTTAGAATCCCGATGCCCTTGACGTCATCATTTCCCCACGCATCAAAATGCGCCTGCCAGAAAATTCCAATCGTCCGCGGCAAATGCGTCCACTTTTCAATCACCGCATCCACGAGCATTCGAAAAACGCCCGCGCCATAAATCGGAATCGCCTCGTCCGCCAGCGCATCAAGCTGCGGCTCGCCAAGTCCACGTTCGGGCGGATGCACCGACGCGACCAGCACGCGCTTCCCCGCCGCGCGCAGCGCCAGAACTTCGCGATAAACGAACGTCTCCGATCGTTTCGGAAGCTGCGACGCGATGTACAAAATGGCGAGAGCGTCAGCCATTTTTCGGCGCCTCGCTCTTTGGCTGTAAAATCTTCGCAGGAATTCCAACCGCCGTCGCGCCCGACGGAACATCCTGCAAAACCACGCTCATCGCCCCGATCTTCGCGCCATCACCGATGCGAATGCCGCCAAGCACCTGCGCATACGCGCCGAATTCTACATTATCGCCGATGACCGGAACCGGCCCGCCCTCGACGCGATTGCCGATGGTGACGCCCTGACGCAGCGTGCAATTCGCGCCGATCTTCACGCCACTGTGAATGAAAATATTTCCGAAGTGATGAATCCGCAGCCCCTGCCCGATTTCCGTGGCCTTCGTGAAGCTGCAACCCGTCAGCGTCTCGACGATACGGAACCAAAACCAATAAATGCGGTCGTTGATTTTGCGAACGATTCCCGGCGGCCGCTGGTCGTTGCCGCGTCCGAAGCGATAGACTTTGATCGCCCAGAGCGACTGCTCGCGTTTGAACGCGCGTTCCGGATATCGCGCCCGATCCGCCTTGTATGCCTCTCGCTGGTTCATTGTTTGTACTCGATAATTTTGATCACACGCCCCGCGCGAACATCGCTGCCATACCGCCGCTGCCCTGCGCGCTGCGCCCATTTTCCGATCATGGTGAAAATTCCGTAAATCATCGCATTGCCGAACGACGTCCGGTTGCGAACGTGCAGACCGATTCGAAATGCTTGAAAGAATTGAAGCCCGATTCCGATTACGAATCCAACTGCCACTGCTTCCGCTTGGATCGCGAGATTGCCGGCGGGCGCAATGAGGACGGCAATCGCCACAATTATTGCAACCAAAATGAGCCAGCGATCCGTCCACGACGCGGCGCTGGTGGTCAGGTGGTGAAACGGAACATCAGCATCGGGAACTTTTCCGCGCAATCGCGTGAAGACATCGAGCGCGCCGTAGCCGCCGCGGAGCGTCCGCTTCCACCACGCGGCGAACGTCAGAATCGCCGCATCGTGCCGCGTCATTTCCGCGTCAATGCGATCGATTTTCCCTCCGACATTTCGCAATCGCAGACAAAGCTCCGGCTCTTCGCCGGCGATGAGCTGTTCGCTGTAACCACCCGACGCCGCGAACGTCGCCACACGCATCAACGCATCGCCGCCACACGATTTTGCCGGTCCGACCGGCGTGTTCCATTCGATGTCGCAGATTTGGTTGTAAATGGATTTCTCGGGAAACCGTTCGCGACGACGCCCGCAGACAGCGACAGTTTCCGAATGCGAGTCCAGCCACGCCGTCCCGGTTGGAAGCCAATTCGGATCGAGTTCGCAATCGCCGTCAACGAACTGGACGTATTTCATCGTCGGAAGAATTTCACGCAGCCGCGCAAAGCCAGCGTTGCGAGCGCGGGCCATGCTGAAGGGCTTGCTCATGTCGAGTTCAACGACTTCGACGCCGAGCGACTTCGCGAATTCGACGCTGCGGTCGGTCGAACCAGAATCTACATAAACAATCGTGGCGCATTTTCCCGTCAGCGAACGCAGGCAATTTTTCAATCGCTCGCCCTCGTTGCGGGCAATTGCGACTGCGCCGATTTGTTGCGGCGTCGTGCTCACGAACGCGCGACCTCCGTTAGGAACGACGCATATTTTTTTGCGACGATCGGCCACGCAAATCGCGACGCGGCGAAATCGTGTCGCGCCTGCGCGTGCTCGCGCGGCGACGCGAGCGCGGCGCGAATCACATCGGCAATTGCGGTTTCGTTAGCGGTGTTCACAAGCCAGCCGAAAGTTTCCAATGATTGGAAATTCGCGGGGGCGGAATTTCCAATCATTGAAATTTCCGGCGAGAGAATCCAGCGGGCGGTTGTGTAATCGTGGGCGATGACGGGGAGGCCCGTGGCGAGGGCTTCGATGTACACGTTGCCGAAGGCTTCCTCGCGGCTCATGTGGAGGAAGGCGTCGGCGCAGCGATAGAGCGATGGCATTTTGTCCATCGTGGTTGTGAGGCGGCGGAATCGGCCCGGCATGAGTTGCGTGGCGAGTGAATCGAATTCGGCGCGGAGCGGGCCGTCGCCGGCGGCAAGAAAAAAAACATCCGGGACGCGCGCGATCGCGCGAAGGCCTTCGAGGATGCGCTTGGAGGGAATCAGCGCGCTAACCATCAAGACGACTTTTGCGTCGGCGGGAATTCCGAATTCGGCTCGCGGGCCGGAACCGGGCGTGAATTGTGTCGCGTCGATTCCGTTGGGAATCAGCGCGCATCGCCACGTGTTTTTCTGGCGGTCGAAATATTCGGGGTTCGTGCAGACGAGGCCATCGCAGGAGAAGAATTTGTATTCGGCGTTTTTGCGCTGCGCGGGCCAGTCGCCGTTTTGGGTGACGAAGACGTGACGAGGTCTCTTGTCTTTTCGTCCGGCGCGGAGAAGCCAGTTCACGAATGGAAAACTACAGGTGACAGTGACGTCGAAATTCTGTGGGCGATAGACGCGGCGAATCGGACGGACGAACGAAAGTTCTTCCCAGCGATATTCGTTTCGCATCGGCGGGATTCGCGGCCACTTCTCAAATTTTTCGCGCGGCGTGATGTCGGCATGGATGAATTTGTACGGCTCGCCGGATCGCTGTTCGCCGCTACCGATCAGCGTTACGTCGAAGTCGGAACGCTTCGCGAGTTCGCGGGCGACGGCTTCGAATGCGGTCTCCGCGCCGCGGCTGACGCGATGCAGGCCGGGCAAAACAAAGGCGACACGAACTGGATTTGCGGCGGTCATATTTTGAGCGGGTGCAAAAGCACGGAAAGATTTGTCGCTGTGCGTTGCCAACTGACTGAACCGCGGCGGCCGGTGACGAGCATCGCAAAGAGGTTCAGCGAAACGGAAAGTGTGTACATCGCGCGAATCCAGAACGCGGCGAGTTTGCCGTAGCATTTTTCCTGAACGCGAAAGCGGGCGATCCAGGTGAGGATGACTTTGCGACGGTCGGCGAGCCGAGTCGGGTCGGATGAACCGCCGCCGAAGTGGGTGATTTCGCCGGCGGGATCGAAATAAATCCGCCAGCCGTTTTGCCAGATGCGGTGGCAGAATTCGGTGTCTTCGCCGTAAAAGAAAAATGTTTCGTCTAGGCCGCCGATTTTTTTCAGGACGTCGGTTCGCAGCAACATGAACGCGCCACCGATCCATTCGACATCGCGGGCGGTGGTTTCGCGATTCCAATCGAAATCTTCGAGATCGGCCCAGTGAAAAAGTTTCGGGAGCAAATACGGAAGGCCGAGTGCGCGGACGGTTTCGCGATCGGGGCGGGCGAATTTTCGGCATACATTTTGTACGCTGCCGTCGCGGTTGCGCAACATGCAGCTCAGGTTTCCGATGTCGGGTTCGCGCTGCATTCGCTCGATGGATTTCTTCAGGCAGCCGCGATGAACGATGATGTCGCTGTTCAACAGCAAAACGAATTCGGGAAGATTTGGTTCAGCGAGAATTTTCCGGATGGCGACGTTGTTTCCGCCGGCGAAGCCGAGATTTTTTTCCTGCGGCATGAATTCAACCCAGTCGCTCCAGCCTTTTTTTGCGATGGCTTCGGTGATGCGCAGCGTCGAGTCGTCGCCGGAATTATTTTCAACAAGCAGGACGCGAAGCGCGGGAATATCGGCGCGTTCGGGGACAAGCGAGGCGAGGCAATCGATCGTGTATTGCGGGGTGCGGAAGTTGATGATGATTATGGCAAGTGTCATTTGTCCCTGGTCACTTGTCATTCGTCATTCGTTTTCAAAGTTCGTCCGGCAAGCCGGCCGCCGATGGCGTGCCAGAGGAGGCGCAAATCTTCACGAATGCCGCGGTGGCGAATGTAGTATTCGGCTTCCATGCGGCGCGTGAGCGGGTCGTCGCGGTCTGGGCGTGCGTCCGCGTAGGTGAAGACGCCGGGGAAATATTCGGACCACTTTTTCATTTCGTCTTCTTCGCCGACGCGGCAGGGCAACTGGCCGCAGAGCCAGAGGTGGCCGGAGAGGACGTAGATCAATTGCGGAACGATATCGAGTGCGAAGCGGTGCAGCCAGCCGGGCGTTTCGCGCCGGGTCATCCAGACTTCGTATTTCACAGCGCCTTTGCGGCCGAGGATGTGACGCGGCCTGTAACTGCTGCCAGCGATCAGACCAAGAAGCAGGGCAATGAACCACGGCCAGACCAGCACGGAGAACAAAACGACAGCGAGCAAATAGTGAAGAATCTGGCGCGGCGCGCCGCGACGATCACCAACGGCGCGCAGTGGAGCGAGGAGGTGAGCGTCATCGAGTTCGAGAACGGTTCCGTCCTGCGGATCAATGAGACGGCGGCCCGCGATGATGCGGCCATCAATTTCGATGCCGGCTCCGAGATATGTGCCGTCGAGCACGAGGCTGTTGCGGATTTCGGCCTGCCGGTCAACGATGATGCGGCTGCCGAGAACGACGTTTGGACCGACGCTGGCGAGCGCGCGAATGCGGCAGTCGTTGCCGATGATCAGCGGCGGCTTGAGTTCGCACGATGACGGATAGATGACGTTGAAACCAAGATAGGCGTTGTCCTGCCGGGCGTAGCCGGGGGTGACGTAGCGGGCGATGTCGCCGTGAACCATCTGCATGTTCAGATCGAAGTAGTCGCGCAGTGAATCAATCGTGTGCGGCTCGATCTGGCCGGCTGGAAAATCGGGGGCGTTGATTTTTCGCCCGGCGAGAAAATCGTCGAGCGTCGCGCCATCCGTGCTGAAAAGACAAACAGTGTCATCGCCGGCATGAGCCGAAAAATTCTGCGACAGCGGAGTCGTTGTCGCTCCGGGGCGCCGGGGAAAACACGGGCGCCGGAGATAGAAAATTCCGTCGCGCCAGCGGGCGGGATCGCGCCGCAGGAACGAATCGGGATCGGCAGAATTTTTCAGAAAGCTGTACGAAATCGTGACACCCGAACGCGCGCCGTCGCCGAAGCAGCGCTCGGTTTCGTACGCGCCCTCGCCGAGGACAATGTGGATGTCGCGGATGTTTTGTTCGAGGCACCATTCGATCCAATACTCCAGCCACGGGCGGTTGCCGACGGGCAGCACGGGCCACGGAAGGCCGAGCGGTGCAGCCCACGACAACGATTCGCCTGTGTGGAGGACGGCCTTCATTTCGCGGCAGCCAGGGCCTCCGCGACGGTGTCGAAAATTTCGAAGACTTTGTACGAGCGCGTAATTTCGAAGACGAGCCGCGGGCGCTTCTGGAGGCTGGCGATCTTGATGTCGCCGCCCTTTTCGCCGACGAGCTTGAGCGCACCGATCAGCGTTCCGAGGCCGGTGGAGTCGAGCGATTCCATGCCGCTGAGATCGAGCACGACGTGCTTGCATCCGGCCTGCGGATACCACTGCCAGAGGACGCGGCGGAATTCGTCCACCGTGGCGGACGTGAGCGGGCCGACGACGCGGACGACGCCGACGCCATTTTTCACTTCATGATTTATTTGCATGTTGAACCTTTCGAAATGCCGAACTCAAATTGCCAGATGCCGAACTGAAAATGCCGGATGCCGGACGAGAAAATATTTTCCAATGATTGGAAGTTTGCAGGAGCGGATTCTCCAATGATTGGAAATTTGGAATTACGAATTTCAGATTTCAAATTACAAATTACAAATCGGAAGAACGAGGACGCGGACGGTGACGAGATCGAACACGAGGACGACGATGAGGACGAAATCGATGCGGGCGCAAATGGGAGCGTGTGCATTTTTTAGTACGCTCCTTTGCCGAGCAACACCGCGGGGACGGTTTTGATGATGATCAGGATGTCGGTCAGCAGGCTCTGGCTGGAAATATATTGGAGGTCGAGGCGGACCTGGTCCTTGAACGGAATGTCGCTGCGGCCCTGAATCTGCCAGAAGCAGGTGAGGCCGGGTTTGACGTGGAGGCGCTTGCGTTCTTCGAGCGTGTAGAGGGCGACTTCGCGCGGGATCGGCGGGCGCGGGCCGACGATGGCCAGGTCGCCGAAAAAAACGTTCAGGATTTGCGGGGCTTCGTCCACGCTGAAACGGCGGAGATATTTTCCGACGCGCGTGATGCGCGGGTCGTTTTTCATTTTGAAGATGACGCCGTCTTTCGATTCGTTTTGCTGGATGAGCGCGTCTTTCATTTTGTCGGCGCCGACGCGCATCGAGCGGAATTTGTAGAAGCGGAAGAGGCGGCCGTCCTGGCCGACGCGGGTCTGCGTATAAAAAATCGGGCCGGGATCGTCGAGCCAGACCAGCAACGCAACGAACAGGAGAAATGGCGAAAAAATCATCAGCGCGGAACCGCTGATGAGAATGTCGAGCAGGCGTTTGACCGTCAGCACGCTGCTGAGCGACATCTCCCAGGCGGCGAGCTTCACGCGCAGGCGCAGGCGCAGGAGCTTTGCGTCGGCGCGCGTGAGCGGGACCGGCAGCGTGGCGAGCAGTTCGCGGCGCGCTCTGGAAATTTCCTCGTTCACGGTGCGGGCTTCCAGTCCTTGCGGACGGTGAAAACGGTGACGTTCTCCTCGTCGTCGCGACAGGTTTCGATCCGCATGGCGATGCGGCGCATCATGAAAAGTCCTCGTCCATTTTCGGCATCAGCGGGCGGCTCCGGTCCGGCCGCTGCGGCGTAGGTCCAAGGCCTCCCGCCATCACGAACAAGCAATTCACATGCCGAGTGGCGCAGCCGCAGCTGTACGCTGAACCGCGAGGCGGGCGGCGGTTCGCCATGGCGGATGACGTTGGAGCCGTGTTCGAGCAACAAAAGCGAGACCGCCCACGACACTTCTTCGGGCCAGCCGGCGGCTTGCAACGCGGCTTCGACTCGCGATGCGACGAGTTGGAGCGTGTCCGTCGAAAGCATGATGCTTTCCTGCACCGGAATTTCCGACGCCGCGATGTGCTCGACGGCAACGGCCGTGCAGTCATCGCTTTGCAGTTCGAAGTTCTCTTCCTTCATTCGGCGCAAAATGAATTCTGCGGCGCTGCCCTGGCCGTCTTGTATCCATTCCTCGAGGATGTCGGCGACGATCTTGCGGCCACCGGCATCGGAAAGATCGGCGGGCAGCGCTTCGAGCAAGCCGTCGGTGACGAAGAGCACGACCGCGCCTTCGGGGGCCTCGACGTCAACTTCGTCGTCAACCGAATAGGGTGTCGGTGGCGCGATCGAAAGTCCGATGGGCATGCCTCCGTGTTTCTCGAAATCGCGACGCGAAAGCATACTCCCGCCCGCCACGATCGGCGTCGGATGGCCGCAACTCAGGCAGCGCCAGTGCCGTTTTTTTAGGTCAACAATGGCCAGAAAAAGCGTGGCGAAGAGGTGCGGCAGATCAATCTGCTGGAGAAACCGGGCGTGCAGCTCGTTGCAGATTCGCGCCGGACCGTGCGCGGCGTAGGTGTTGAGCAATTCGGCAAGGCTGGCCTTGAGCATCGCGGCGACGATGGCCGGGCCGACGCCGTGGCCGGCGACGTCGCCGACATAAACGGCGACGCGGCCGTCGGGCAGCGGGACGATGTCGAAGAAATCGCCACCGACCTCGGTTGATGACTCGTAGGCCGGATGAATGCGGAGCTGCTCGTTCAAAAACGGCCGCGGTGACAGCAGCGATTTTTGCAGCGCCGCGGCCAGCGTGAGTTCGCGCGAGGTGCGGTCCTTCCACTTGCGCAGCGAGTCGCCGCGGCGTTTCAACTCGATGGCGTTGCGGACGCGGGCGGTGAGTTCGCGCGGGTTGTACGGCTTGCGAACATAGTCGAATGCGCCTGCCTCGAAGCCCTGCTCGATGTCGGTGATTTCGTGCCGCGCGGTGACCATGATCACCGGAATATCCGCGGTGAGCGGGTCGTTCTTGAGCTGCCGGCAGACTGCGAAGCCGTCGATGTCGGGCAGTTGAATGTCCACCAGCGCGACATCGGGCTGCCGCTCGCGCGCGGCGGTCAGCGCGCCGGAACCATTCTCGCATTCCGAAATGCTGCAATCGAGACCGGCGACAATTTTCCGCAGCAAAAACCGGTTGAACGCCTCGTCTTCCACGACGAGCACGTGACCGCCGGACGCGGCTTTTCCGGAAGCGGAATTCATGGCGCCCCCGAAGTCTGCTGGAACCATTTTTTCAGCACGTCCGCCAGCCGCGCCGCCCATGCCCTTGAGCGCGTGCGCATTTTTCGCGACGCCGGCCAGATCGCCCGCGGCCAGCGCGGCGTCGAGCTCGCCGATCAGCCCGTGGAGATATTCCTCGAACGTCTGCATCGTCTCCTCGTCCGGCGGCTCATCGAGCACGCGATAGGCGTCGAGCCGCGAGGCCAGATCGGGAATGGCCGAAGCGACCAGCGCGAGCGATTCGGCAGAGTTCGGTCGGATTTTCACGCGCGGTGCGCCCCCCGAAAAGTTGGCGGCAGCGCGCCGGTCGCGCAAACTTCCAATGATTGGAAACTGCGGCTGCGCAAACTTCCAATGATTGGAAATTCCGGTTCCGCCGCCCTGGGGCGAAGCGGCCGGACAGTTGACAGAAGCCGGGCGGTTTGGGGTCGGGACAACACAGGACTGTTGTACAGCCGAGCAAAACACCGCGCAAGACGATTGCCGCAAACTTCGTTTTTTTCTGTCGCGCCGGCGCAACCGGTATGCTACTTGCTCCCGAACTACCGATCTATGTCACTCGATTTGCCAGCATTCCTGCAAAATCACGAAGACTTCATCCAGTTCACCCATCTGATGGCCTTTGCCGGCATCGGCGTTGTGGCGTGGATGGTCGGCGGCGTGAGCGACGCCCGGCGGCACTGGCGCTGGCTGGCCGGCTATGGCTGGTTGACCGCGCTGCATCAGGCGATCGTGCTGGCCGGCGGCGCGCTGGAAAGCCCCCCGGCGCTCGGCGCGGTCGCGCAGCTCATGCTCGTGCTGGCGCAGTTTTCGCTACTGCAATTCGGCCGCGACGCTTTCTCGGAGGGGACGCGCAAAAAGATCCTGTGGCTGGCGCTCGGCGCGCTGATGGCCGGCGAAATCGGAGCGCTGGCCGGCGTGACGCCGCTGGATGTTTCCGCGCGGTATCTTTTCGGAATGGGCGGCGGCTTTCTCGCGTCGTGGGCTTTGCACTGCGAAGCACGGCGGCGCGATCTGCCGCGGCCGGGACGCTACCGTGCCGCGAGCATCGCCCTGCTGGCCTACACCGCGTTTTCGCTCGTGCAGGTGCCCACGACAATCTGGCCGCCCGGCTCGATCATCAACTTCGACGTCTTTCGCAGTGCGAGCGGATTTTCCGCGCAAGGTCCGCTGGCGGTCATCGCGGTCCTGTTTGCGCTGACATTCGCCCATGCGCTGGTCGCGAACATCCGCTGGCCGGAGGAAAAACAGGAACGCGTGACGGGCCGGCTGCTGCCCGCGTGCGCAGCGGTGCTCGGCCTCATCGCCGTGGCCGGCGCGGTGCTCACCGAAGTCTCCGGCCACTACACGGCGGCGAGCAACCGCCGCGATCTGCTCGCGCGCGCGCTGACCGCCTCGGTCCAGATTTCGCCCGATGAACTTGGCGCGCTGCACGGCAGTGCTGGCGACGAAGCCAAGCCGGAATTCGCGAAAATAAAACAAAAACTCAAGGCGCTTCACGATATCAACCCGGACTGCCGCTTTGTCTATCTGATGGCGATGCGCGGAACCGACGCCGTGTTCCTCGTGGATGCCGAACTGCCCCAGTCGAAAGACTACTCGCCGCCGGGCCAGGTCTATTCCGAGGCCAGCGACGAATTGCGCGCCTCGTTCACAAACGCGAAGCCGTTCACGGAAGGGCCCATGAGCGACCGCTGGGGTGTCTGGATCACCGCGCTTGCGCCTGTTCGCGACTGCAACGGCCACCTGCTGGCCATGCTCGGCATGGACGTGGCCGGGGCCAACTGGCTGCGCGAAATCCGTGTCAGCCGGATGTACGGCATCGCAATCACCGGTGTGCTGGCCCTGCTGACGATGGTCTTCTTCGGAACGCTCTACATGTTCGCCGCCACCGCCGCGCGGCAGACGGAAACCGAGCGGCGCTTCCGCATGATTTTCCAAAACGCGCCGGAGGCGATCTTCGTGCTCAATCCGGAAACCGGCGCCATCGTCGCGGCCAATCCGCGGCTCATGGCCTGGCTCGGCTATGAGGAGGACGCCCTTCTTGCGCTCACCTTCGCCGACTGGCTCGTCCCGCACGGCGATGGCAGCGTGGACCTGCCCGTTCACCTCCTGCCCCGCGGACGCCTTTCCATTTCCGGCTGCCGCTATCGCACGCGCACCGGCGCGCTGCTCGACGTCGAGACCACCGGATCGCACTTCACCTATCACGACAGGAAAGTCCTGCTCGTCTTCGCGCGCGACGTCACCGAAAAACGCAAGGCCGAGGACGCACTACGCCAGAGCGAAAATCTTTATCGCGTCGTCGTCGAACAAATCAGCGATGTGATTTTCCAGACCGACCAGGAAGGCAAATGGACATTCCTGAATCCGTCGTGGACACGCATGACGGACCGGCCGGTCCGGGAGTGTCTCGGCACGAGCTTCGTCGAATTCGTCCATTGCGATGACCGGCGGCGCTGCCTGCGGCAGCTGAAGCCGCTGATCTCGGGCTCGGCCGCAAACGTCCATTTCGAAATCCGCTTCCCCTCGCACGGCGGCGAGATTCGCTGGGCCGAAATCTTCGCCCGGGGCATGTTCGATGCCTATGGGCGGATGACCGGCTTCGTCGGCTCGATTCACGATGCCACCGAGCGGCGGCAGGCCGCGCTGCTGATGCGTGAGGCGAAGGATGCCGCCGAATCGGCCAGCCGCGCGAAGGGCGAATTCCTCGCCAACATGAGCCACGAAATCCGCACGCCGATGAACGGCATCATCGGCATGACCACGCTGCTGCTGGACACCGAACTGGACACCGTACAGCACGACCACGTCGAAACCATCCGCGACTGCTGCGAAAATCTTCTTTCGATCATCAACGATGTCCTGGACTACTCGAAGATCGAATCCGGCAAGCTGCAACTTGAGAACGCGCCCTTCGATCTGCGCCGCACCATCGAGACGGCCCTCGACCTCGTCGGCATGCGCGCCTCCGAAAAAAATATCGTCCTCGGCTACGTCATGGCCCCCGCGCTGCCCTCCTGGTTCCGCGGCGACGCCGTCCGCGTCCACCAGATCCTCGTCAACCTGCTCAGCAACGCCGTCAAGTTCACCGAAAAGGGCGATGTCATTCTCGAAGTGTCGGGCCAGCTCGAAGCCGACGGCCCGCTGCGCATCTGCTCGCTGCATCTGGCCGTACGCGACACCGGCATCGGCATTTCGCCCGAAGGCATGAACCGCCTCTTCCAGTCGTTCAGCCAGGCCGACACCTCGACCACGCGCCGCTACGGCGGCACCGGCCTCGGCCTGGTCATCTGCAGCCGCCTCGTCCACCTGATGGACGGCACCATTCGCGCCGAGAGCGCGCCGGGCAAAGGCACCACCTTCCACGTCGAACTCCGCCTTGTTGAGGCCACCTCGCACGCCTCCAAACTCGAGGGCACCGAAAAACTGCGCGACAACAACGTGCTCATCGCCGATGCCTCGCCAACCCGCCGCCGCATCGCGCGCGCCCTGCTCGAAACCATCGGCGTCAAATGCGAGGAAGCCGCCGACGCCGACACCGTGCGCCAGCGCCTTTCATCCGGCCGCGCGCCCATCCTGCTCGCCGACCGCGGCCTGCTGCGCCCCGACGACCCGCTCATGTCCGCCTGGCCCGGCCTCGTCTGGATGTGCGAACCCGGCCAGCGCTCGAAGACGATCTCCGAATCCCTCGGCCGGCCCGTCGTTGCGCGCCCGCTGCGCCTCCATCATCTGCACGCCGCCCTGCTTGTCGCCATCGGCTCGACCGCCGCGCAGGAAGCCGGCCTGAAAAATGGCGGCGACGCCTCACCGCTTGCGAATCGCAAACCGCTTCGAATGCTCGTGGCCGAGGACAACCCGGTGAACCGCAAAGTCGCCCTGCAATTTCTCGAGCGCCTCGGCTATCGCTCCGACATCGCCAAGAACGGCGAAGAAGCCCTTGCCGCATGGGCGCGCACATCCTACGACGTCATCTTCATGGATGTTCAGATGCCGCTGCTCGACGGACTGGAAACCACCAAGCGCATCCGCGAATCCCCCGGCGCATCGCGCGAAAAACCGTGGATCATCGCCATGACCGCCAGCGCCATGACACAGGACCGCGAGCGCTGCCTCGCCGCGGGAATGAACGACTACATCAGCAAGCCCGTCCGCCCCGACGCCCTTGCCCGCGTCATTGAAAACGCGAAGGTCGGCTGAACCTGGAACTAGGAATTCCTCGCCGGCATCACCGCCACGTCCACCATCAAATCCGCCGCGATCAATTCCAGCGCATGGCGCAACTGCCCCAGCGTACAACTCTCCGGCAGATGCACCATCGCCGCCGCATGAAACATCTTCTCCCCAGACATCGGCGCGCTCTCGCAATGCGTCACCAGCTCCTCGACATTCACCTGCTGTTGCGCCAGCACCTGTGAAATCCTGCGCACGATGCCCGGCCGGTCCTGCCCCACCACCTCCACCTTCGCCAGCGTACGCGCCGTCATGATCGGCAGCGCATGATCCTTATGCGCCCGCACCGACAGCCCCTCCGCCTCCAGCCCCCGCAAACCCGCCAGCAGTTTCTGCTCCTGCTCCACCGGAACCTGGATGCGCAAAATGCCCGCGAACTGCCCGCCCAGATGTTCCATCCGGCTCTCCAGCCAGTTCCCGCCGTGCTCCGCAATCACCGAAGACAACCGCCCCACCAGCCCCGGCCTGTCCGCACCGATCACCGTCATCACCAGCAATGTATTCATACCGTCCTGTTACGCCCCCATCCCGCCGAAGACAAGCCCCGAACATCACCCCCGCAGATTCCAATCATTGGAAACCACCGTCCCCGCAAACTTCCAATCATTGGAAGAGAATGGAGGGCGGGGTTACATCCCCGCCGCGGCCCGTTCCCACGGGCCGAAGGATCGCGACGTCAAGGCCCGGATGGGCCGATGGATGGTAGCCGGTGGCGCAAGCCACCGGTTCGCGCGCACAAAACATGATTGCGCCCCGGAGGGGCGCGGGAGTCTCCGCCGCCCCTCCGGGGCGAATGATGATTTCTCGTTGGACCGTTCCGGTGGTTGCCACCACCGGCTGCATTCCGGCTGCCCCTGCCGGGGCACCATCACCGCTGCGTCTTTCGCCCGCCATTAGTCGCGTTCCCATTTACGCGAGCTTCGGGCGAATCTTGGCCGGCGGCGGGTTTGGCGACTGTTTCATTCACGCCAACGGCGTGAAAAGCCTTCAGCCCGGGGTTGGCCGCGTGAGCCCTGGCTTTTACGCGGCCTACCCCGGGAAGACGAAAACAAACATCACACAACCCCGACGGGGTTGCAGCCCGGGCTTCAACCCTTTCAGGGTAGATCCATGAAATAAGATGATTGTTCAATTGCGCGTTTTCCCAGGGTAGCTCGAAGACTCGCAACCGCTGGGCTGGAGGCTACCAACCCCGTTGGGGTTCATCACCGCTGCGTCTTTCGCCCGGCTTCGGGCGAATCTTGGCCGGCGGCGGGGTCGGCTCTAATATGGTCTCAATTCATCAAGTCGCAGGTACATCATTTCGGTGTCTGCATTGTAGTACATCTCAATGATTCCATGCCCGCGGCCCCACCACAGCCTTTCGGCAAGTCCGTTTGTTATCAAATCCGGCTCATACCAAGTCGGGGCACCTTTCATGCGAATCAACAGCGTGTCACAATGCGATAAATCCAAAACGCGATAGAACATGTCCGGGAAAACATGTGTCGGTGTCTCCGGTGGATGAAAATCCAGTTCTCTTTCTCCGTCCTTGGGATCACGTCCAATTGTTAGCGGCGGAACTTTGATATGAACGGCGTTCGTATATCGAAAGAGGGGTGCGGCTCCGGCTTGATCACAACGGTAAGCAAAGTAATAAGTCGAAAGGCCGGCATAGTCGCTCGATGAACTGGGAACCTTGACCGCTTTCACTTCTTGCGTCGAAGGGGCGAAATCCATCGGGCCGAAGACAGACACGAAGCGCTGAAGATCTGTCGTGTTCTTTGGCGGAAACGGAAGGAGAATCGGGGTTGGATTCAATATGGAAACCAGCGAGGCAGCCAGTTTCAACATAACGGCAGCAACCGCGAAAACGCTCAACCCTATCGCCCATTTTGTTGTTCTCGTCATCATTCCCCATCCCGCTCACCCATCACCGCCACTGCGTGTTTCGCCCCGTCCTCCCTCGCATCCCCGCCCTTCTTCCAATGATTGGAAAAGATCGTGGCGGGAGTTTCCAATGGTTGCAAGTGCGGAGGCAGGGCGCGCGGGGCGTTTGGACTGCGGAAGCGAATTCCGATGAGCTTCCGCTTTTCGTCAGCAAGCGAGGCCGCGAGCTTGCCGCGAGAGGCGAAGCCTTTTTCGCGCGCTTGCCCTCCCCTCCGGCAAGCTCCTTGCGTCGCTTCCCGGCCCGAAGGCGGAAGCTCGCCGTCTCGCTTCCGCAGTCCATACGGCGCGTTGGGGACAACGCGCCCCGCCTTGCCGCCATCATGCGCCGATTTCGGTGCTCATCAGCAGGCCGCTGACGAAATGCAGGATCGTGAAGCCGCCTTCGAGGCGCGGCACGATGATGTCCTGCGTGACGCCGCGCGGTGGTTTCCAATGATTGGAAAATCTGGCGATTGGCTTCCGGAGAGCTTTCCAG